>AYNO01000187.1 GCA_000500915.1 Rhodobacter sp. CACIA14H1
GCGCACGTTAAGGTTAACGCGGGGCGTGGTCGAGGCGGGGGGGGGACCGGACGCTGGCGGGCGGGTGCAGGGCCGGGGGAAGCGGGCTTTCCCGGGCTTGCCTGTCCTGTGGCGGGCAGGACCCGCCCGCGTCGGAGGTGTCAGCCGGTGGTTGCTTCGAGATAGGCCGCGCAGCCGGTGAGGGCGGCGAAGTCGTCCTCGACCACGGTGACGGAGAAGTCCTTTTGCAGGAGGTCCACGCGCCGCGCCTCGCGGAAGGTTCCGGTCAGGCCGAAGCCTGCGAAATGCGGGGTCATGGCGCGGGACATGCCGCCGATCAGGTAGATGCCGCCATAGGGCAGGTGGATCAGGGCGAGGTCGGCCAGCACCTGTGCGAGGATGCGGGTGTAGAGGCGGGCGGCATGGGTGGCGACGGGGTCGCCTGCGGCGAGGGCTTCCAGCACTTCGGCAGAGGTCTTTTCGGTGGGGCGTCCCGCCTCTTGCGCCGCGAAGGCGTGGAGGTTGGCGAGGCCGCGGCCGGCCAGCACTTCCTCGACCCCGCAATGGGGGACTTCGCCGCGGGCGGCGAGGCGGTCTTCGATGAAACGCATCAGGCGCAGGTCTTCTTCGGAGCGGACGGGCATGTTGACATGGCCGCATTCCGAGGGGGGCACGACGCGGGCGGCGCCCTGGCCGTGGACGGGGGCCGCGTTGACGCCGGTGCCGAGGCCCACGACGAGGAGGGAGGCGTCGGGCAGGACGGGGCCGGGGACGAGGTTGCGCAGATGGTCGGGCGCGATATGGCCGAGCGCGTGGCCCTGTGCCTGCAGGTCGTTCAGGATGGCGACGCGGGCGGCGCCGGTGGCGGCGGAGAGTTTCGCGCCATCCATCGTCCAGTCGAGGTTGGTCATGGTGGCGACGCCGTCCTGCACCGGGCCTGCGGCGGCGACGCAGACGCCGTCGGGTCGGGCGCCGGTGGTGGCAAGGTAGTCCTGCAGGATATGGGCGATGTCCTGGCCGCGGGCCTTGTATTCGGCATTCGGATAGCGGGCGATGCTGGCTTCGCGGACCGCCGTGCCATCGGCAAGGGCCACGCGGGTGTTGGTGCCGCCGATATCGGCCAGGATGGAAAGGGACATGGCGGCGCTCCGATCAGTCGTTTCGCGCCAGGGCGCGGGCGAGGGCGTGATAGGAGGATTTCGGGGTCCGCTTCAAGGTGTCGAAATCCACATGGACGAGGCCGAAGCGTTTTTCATAGCCTTCCGCCCATTCGTAATTGTCGAGCAGGGACCAGTAGAAGAAGCCTTTGACATTCGCGCCGTCGGCGATGGCCTGTCGGGTGGCGGCGAGGTGGGCGAAGAGGAAATCCTCGCGCACGGTGTCGGGGATGTCTGCGCTGTCGGGGTTGGCCATGCCGTTTTCGGTGACGTAGATCGGCAGGTTGCCCACGTGGTCCCGTGCCAGGCGGGTGAGGAAATGGTGCAGGCCTTCGGGATAGATTTCCCAGCCCATCTGGGTCTTGGGGCGGTCGCCTTCGACGGGCCGGATCGACGGCCATGCCGTGCCGGGGGCGTGGGCGTGGATATGGCGGGTGTAGTAGTTCACCCCCAGCCAGTCGAGGGGCTGGCCGATGGTTGCCATGTCGTCCTGCCAGTTGGCGGGCATGTGCGGGGCGAGGCCTGCCAGCACGTTTTCCGGATAGGTCCGGCGGGTGATGGCTTCGATGAACCAGCGGTTGAAGATGCCGTCCCAGAGGGCGGCGGCCCCGATGTCATCGGCTGCGTCGCTGGCGGGCTGGGCGTAGTCGAAGTTGAGCACGATGCCGAGGTTCGGCTGGCCCATGCCGCGCATCCGTTCCACGGCGAGGCCGTGGGCGAGAAGGATGTGGTGCATGGCGCGGGCGGCGGCGCGGATGTCGCGCAGGCCGGGGGCGTGGATGCCGAGGAAATGCGAGAGCCACGCGACGCACCACGGTTCGTTGATGGTGGCGACGGTTTCGACGCGGTCGCCTAGGGTGCGGGTCACGGTTTCCGCGAAATCGGCGAAGCGGTGGCAGGTGTCGCGGTTGGTCCAGCCGCCCCTGTCGGCCAGCGCGGAGGGCATTTCCCAGTGGTAGAGCGTCTGGAAGGGTTTGAGGCCGCGTTCCAGCATCCCGTCCACAAGACGGTCATAGAAGGCGAGTCCTTCGGGATTGACCGTCACCCCGTCCGGCATGACGCGGTTCCACGCGGTGGAGAAGCGGTAGGCATCCATGTTGGCGGCCCGCAGCAGGTCGAGGTCGGCGGGCCAGCGGTGGAAGTGGTCGCAGGCGGTGGCGCCGTCTTCGGCGCGGACCACGTTGCCCGGGGTGGCGGCGAAGGTGTCCCAGTGGCAGGGACCGGCGCCGCCCCATTTCATCCCTTCGATCTGGTAGGCGGCGGTGGCGGCCCCGAAGAGGAAACCTTCGGGGAAGTCGAAGCGCGAGAGTGTCATTGTGTCAGGCCCTGCCGGGGGCCGGTCCCGTGGACTGGCCGATGATGAGTTCCGCCTCGAGCAGTCTTTCCCGTGGCTGGTCGGGGGTGGTGGCGATGATGTCGAGCAGCATCTCGGCGGCGATGCGCCCCGCCTCGCGCACCGAGGAGCGGGTGGCGGTGAAGATCGGGACGTCGCCGCCGTTCTTCATGTAGGACAGGTCGTCGTCGTGGATGATGACGGAGATGTCGCGGCCCATCTTCAGTCCCCGCTCCTCGATCGCGCGGCGGACGCCCATGCCGGAGATCATGGAGGCGACGAGGAAGGCGGTGGGCGGGTTGGGACCGGCGAGCATGGTGACGGCGGCGCGGTAGCCGGAAACTTCGGTCATCTCGTCCGAGGACATGAGCGAGGGGTCGATCGGCAGGCCGCGCGCGGTGAGCGCGTCGGTATAGCCCTTGCGGCGGCGGATGGCGAAATCCATGAATTCGAGGCCGTTCACCAGCCCGATCCGGGTATGGCCGAGATCGAGCAGGAATTCGGTCGCCCGCTGGAAGGCGCGGCGGTTGTTCACATCCACCCAGGAATAGGGCAGCGTCGCGCCGGTGGCCCGGCCATGGACGACGAAGGGCATCCCGATTTCGTGCAGGAGCGGGATGCGCGGGTCGTCCATGCGGGGGGCGTGGAGGATGACGCCATCGGCGCTGCCGCGGGATTTGAAGTCGCGGTAGGCCTGATCTTCGGATTCGTCGGGAACGACGGAGAGGATCATGTCATAGCCGTTGCGCGAATAGGTCTCGCCCGCGCCGGCGATGAAGTCGGCGAAGATGGGGTTGACGATTTCATGCCGCGTGGCCAGCGGGATGACATGGCCCACGGCCATGGCGCGGCCGGTGGCAAGGCGGATGGCGCGGGTGTTGGGGCGGTAGTTGTGCCGCTTGGCCGCGGCCATGACGCGTTCGCGGGTCGCTTCGTTGACCTCGGGGTAGCCGTTCAGCGCACGGCTGACGGTGGTGGGCGACAGGCCGAGCCTGGTGGCCAGTTCCTTGAGGTTCATCGGGGGCAGCCGTTTCAAAGCGATTTGGATGGGCTGGCATGTTAGTCAGGGGGTGGCGCAAGGTCAAAGGGGATAAAGGGATGGTTCCGTAAACGTTTACGCAGGCGTGGTTGGTAAAGCACAGCCGAGCGGAACGAAGATTCGCGGGTTGTCCAATGCGCTTTGGATTGACTTGAAGCAAGGCTTCGGCAACTGTGCGCCATCCAAAGCGGTTTGAGCGTGATTCTGGCCGGTGTTGGTTCAAATGCCCCGCGAGAGGGCGGGGGAATCGGGAGGAAGACATGAAAGCGAAGTATCTCGCGAGCGCGGCGGCGCTTGCGCTTCTGGCCGGTGCGGCATCCGCACAGGACCTGAAGTTTCCCATCGGCGAGGGCGCCTTCAACTGGGACAGCTACAAGGCCTATGACGAGGCGACGAATCTGGATGGCCAGACGCTGACGATCTTCGGGCCGTGGCGCGGCGAGGACCAGGTGCTGGTCGAGTCGATGCTGGCCTATTTCGAGGCGGCGTCGGGCGTGGACGTGTCCTATTCGTCCTCCGAAGGCTATGAGCAGCAGATCATCATCGACGCGGAAGCCGGTTCGCCGCCGGATGTCGCGGTGCTGCCGCAGCCCGGCCTGATCGGCGATCTGGCGGCCAAGGGCTTTGTCGTGCCGCTGGGCGACGAGACGAAGGCATGGCTGACCGACAATTACGGTGCGGGCGCGTCCTGGGCCGCGCTGGGGACCTACAAGGGCAAGGACGGGGCCGAAGCCCTGTATGCCTTCCCCTACAAGGCGGATGTGAAGTCGCTGGTCTGGTATTCGCCCGACAACTTCGCGGATGCGGGCTATGAAGTGCCCACGACGATGGAAGAGCTGAAGGCGCTGACGGACAAGATCGTGGCCGATGGCGGCACGCCGTGGTGCATCGGTCTGGGGTCGGGCGGTGCGACCGGCTGGCCGGCGACCGACTGGGTCGAGGACATGATGCTGCGTACGCAGTCGCCCGATGTCTATGACCAGTGGGTGCGCAACGAGATCCCGTTCAACGATCCGGCCGTGATCGGCGCGATCGAGGAATTCGGCTACTTCGCCCGCAATGACGCCTATGTGGCGGGTGGCGCGGCGGCTGTCGCCTCGACCGACTTCCGCGACAGCCCGAAGGGTCTCTTCTCGTCGCCGCCGCAGTGCTACATGCACCGGCAGGCGTCGTTCATCCCGTCCTTCTTCCCCGAAGGCACGGAACTGGGCACGGATGCGGACTTCTTCTACTTCCCGGCCTATGCCGAGAAGGACCTTGGCCAGCCCGTTCTGGGTGCCGGCACGCTGGCCTTCATGATGAAGGACACCGAGGCGGGCCGCGCCTTCATCGAGTGGCTGAAGACCCCGATCGCGCATGAGGTGTGGATGGCGCAGTCCGGCTTCGTGACGCCGCACAAGGGCGTGAATGTCGATGTCTATGGCTCCGAGGCGCTGAAGAAGCAGGGCGAGATCCTTGCCACGGCGACGACCTTCCGCTTCGACGGGTCGGACCTGATGCCGGGCGCCGTTGGCGCGGGCACCTTCTGGACCGGCATGGTGGACTATTCCGGCGGCAAGTCCGCGCAGGAAGTGGCCGACACCATCCAGGCATCCTGGCCGAAGTGATCTGACGACGGCGGGTCCGGGCTTCGCGCCCGGGCCCGCCCAAGCCTGACCGGGGCAAACCCGGCGGCGCGGGCGCATTTCCGCCCTGCGGAACCTTGGGAGGGGAACCGATGCATCCTGCCTTGCAGGCCTTGATCGTGATCGTTGTCGGTGTCGGCGGTTGCGTAGGTTATTTCTTTCTGTCGAACCTGTTTCTGGACAAGGTGCTGTTTCCGGCCCGGGGTCCGAATGCGGGGCGGAACACAAGCCGGGCGAACATGATCCGGCCCTGGCTGTTCCTGATGCCCGCGATGGTGGCGCTGGGGATGTATCTGGCCTATCCGGTCTTTGCGACGGCCTGGCTGTCGCTGAACCGGAACGGGGAATTCGTGGGTTTCGCCAATTACGCCTCGATGATGAGCGAGGCGAAGTTCTGGGAATCCATGCGCAACAACATGCTGTGGCTGATCGTGGTGCCGGCGGCCTCTACCGCCTTCGGCCTGCTGGCGGCGCAGCTGACGGACCGGATCGGCTGGGGCAATATCGCCAAGTCGCTGATCTTCATGCCGATGGCGATTTCCTTCGTGGGCGCGTCGGTGATCTGGAAGCTGATCTATGACACGCGGCCTGTCGATCAGGCGCAGATCGGGCTTCTGAACAATCTCTGGCTGAAATTCGAGGGGGGGATCGGGTCCTTCCTGCTGCTGCGGCTTCTGCCGGGGCTGTTCGTGCTGGCGGTGCTGGCGCTGCTGCTCTGGGCGGCGTGGTCGCTGCTGCGGCCGGTCCTTGCAGGCGGTGCGAAGGGCGGCTGGGTGGTTGCGGGGCGCGTCGTCGGGGCGCTGGTGGCGCTGGGGATCGGGTTCGAGATGGCGGTCTGGCTGGCGGGGATCGTGACCAACGACCTGCCTTACGGGCAGCCGCAGACATGGCTGTCGCAGCCCTATTGGAACAGTTTCTTCCTGATGGCGGTGCTGGTCTGGATCCAGACCGGGTTTGCCATGGTCATCCTGTCCGCCGCGCTGCGGGGGGTGCCGGAGGATACGATCGAGGCGGCGCTGCTGGACGGGGCCAATCCGTTCCAGATCTTCTTCCAGGTGAAGGTGCCACAGATCATGCCGACCATCGTGGTGGTCTGGACCACGATCACCATCGTCGTGCTGAAGGTGTTCGACATCGTGCTGGCCATGACCAACGGCCAGTGGGAGACGCAGGTTCTGGCCAATTACATGTATGACAAGCTGTTCCGTGCGCTGGACTGGGGCGTGGGGTCGGCCAGTGCCATGATCATCATGCTGCTGGTGACGCCGATCCTTGTCTGGAACGTCTATAACGCCCGCAAGGAAATGCGCTGAGGGGGATGGTGTGATGGAAAACATCGCGGGCAAGAAACCGGCGCTTCTGTGGGTGGTGCATCTGTGCACGGCGGCGCTTGTGGCGCTGTGGGTGCTGCCGACCTTCGGGCTTCTGGTGTCGTCCTTCCGGACGGGGGACCAGATTTCCACATCGGGCTGGTGGCAGGCGCTTTCGACGCAGGAAAGCCAGCAGCCGGCCATCCGCATCGGCGGGGACGAGGTGCAGAAGGACGGGGCCTTTGTCATCGAGGGCAACCTGTTCGCGGCGACGGGGGCGGTGATCAGCCGCTGGGGCACGTCTTCGCGGGAACCCGAGGCCTTCGAGCCGGGGCAGGTGGCAGAGCTGGGGGACGGGGTGACGCTGACGGTTGCGGAGGATGGCGGCTTCGTCCTGTCATCCGCCGCGTCGATGGCGGACCTGCGGATGCCGCGTGTCTTTGTCACCGCTGCGACGCCGCCGGAATTCACGCTGTCCAACTATTCCAACGTGATTGCGAGCCCCCTGGCGGGGCAGTCCATCGGGCAGGCCTTCATCAACACGCTGACGGTGGCGATCCCGGCGACGATCATCCCAATCCTTGTCGCGGCCTTTGCGGCCTATGCGCTGGCCTGGATGGATTTTCCGGGGCGGGCGCTGCTGGTGGCCTTTGTCGTGGGGTTGCTGGTGGTGCCGCTGCAACTGGCGCTGATCCCGCTGTTGCAGTTCCATAACTGGATCGGTATCGGGAAGGGCTATCTGGGCATCTGGCTGGCGCATACCGGCTTCGGCCTGCCGCTGGCGATATACCTGCTGCGCAACTACATGGCCGGTCTGCCGCGCGACATCATCGAGAATGCGCGGGTGGACGGGGCGACGGATTTCCAGATCTTCGTCAAG
>AYNO01000188.1 GCA_000500915.1 Rhodobacter sp. CACIA14H1
ACCGGCGCACCGGTCGCCCGCGTCACCATCGCAGGGTCTGCCACCGGCCCCGACAGCTCGCGCCGCAGCGTCTGGACCAGCTTTTCCGTCACCACAACCTTCTGCGTGCGTCCCGCCTGCTCCTCGGCAATCGCCGCCTGACCGCCCGCCGCCTTCGCCTCGGCCTTGACCAGACGCGGCCCGTCGATCGGCGCCCCTGTCGCGGCATCCAGCACCGTCAGCATGAAGTCCATGTTATGCGTGCCGCCCACCGTGTAGCGCGTCTTCTCGGTCACGCCGTGGAACCGCACCAGCTCCATCCGCACCACCGCCGCCCGCGGCCCCTGCATCGACGCGGTCGCCTGTGCCGCGGCATCCCGCAGGATCGCGCCCACCTGCGCATGGCGGTTGCCCATCGGATCGCCACGCCAGACGATATCGGCCATGGGATAGAACACATTGGCCTCGGACACCCGCAACGACTGCGGCACCGTCACCTGCACATCCGTCACCGTGTAAAGCGGCGCCACAACCCGCACGCCATCGGGAACCGACCCCGTGCCCCGCGATGCCAGCGTCAGCGCATCTGCCGAAACGCTCCGGCTTGCGGGTTCGCTGGCGACACAGGCCGACAGCAGCAGGACCGCCGCCATCGACGCAATCTTGGACAAACCGTTCATTCCACACCTCCGGGCAGGACGACCCATACCTTTGGCGGGGTTTATGCGAATCGATTGTGGCCAAATTTCGTTAACCGTCGTGCATTTCAAAGATTGCCGCGTCCGCGGAAACAATCCGCCACAGTCCCGCCCGCATCGCGGTTACTGTTATACGCCAGTGCAACAGAGCATGGCCCGCCGCAAAGGTCTTGAACTGGTTGTTAGCGCTAACAACATCTGCTAGAACCCCGCCAGCCGCCGCCGAAGGAGTCGCCCCATGTCGCTTCACCCCACCATCGCCCGCGTCACGGACCGCATCCGCGCCCGCTCGGCCGACGCGCGCGGCGCCTATCTGGAACGGCTGGCCAAGGCCGCCAAGGACGGCCCCGCCCGGTCGCACCTCGCCTGCGGCAACCAGGCCCATGCCTATGCCGCCATGGGTGCGGACAAGGACACGCTCGCCACGGGACGCGCCCCGAATATCGGGATCGTCACGGCCTATAACGACATGCTCTCGGCGCACCAGCCCTTCGAGGATTACCCCGAACTCATCCGCACCGCCGCCCGCAAGGCCGGCGCCACGGCCCAGGTGGCGGGCGGCGTCCCCGCCATGTGCGACGGCGTCACGCAGGGCCAGCCGGGCATGGAACTCTCGCTCTTCTCCCGCGACGTGATCGCCCTCGCCGCAGGCGTCGCCATGTCCCACAACACCTTCGACTCGGCCCTGTACCTCGGCGTCTGCGACAAGATCGTGCCGGGCCTCATCATCGCGGCGGGCACCTTCGGCCATGTCCCGTCGATCTTCGTGCCCGCAGGCCCCATGACCTCCGGCCTGCCCAATGACGAAAAGGCCCGCATCCGCAACGCCTATGCCGCGGGCGAGATCGGCCGCGACAAGCTGATGGAGGCGGAAATGGCCTCCTATCACGGCCCCGGCACCTGCACCTTCTACGGCACCGCCAACACCAACCAGATGCTGATGGAGTTCATGGGCCTCCACCTCCCCGGCGCCTCCTTCGTGAACCCCGGCACCCCGCTGCGCGAGGCGCTCACGACCGCCGCCGTCGAACGCGCGGCCCAGATCACGGCACTCGGCAACGACTACCGCCCCGTGGGCGAAATCCTCGACGAACGCGCCTATGTGAACGGCCTCGTGGGCCTCATGGCGACGGGCGGGTCCACCAACCTCGTCCTGCACCTGCCCGCCATGGCCCGCGCCTCGGGCGTCCACCTCGACCTGCAGGACTTCGCCGACATCTCGGAAGTCGTGCCGCTGATGGCCAAGGTCTATCCCAACGGCCTTGCCGACGTGAACCACTTCCACGCCGCAGGCGGCCTGTCCTACATGATCGGCCAGCTCCTCGACGCCGGCCTCCTGCATCCCGACGCCAAGACCGTGGCAGGCGACGGCCTCGCGCTCTACCGGCAGGAACCGACCCTGGAAGGACGGCAAGCTCGGCTGGCAGGACGGCGCCAACGAAACGCTGAACGACAAGATCCTCCGCCCCGCCACCGACCCGTTCCAGCCGACAGGCGGCCTGAAACAGCTCACCGGCAACCTCGGGCGCGGCGTGATCAAGGTCTCCGCCGTCGCCCCCGAACGCCATGTGATCGAAGCCCCCGCCCGCATCTTCCACGATCAGGACAGCGTGAAGGCCGCCTTCAAGCGCGGCGAATTCACCTCCGACTGCGTGGTCGTCGTCCGCTTCCAGGGCCCGCAGGCCAACGGGATGCCGGAACTCCACTCGCTGACCCCTACGCTGTCCGTCCTGCAGGAGCGCGGGTTGAAAGTCGCCCTCGTCACCGATGGCCGCATGTCCGGCGCCTCGGGCAAGGTGCCCGCCGCCATCCACGTCTCGCCCGAAGCCGCCTCCGGCGGCCCGCTGGCGAAACTGCGCGACGGCGACGTCATCCGGCTGGATGCCACCGCAGGCACGCTCACCGTCCTCGCCCCCGATTTCGACAGCCGCACGCCCGTCACGGCGGACCTGACGGCCAACGAATTCGGCATCGGACGCGAACTCTTTGCCGCCTTCCGCCGCCATGTCGGCCCCGCCGAAACGGGGGGCGCGGTCGTCGTCTGACGAAACCCTGCCCTTTTCATCCGTTCCCAAATATCCTGCGGGGGTCCGGGGGTGCAAAACCCCCGGCGCCTGCCACCAGAGCCGAGGTTTCCCGAAAATGACCCCCGCCGAACAATCCGCCGCCGCCCTCAAGGTCTGCCAGCTTGCCCCCGTGGTGCCCGTCCTCGTCATCGACGACCTCGCCCATGCCGCGCCGCTCGCCAGCGCCCTCGTCGCAGGCGGCCTGCCCGCGCTGGAAGTCACCCTGCGCACGCCCGTTGCGCTGGATGCGATCCGCGCCATGGCCGATGTCGAAGGCGGCACCGTCGGCGCCGGGACCCTCCTCACCCCCGCCGATGTGAAGGCCGCCAAGAAGGCCGGCGCCACCTTCGGCGTCTCGCCGGGCGCCACCGACAGCCTGATCAAGGCCTGCGAGGATGAAGGCCTCCCCCTCCTCCCCGGCGCGGTCACGGCGACCGAGATCATGGTGCTGCTGGAACGCGGCTACACGGTGCAGAAGTTCTTCCCCGCCGAACAGTCGGGCGGGGCGGCCTTCCTGAAATCCATCGGCTCGCCCATCCCGCAGGTGAAGTTCTGCCCCACCGGCGGCATCAGCCTGAAGAACGCCCCGGACTACCTGTCGCTGAAGAACATCCTCTGCGTCGGCGGCTCCTGGGTCGCCCCGAAGGACGCGATGGCCGCAGGCGACTGGGCCACGATCACCCGCCTCGCCTCGGAAGCCCGCGCCCTCCGCTGACCGCTCGAGATGGCGGGAATGCCCCGCCGCCCGCAGTCAGACGAATCCGCGCCGGACTCCGGCGCGGTTTCTCCGCCGGACGCCGTTACTGCCCGCCCACCCGCGCCGCCCGCCCGCCGCGCCGCTTCGGCGCATCCGGGGTCATCAGCCCGTCCTCCAGCACCTTCGACATCGGATGGTCGGGTGCGCCCAGCGCATATTCCGCGATCAGCACCCGCACCGCATCCTTCACCGGCGCATCCACCGGAAGGCTCAGCGCCCAATCGACAAAGATCGACCGGCACTCGCCCAGCGTGATGCCCTCGATGCGATAGCTCTCCCGCACCAGTCCCTTCGGGTCCGCCTCCTGCAACAGCAACGCCCGTCTCCCCATGTCATTCCCCCTGCCCCACATGGGCCGCAATCACCGCATCGGCAAGCCCCGTCACCGATTCCAGCCGTCCGGACAGGGCATCCGCCCCCGGCTGGCCCGTCTCGCGCAGCAGGAAGGCACAGGCCCCCTCGCCAAGACTGCCGGGTTCCACCACCCCGTCGGTGATCAGACGCGTCCCTGCCTGCAACCGCCACAGCAGCCTGTAGGCATCCAGCAGCACCTGCGCGTCCGAATCCGACAGGATCGCGCCCTTTCGCCCCGCCTCGATCTGCCGCTCCACCCCGCGTGCGGGTGATCCGGTCAACAGCGCCGCCATCTGCGCCATCAGTTCGATATCCATCAACCGCCCGGGTCCGTTCTTCGCCTCCCAGACGCCCCGGGCCGGTTTCGCCGCCTGCAGCCGCGCCCGCATCTCGGCCACATCGCCCCGCACGCCCGCGCCCTGCCCCTTGACGGGCAGCAATTCCCGACGGAATGCCTCCACTTCGGCCCCCAGATCCGCCGCCCCCGCCAGCACCCGCGCCCGCGTCAGCGCCAGATGCTCCCACGTCCAGGCCTCGCCCTGCTGGTAGCTGGTGAAGGATTGCAGCGATGTCGCCACAGGCCCCTGCCGCCCGCTGGGCCGCAGCCGCATGTCCACCTCGTAAAGCCGCCCCTCCGGCATCTGCGCCGTCAGCGCGGTGACAAAGGCCTGCGTCAGGCGCGCGTAATAGGCCCGCGTGGCAAGGGGGCGCGGCCCCTCCGACCCTTCCACCCCGTCCGCGTCATAGATCACGATCAGGTCAAGGTCCGACCCCGCATTCAACCGCGCCGCCCCCAGCGACCCCATGCCAAGGACCACCGCCCCCCGCCCCGGCATCGCCCCGTGCTTACGCGCGAATTCCGCCGCCACCACGGGCCAAAGCGCGACGATCACCGCCTCGGCCAGATCGGCATAATGCTTGGCGGCTTCGAAGGCATCCACCAGCCCGCGCAGGTGATGCACCCCCACGCGGAAATGCCATTCCTTCATCACCCGCCGCGCGGCACCCAGCTTCTTCTCGTAATCCCCCTCGGCCTCCATCGCCCGCGCCACGGCCTCGACCAAAGGCCCCACCCCCGGCCATGGCGCAAAGAACGACCCGCCGATCACCCCGTCCAGCACATCGGCATTGCGCGACAGATACCGCGCCAGCGCCGGCGACGTCCCGGCAATGTCGATGATCAAATCGACCAGCGCCGGATTGGCCTCGAACAGCGAAAAGAGCTGCACGCCTGCCGGCAGCCCCGCCAGAAACCCGTCCAGCGCCACCAGCGCCTCGTCCGGATTGGCCGCCCGCATCAGCCGCTTCAGCAGCACCGGCCGCAGCCGCCGGAAGATCGCCTGCGCCCGCTCGCTCCGCAGCGCGGGATATTGCGACCACCCCTCGACGATTCCCCGCGCATGGTCCGAAAGCTCCGGCCCCTCCTCGGCCTGACCGGGCGCAAAGAACCCCTCCGTCAACCGGTCCACCCGCGCCAGCCGGTCCAGCAGCCCCGCCCGGAATGCGCCCTCCTCCTCGCCGCAGAAACAGGCGATCCGCGCCACCCCCTCTGCCGTCACCGGCATGTCATGGGTCTGGGCATCCCCCACCATCTGCAAGCGGTGCTCCACCTCCCGATGCGCCCGATACAGCGCGGTCAACTCCGCCGCCACATCCGCCGGTATCCACCCCTTCGCCGCCAGCGCCGCCAGACCGCCCACCGTGGTGCGGTCGCGCAGGTCGGGGTCCCGCCCCCCGGCAATCAACTGCCGCGTCTGGGTGAAGAACTCGATCTCCCGTATCCCGCCCTGCCCCAGCTTCATGTTGTGCCCTTCGACCGTCAGGGGGCGGTTCAACTGCCGGTGCTCACGTATCCGCAGCCGCATGTCATGGGCGTCCTGAATCGCCGCGTAATCCAGATGCTTGCGCCAGACGAAGGGCACCAGCACCTTCAGGAACCGCTCCCCCGCCGCCAGATCGCCCCCGCAGGGCCGCGCCTTGATATAGGCCGCCCGCTCCCATGTCCGCCCCACGCTTTCGTAATAGCTCTCCGCCGCAGCCATCGACAGGCAGACCGGCGTCACCGCCGCATCCGGCCGCAGCCGCAGGTCGGTGCGGAAGACATAGCCCCCCGCCGTCAGGTCGCTCAACAAAGCCGCCATCTTCCGCGTCACGCGGATGAACGCCGCCCGCGCCTCCCCCGCATCCGCCCCGTAACGCGTCTCGTCGAACAGACAGACAAGGTCGATGTCGGACGAATAATTCAACTCCCCGCCCCCATCTTCCCCATGGCCAGCGCCACCATCCCCGCGCCCGTCGCCTCGTCGCCCGCCACGGCCCCCGGCAGCTTCCCCCGCCGGATCTCCTCGCCCGTGAACCAGCGGATCCCCAGATCGACCGACAGATCCGCCAGTCGCGTCAGCGCCCCCGTCACTTCCTCCAGCGACCACACGCCCCCCAGATCACACAGCGCCGTCAGCAGCGCCGCCCGCCGCTTCGCCACCCGCAGCGCCTCGCCCAGCGCCTCGGCCCCCTCCACCCCCACGGGCGCGGCCAGCACCGCCTCCATCGCCGCCTCCGGTGCCCCCGCCAGCGCCCCGCGCAACCACGCCCCCTCGCGCCCCATCAACCCCTTGAGGTAAGGCGAACACCCCGCCGTCGCGGCCAAGAGCCCCGCCACCTCCGGCGGCAGATCGGCAAAGGCGCGGCCCATATCGGCAGCAGCCTCGCGGTCGAAGGCGATGGGAGAACGGCTCAGGCGGGCGGCAAAGGCGGCATGTGTCATGCCCCGCAGCCTTGCACCGCCCCGCCCGCAGGGTCAACGCGCCCCGTTGCACCCCCCCCCGCGCCACGCTAGACCGACCGCACCGCACAGGGAGCCGACATGAGCAAAAGCCTCGCCCGCGTCACAGCCGCGCTTCACGCCGCAGGGCTGACCATCACCCCGCTGGAGATGCCGGGCGAAACCCGCACCGCCCAGCAGGCCGCCGATGCGGCGGGGGTGGCGCTGGACCAGATCGTGAAATCCATCCTCTTCGCGGGGGCGGAAACCGGCAGGCTCTACCTCTTCCTCACCGCAGGCGGAAACCAGGTCGCCCCCGACCTCGCCACGGCCCTTGCCGGCGAACCCCTCACCCGCGCCGACATCGCCACGGTGCGCAACGTCACGGGCTTCGCCATCGGCGGCGTCGCCCCGGTGGGCCACCTGACCCCCGTCCCCGCATGGGCCGACCCGCGCCTCTCCGACTTCGCCGAAGTCTGGGCCGCCGCAGGCACGCCCCGCCACATCTTCCCCATCACACCCGCGGACCTCCTGCGCATCACCGGCGCGACACAGGCCCCCTTCACCGCCTGACCGACCCCGCCGCCGATTCCGGACCGACCCCGCCCCTTCATCCGTTCCCAAATATCCACAGGGGGTGAGCCACGGCACGTGGCGAGGGGGCGCGTGCGCCCCCTTCTTCCCTCACCC
>AYNO01000189.1 GCA_000500915.1 Rhodobacter sp. CACIA14H1
ACCCGCCGCGCCCCCCGCCCGTGCCGCCGCAGCCGCGCGCACAGCACCGGCAGCAGCCGGTCCACCCCGCCTCCACATCGGCCAGCAGCCCGATGGGATCGGGCAGGCTGATCCGCGCCGCGAAATGCAGCGGCATCCCGGCAGGCGTCACCGGCTCCGGCTCCAGCCCCAGCGCCTGATCCAGCCGCCGCAGCACCGCCGCCCCGAAGCGCCGCGCCAGCGCCGCACGCGGCAGCACCGCGATATCCTCCACCCGCCGCAGGCCCAGCCGCACCAGCCCCTCCACCGCGTCAGGCTCCAGCCGCAGCGCCGCCACCGGCAAGGGCCCAAGGGCCTGCCGCGTCCTGCCTTCCGGCGCGATCACCCCGCGCGGCAGCACCGCGCCGGGACCGGACAGGGGCAGCGCCCCGCCCCTCTCCCACCCGCGCCGCTTCGCCGCCCTGGACCGCGTCGCATGGGCCTCCTGCTGGATCGCATCCCCCGACCGCAGCGCCACCCCGTCCCGCCCCGCATGACGCGCCAGCGCCCATGCCGCCCCGACCGTATCCGCCACCGCCGCCCGCAGCGACAGGCCCATGGCGGCGCAATCCTCCTCCACCTGCGCCAGCAGCGCCGCCTCGCCGCCGAACAGATGCGCACAACCCGTCAGGTCCACCACCAGCCCCGCAGGCGCCTCCTCCGCGACCCAGGGGGAAAACTTCCCCGCCCAGCGCCGCAGCAGCGTCAGGAAGGCCGCCTCGCCCGCCGGATCGGCCGGCACCGTCACCAGCGTCGGGCACATCGCCCCCGCATCCCGCAGGGGTTGGCCGACCGACAGCCCCGCCGCCTCCGCCTCGACCGAGACCGAGGTCAGCACCTGCGCCCCGTTGCGGTCCCCCGCCACCGCCAGCGGCCCCGCAAGACCCGCCGCCCCGTCCCGCGCACGCCGCAGCGCCCGCTCGGCCGCAAGGCGCGGGGAACCACAGGGAAAGGATGCGACGGCGACTCATGCGGACGGGACCGGCGGAATGTTCACTTTTCGTTCCGATCTTCACGGCAGCAGGCCCGAAAGTCCAGCACCGCCGTCAAACTTTCCGTGAGATGGGCCGGAACGGGCCCGACTGCCCGTGACAAGGTCACTTAGCCGTTTCATGCTGCCCCCTATACTGGAACAGCATTTTGCAGGGAGCTTAACGAATGAAACTCGGAACAAGGACGCTCGTCGCCGGACTGATGATGGTCGCCGGTGTCGCCATTGCGGCAGAAGCCACCGATCCCACCGTCAAGGCCCGTCAGGAACTGATGGACACCATCGCCATGAATACCGGCGTGCTGGGCAAGATGGCGGGGGGCGAAAACCCCTTCGACGCCGCCGCCGCCGAAGGCGCCAAGGCTGCCATCGCCACCGCCGCCGCCGAGATCGCCGCGAAATTCGAACCGCAGGCGACCGACCCCAAGACCACCGCGAAAGAGGATATCTGGGCCAACTGGGACGATTTCGTGAAGAAGGCCGACGCGCTCAAGGCCGCGGCCGAAGGGATGGACGCCACCACGCTGGAAGGCGTGCAGGCGGGCATGGGCGGCATCGGCGGGTCCTGCAAGGACTGCCACACCTCCTACCGCATCCCGTCCTGATCGCTGCCACACCGCAAGACCGCGAAAGCCGCCGGACACCGGCGGCTTTCCTCATTTGTGAAAGCGGATTCGCACGCCGTGACCGCGCCGGACCCGGACAGCCGCGCTCCGCCCGCCTAGCCGCAGCTCACCCGCGAGATGCGCCCCATCCGGTCCACCTCGAAATTCAGCCGGTCCGCGTTGAAATCCATCGTGACCGCCGTATCCGGATAGATCACCCGCACCGGCTTGTTGAAACGCATCGTGTTCAGCGCAGTCGCCGGACCGCCGACAAGGAACTGCAGGTCCAGCGCGCCGCACTGGTTCACCCCGCCCCCCGCCGGACCCGGATAGCCACCACCCCCCGGCCCTTCCACCGGCACACAGGCCGCCAGAACCCCGGCAAGGGCCATTCCCGCAATTCCCGTCATCGCCCGCATGTCGCTTTCCTCCGGTCAGGGCAGGCGGAATGCCCGCCTCGCTTGCATAACGCGAAAGCTGCTCGCCCGTTCCCCGCCCCGCAAGCGGCGGCCCCAAAAGGCGGCGCAAACCGGCAAGGACCCGCCGTTTCCCGCGTTGCTTTTTCGCCGTCTTTCCCCCAGCTTGCCCCCAAGCATCTGAATGGAGGAATGACACATGCGCACCCGCGCCGCAGTCGCCGTCGCCGCCGGCAAACCGCTCGAGATCATGGAAGTGAACCTCGACGACCCCAAGGAAGGCGAGGTCCTGATCGAGATCAAGGCCACCGGCATCTGCCACACCGACGAATTCACCCTGTCGGGTGCCAACCCCGAAGGCATCTTCCCCTCCATCCTCGGCCATGAAGGCGCGGGCGTCGTGGTGAAGTGCGGCCCGGGCGTCAAGACGCTGAAACCCGGCGACCATGTCATCCCGCTCTACACCCCCGAATGCCGCGAATGCCCGTCCTGCCTGTCGCGCAAGACGAACCTCTGCACCGCCATCCGCGCGACGCAAGGGCAGGGCCTGATGCCCGACGGAACCACCCGCTTCTCCATGCTGGATGGCACGCCCATCTATCACTACATGGGCTGCTCCACCTTCGCCCAGCACACCGTCCTGCCCGAAATCGCGCTGGCCAAGGTCCGCGACGACGCGCCCTTCGACAAGATCTGCTACATCGGCTGCGGCGTCACCACCGGCGTCGGTGCCGTGCTGAACACCGCCAATGTCGAGGCAGGGGCCAAGGCCGTGGTCTTCGGCCTCGGCGGGATCGGGCTGAACGTCATCCAGGGCCTGAAGCTGGCCGGTGCCGACATGATCATCGGCGTGGACATCAACGACGACAAGAAGGAATGGGGCGAACGCTTCGGCATGACCCATTTCGTCAACCCTCGATCCCTGCACGAAGGCACCTCGGTCGTGCAGGCCATCGTTGACATGACCAAGACCCCCTTCGACAAGATCGGCGGGGCGGATTACAGCTTCGACTGCACCGGCAACGTCAAGGTGATGCGCGACGCGCTGGAATGCACCCATCGCGGCTGGGGCCAGTCCATCATCATCGGCGTGGCCCCTGCAGGTGCGGTGATCGAAACCCGCCCCTTCCAGCTGGTCACGGGCCGCGTCTGGAAAGGCACCGCCTTCGGCGGCGCACGCGGCCGGACGGATGTGCCCAAGATCGTGGACTGGTACATGGACGGCAAGATCGAGATCGACCCCATGATCACCCATGTCCTGCCGCTGGAACGCATCAACGAAGGCTTCGACCTGATGCACGCGGGCAAGTCGATCCGCGCGGTGGTGGTGTTCTGACAAAAGGGGGGGCGGGATGACCGGCACGCACCGCCATATCCCGCCCCTCGCCCTTGCGGCGCTGGCCCTTGCGGCGGGCGCCGCCTCTGCGGAACCGCAGCTTTCCCTGACCATCGGCAGCGCCCGCCTCGACGCCACCCATGGCGACATCACCGGCCTGCAGCGCGGCGACCACGGCACGCTCCACATCCGCCTCGCCCCGGCCTTCGACGCCCGCATCGCGGCGCTGACCGAAGGGCGGCTGGGCATGACGGCCATCCTGTCGGTCTGCGGTGAACCGGTCCTGGAAGCAACGCTCCAATCCCCGCTCGCCACGGCCAGCTTCGTCATAGCCGACCCCGACCCGCGCCGCCTCGCACGGATCGAATCCCTTCTCCTTTCCCCCTCCTGCCCGACGGACTAGCCGGACAGGCCCCGCAGGCCGGCGCAACACGCCCCCGCACCGGACCAGAGGACCGCGACCATGCCCGAAACCCCCGGAACCACCGCGCTGAAGACCCGTGGCATCCCCTTCACCCTCCACCCTTACACCTACGACCCGAAGGCCGATGCCGTGGGCCTCGCCGCCGCACAGGCCCTTGGCCTCGACCCCTCGCTCACCCTGAAAACCCTGATGGTGGAAGTGGACGGCAAACCCGCCTGCTGCGTCATCCCCTCCGACCGCCAGCTCTCGATGAAAAAGGTCGCCACAGCCTTCGGGGGCAAATCCGCCGCCATGATGCCCCCGCCCAAGGCCGAGAAACTGACCGGCTACAAGGTCGGCGGCATCAGCCCCTTCGGCCAGCGCCGCCCCGTCCCCACCGCGATCGAGTCCACCGCGACGACCGCCCCCAAGGTCTGGATCAACGCAGGCCAGCGCGGTCTCCTCCTCGGCATCGCGCCGCAGGACGCGCTGGCTGCCATCCCCGCCACCGCCGCCCCGCTGACCGCCTGAACCGCACCTGCACCGCACCCGGGCCACGCCCGCTTCGGAACGCGTTCTCAGGACGGCATGTTCCCCCGCTCCGGTGCCACCCCGTCATCGCCCCGCCTCGGATAGCGCCGCACCAGCCGCGCCCGCCCCGATCCGCCACCGGCCATAGCCCCGGCATGGGGCGTCCGCATCCCCCGCATCCCCGAGGTTCCCGCCCCCATCTCGTCCAGCGTTCCGGCCTCCGCCACCCGCGCCAGGGCATCCTCGATATCCTCGGCCCGCGCATCATCCCCGTCGCGGCCCGTCCCGACGGGGGCCGACCCGGCCTCCACATCCGCCAGCGCATCGCCATGCGGCCCGGCATCGTCCTCGTCGATCTCCACCGCCCCCGCATCGTCCAGCGCGGCCACGACCACCGCCTCCACCGCATCCGGCACACCCAGTACCGTGACCATCACCGCCCCCTCCTCCACCCCCCGCGCCAGCAGGTCGCGGTCCTCGTCGGGGAACAGGAAATCCCCGATCCGGTCGAAGATCGGGCGCTGGTCCACATCCTCCTCGTCCACCTCGGCCCCGGTCATGTGGATGTTCTGCACCTCCAGCCCCAGCGCGATCAGCCGGTCCACGGCCGCCTGCGCGTCGTCACGGGAATCGAACAGGGCGGTGATCGTCGTATCGGCCATGGCTTCCTCCTATCGCTTGCCCCCACAACCTCCGTCCCGCACCCCCCGTTCCGCCGCGCCCCACGCTTTCGCTTCCCGCCGCCCCCGCTTTCGGGCACAACGGTCCGCAAGGAGAACACCATGCCCGACCCCCGCGCCCCCCGCCTCTGCGTCCTCATCGATGCCGACAACGTCCCCTCCGGCTATGCCGAGGCGATCTTCGAGGAAATCGCCAGCCTCGGCGAAGCCTCCGTCCGCCGCATCTACGGCGACTGGTCCGCCCAGCGCCTTGCCGGCTGGTCCAAGAAGGTGGCCGCCCTCGGCCTCGTCGCCGACCAGCAATTCTCCAACACCAAGGGCAAGAACGCCTCGGACATCGGCCTCGTGATCGCGGCGATGGATTTCCTCCATTCCGGCCTCTTCGACGGCTTCGTCCTCGTCTCCTCGGACAGCGATTTCACCCGCCTCGCCGCCCGCATCCGCGAACAGGGGCTGGATGTCTATGGCATCGGCGAAAAGAAGACACCCGAAGCCTTCCGCATGGCCTGCAAACGCTTCATCTATGTCGAGAACCTCGGCGCGGCCGACGAACCGCCGAAAGCGGCAGAGGTGGCTGCCACCACGACTAGATCGCAGCCGCCCCAGACCGCCGCAGAGCCCGTGCCGAAACCCGCACAACCCGCCGCGAAGGAACCACCCAGCAAGGCCATCCCGCTGGTCCTGCGGGCGATGAAATCCATCGACCCCGATGCCGAATGGTATTCGCTCGGCCAGCTCGGCCAGTTCATCACGCAGGCAAATCCGGACTTCGACACCCGCACCTACGGCAGCGCGAAACTCTCCGATCTTCTCCCGCGCACGGGCCGCTTCGAACTCGGCAAGAGCCCCGGCGGAAACCTCCAGGTGCGCGACAAGGCTTGAAGCCCCCCCTCGCATTTTCCGTCCATAAATATCCCGGGGGTCCGGGGGCTGGCCCCCGGTCCCGCCGTGTCCCCCCGCGCGACCTCCACAAAAGGGCGCATGAACCCTGCACCCATGCGGGGTTCCGCCCCGGCGCCTTAGCCCTTATCTTCCCGCCAGAGGCAAACGGAGGCCCCCATGCAGGTCGAACTCGGACTGGACACCTTCGGCGATACCACGCTCGGCCCCGACGGCCGTCTCAAACCGCATGACGAGGTGCTGCGCGACGTCGTCGAACAGGGCGTCCTCGCTGACGAGCTGGGCATCCACTTCCTCGGCATCGGCGAACACCACCGCGCCGATTTCTCCGTCTCGGCCCCGGAAATCGTCCTCTCCGCCATCGCCGCCCGCACCTCGCGCATCCGGCTGGGTTCTGCCGTCACGGTGCTCTCTTCCGACGACCCCATCCGGGTCTTCCAGCGTTTCTCGACGCTCAACGCCATCTCGAACGGTCGCGCCGAAGTGATCCTCGGGCGCGGCTCCTTCACCGAAAGCTTCCCCCTCTTCGGCTACGAACTCGAAGATTACGAGATGCTCTTCGAAGAGAAACTCGACCTCTTCGCCCACCTGATCCGCGACGCCGAGGTCACCTGGTCCGGCCAGACCCGCCCCCCGCTGGTGAACCAGCGCGTCTATCCGACCCTCGGCCCCGGCCTGCAGGTCTGGGTCGGCGTCGGCGGCAGCCCGGAATCCGTCGTCCGCGTCGTGCGCCACGACCTGCAACTGATGCTGGCCATCATCGGCGGCGACCCGCGGCGGTTCAAACCCTATGTTGACCTCTACCACCGCGCCTGCGCCCAGATGGGCAGTGCCGTGAAACCCGTGGGCATCCACTCCCCCGGCCACATCGCCGCCACCGACGAGCTGGCTGCCGAACAGCTCTGGCCCCACTACAAGGCCATGTTCGACCGCATCGGCGCCGAACGGGGCTGGCCCCCCGTCACACCCGACCGCTTCATGGCCGAGATCACCCACGGCTCCCTCTATGTCGGCAGCCCCGAAACCGTGGCAAGGAAGATCGCCAATGCGGTGACGGCCCTCGGCGTGACCCGCTTCGACATGAAATATTCCACAGGTCCCATGCCGCATGACCAGCTCTGCGACAGCCTCCGCCTCTATGGCGAAAAGGTCATCCCGATGGTCAGGGACATGGTCGCCGGCGTGCAGGTCGCGGCGCAGTAGGACGGGGTCCGCCCCTTCCCCAACCCCTCAGTGCAAGGGGGAGGAAAAGG
>AYNO01000190.1 GCA_000500915.1 Rhodobacter sp. CACIA14H1
GCCCGCACAGACGCGGACTGTTCAGCGCCACCGCCATCGCGAGTGCTAGCACGATCATGACCGGCACCTGAATGACCAAAAAGATCAGCGTGTTGGCAAGAGCG
The DNA here is from genome assembly GCA_000500915.1 of Rhodobacter sp. CACIA14H1. GTDB lineage: Bacteria > Pseudomonadota > Alphaproteobacteria > Rhodobacterales > Rhodobacteraceae > Paragemmobacter. Next base: position 105 of record AYNO01000190.1, read on the forward strand.
CGCAAGAAGACAGGGTCTTGCGTCAAGCGAATGATATTCGTGAGGCCGCCGAATTGCAGGTTCATGCCCCGCCCAACCTGAAAACTCATCCAGAGGGACCAGAGAATTGGAAAAACCATGAACAGGCCAAGCAGGATCAAAGCCGGCATGATGAAGAGCCAGCCTGCGCGCGCTGCCCCGCGTGCAGCGATGGGAGTGGACATGTCGCGATCCTCGGAAAAGTTGTGGGCCCTGCCGGTCGCCCGGCAGGGTAAGAGGAGCGTTCAGTTGATTTGCTGGCGGACCTGGGCGTCGATCGCCGCGATCGCCTCATCGACAGAGCCGCCCTTGGCCAGTTCCGGCAGCTGCACGACAACGGCGGCATCCACCTCGTTGGTGAAAAGACCGTAATTCACGCCGGGAATAGCGGCGACCCAATCCGAGAAGTCACGCCAAACGGCCTGACCGCCAAAATAGTCGTCAGTCGCGGCGTAGGCCACACCCTCTCGCGCTGGCAGATAGGTGGCAAATGCACCCTGCCCGACAAGGATTTTCTGGTAGAAATCCACATCCTTGCCCCAAACCGTAGCGAGGAAATCAACTGCGGCGTCCTTTGATTGCCCTTCTGACAAGACGTACCAACTCGATCCTCCGAGGTTCGACGCGTGGCCCCCTCCTTCAAATCCCGCAAGCTTCGGGAGGGGGGCAACGGCCCATTTGCCCGACATGTTGGCTGCCTTGATCGTGCCGGTCATCCAGACGCCCGTGAAGACTGCGGCCGTCTCGCCCGAGGTGAAGGCGCCGGTGTATTCATTCCATCCTGAGACCGGCTTCCAGATGTCTGATGTCGTCAGGATCTTGGCATATGTTTCGAGGACGGATTTGAATGCAGGGTTAGCCGCGAGGTTGGGCGAGCCGTTTTCGTCGAAGTACCAAGACCCCGCCGACTGCAGCAGAATGCGGATTGCGCCGGCATCGTTCAGGTCCAAGGCCAGCATCGGGTGACCGGTCTTGGCTTTTACCTGCTTCCCAATCTCGATGAAACGATCCCAGTCGATGTCCGTCAGGTCGTCCGCTGTGAAACCTGCCTCAGCCAGAATATCGGAACGGTAGAAAAGCCCCGTTACGCCCGAGTCGAAGGGAAGTGAATAGGTCTCGCCGTCCAATGTGGCGAGGTCCACCTTGTATTGGGCGAAGTTGGAATAATCGATCTTTTCGCTGAGCGGTTCGAACGCGCCAGGAAAGCTCTGTAAATACTTTTGCGCGCCGTAATCCTCGATGAGCACGATGTCGGGAAGCCCCTCGCTTGTTCCTGACGACAGCTGTGTTTGGAGTTTCTGTTCGACGTCAGTCTTCGCCAACTCGACGATGTTGACCGTCACATCGGGATTCGCTTCAGAATAACGCGCGGCGGCCTCGGCCATGGCGGCGCCGTTAAAATTTGGGTCCCAACACCAGACAGTGATCTCCGTCGAAAGGGCGCTGGTTGCGGTCAGAAAACTGATACCCGCAGCGGCCATGAGGCTCCTGCGGCATCCACTGGCGAAATAAATCATAGGTCGCTCCTCCCAAGAAACGGGGGCTGCTCTGCCCCATCTCATCGGTAGTATGCGCGAATAAATTTTTCGTCAAGGTTTTAGTAAAATTTTACTCTTTGGGCAGAAACGCTTCTTAGGCCATTGTTTTTGCGGGGTTTCACGCGCGCGTCGACTCGCGCCAAACCATGCTTGAGTAAAGAATGCAGCGCTTGGTAACACTCCGACCGGCCAGCCGCTCGGCCAGAAGATCGACCGCCGATTCGCCGATTTCCTTGCCCGGGAGACGAACGGTCGACAGTGGTGGGCTGAGGAACTGTGCTACGGAGATGTCGTTGAACGAAGCGACACCCACATCGGACGGGATCGAAAGACCAAGGTTTTGAATGGCCCGATACGCACCGACCGCCATGTTGTCGTTTCCGCAGATCAGACAGTCAAGGCCAACCGAACGGGACAGAATTTCGTTCGCCAGACGGTAGCCGCTTTCTTCGGTGTTCGAATCCAAGGCGATCAGTTCCGCGTCGTAGCGTCCCTCTTGGCGCATCCAGTCGACGTAGGCACCGGATCGCTTGTCCCGACCCGTGATGTCGCCGTGCGAGTTGCGGTCCCACCAGCCGATGAAGCCGATGCGCTTGTAACCTTTGGACGTCAGCGCTGCCAACAGCTTACGCATCGCATCGGAAACGTCGCTTTCCGCAGAGTCCGTCTCATCGTCCTGCGGGGTAAAATCGGCAAAGACCAGATGCTTCGCATGTGCTTGCAACCACGAAGTATGGATCCCGTCCAGCACGCCTACCGCGATAACGCCATCGACCCCGACAAGGACAGCCGGGTCGGGCACGGTGGCGTCCTGGTACAGCTTGACGAGTTCGATATTCAGCGCGGCCGCACGCGCCTCAATGCCAAGGCGAACGCTCACGTAATAGGGATCGGCAAGTTCCTGTTCGGGCCGCAGGAAATGCACCATTGCGAAGCGTGCCTCAGGAGCGCTACTTGTCTGGGTCTTCCGTCGGGCGCGCGGTGTAGCGTAATTTAGTTCTTCGGCGGCCTCGATGATCGCCTGGCGCGTCTGGGCGGTAACGGACAGCGTGCTGTCGAAGTTCAAGACACGCGAGACCGTGGCCTGACTGACCCCGACCTTTGCCGCAATTTCCTTTAGCGTAACCATTCAAACCCCCGAAAGTTTGCATCGCATGCCCCTTGGTTTCTGGCAATTGGCTACAAGCAAAGCCGGATGCCGTATAAACGCTGTGGGACCGCACATTGCGCCAGCGACCTTGGAGCGACAGTCCGCTTGAGCCGTTCTCGTCATCACCCAAAGATGTGGCACGAGTTGACCTGCAGGCCTTGATGAGCTCGTGAGAGACGAAACGAACCACCCACAACCGTCAGACCAGATGTAGCAATCGGCGTCTTCACCATCGGGGCTTGCTCCCGAAAATATCTTCGACAGAAAATGAATAGGCGTGCCAAGGTTAAATCCTTGGCACGCCTCACTCTTGAGTCGATGTTCTGCCTAAGTTCCAGACGGAACCACCACTTTATGTAACGGCTGGGTCTCGGCCCGGCGCTTTCGATTTCGCAGCGTGCGATCAGCTACGCCGAGGCGGTGGAAGCTGCTTTCGATTGGTTTGAGGACTGGAACGCACGTGGAGAAGCTGCGGAGAGGGCGCCGCGGGGACGGACAGATGCCTTGAACTTCTGCCCCATCGGCGCGGTCTACAGCGTCGGCCATGCCCTTCACGACTATCTGGACTGGACCAAAGTGGCGCGCTCGGCAGCCAGCCACTACAACACTGTGGTCCTTTTGAACCATCATCTGAGCGAGGGCATTACTCACACTCCCCTCGATGACTTCACGGCGGCAGATCTTCAGAAGATCGCACTTAAGATCATCCGTACACCTCCGAGGTTCGGTTTCAGCCTTCGGAATAAGCCTCCGGTCTCACGTGACGAGTTGACCCCCGACGAACTTCGCCGACGCAAACGAACCTACAACTCCGTCGTTGGCATCCTGAAGATGGCGTTCACCCACGCTTGGGAGAGCGGAAAGATCGCGTCAGATAGACCTATCCGGTGTCTGAAGCGGATATCGGTTGTGCATTCACCACGGCTCTTGTTTCTGAACCGAGAGGAGTGCCGCAGATTACTGTCGCATTGCACTCCCGCGCTGCGGGACCTTACCCTAGCAGCGCTCTACACGGGATGCCGCGTCGGTGAGTTGGGTAATCTTCGTGTTGAAGACGTCGGCTACAAAGTGTTTGGTCTACGGATCGCCGCCTTCAAACGCAGTCCGGCGCGGTTCGTCTTTCTGCCGGACGAGGGCATGGCCTTCTTCTTGCGCAAGATCGAGGGGAAGAACCCAAAGGACCCGGTCTTTAGATCAGACAAAGCCAAGCTCTGGCGCCGTCAACATGCCAATCTGTTTCGTCGTGCTGTTAGCCACGCCGACCTGCCCGAGGCGTTTTTGTTTCACGGCCTGCGACATACCTATGCCAGCGACCTGATCCGGCAGGGGGTGCCTCTGGAAGTCGTTGCGCGGCAGCTGGGCCATGCGGACATTCGGACCGTAAGTCAGACCTACGGTCACATCGCTGAGCAGTTCCGTGAAGAGCAGGTGAGGACGCGGTTCTCACCTCTGGACGATGCGGAGTTGCGACACGCGCAAGAGATGGCTGGGCGACTGGATGAACTCTGGCACGAAGTTCGAACGGTTGATTGGCGAGCATACGCTCCGGCAGAGGCAAGCAGCCAGCGCAGGGTGCGTTCCATGGTAAGGACGCCGAGGGAGGTTCTAGATGCCTTTGAGTAGAGGCGTAAGGGGGACGAAGCGGACATTTGCAGGCGTCGCGATGACGTTCACGAGGGATTACTGTCATCAACGTGAACGGCCCGTTTCCACACCGATGTCGGTTACGGCCCAAATGTATGTGTCGGCTGCTGTTCGCAACAGAGTTTCTGCGCGGCCTCGGAAATCGCTCATATGTATTCGGCCTGTTGATCTGCTCGCGGGCCGTTGCCTTGATGGGGTTACGCACGCGCCGTGGTCTCATTGGCGGAAAGGTCAGATGAGGGGGCATCCTGCTTCAGGATAACCCAACGCTGGGGAAGCAGCCGACACATCCCATTAGCGGACAGTCGCACGTTCGAGGTTCTTTTTTGTCAGTCGGCCGAAAGCCGCCGTTCATCTGGCACGTAGCAGGACTCGGCTAGCATGTTCATCAAGCGGACATGCAGAAAAGCATGCTTCAGACCTGCGCTGCCCGAACGTGACGAGCGATCTGGTCAGCAATAGCGGAAATGCTTGGACGGGGTAGTTCGTGGCCAACTTTGGGAAGAACAGTGAGCGAAGCCCCCGATATACCTGCTGCAATAGCTCTGCCATTCTCAACGGGAAGGATTGGGTCTTCCTCGCCGTGAAGTACGAGGGTGGGACAGCTGATCTCGCGAAACCGACCAGTCCAGTCCTCTCGGTTCCTAAGCGCACCGTGGTTGAACATGCTGGCTATGCTGTTCGTCCGTGAAAGCACTTGTTCCATGCGTGCACTTTCACGACCGTGATCGAATTCGCCCCACTTGCCTGCGCACAATCTTTGGGTCTCGACCAGAAAATCTTTCACCGCTTTTCTATCCGACCAGTCCAACGAACCAAGCAGGGCGAAGTGATCAAGAAAGTCCTGCGATATATGCGGCAGCGCTTCCCCATCCCAGCCGAGTGGCTCGGACGCGATCAACGTCAGGGACGAAACCCGCTCTGGACGCGCGACCGCAAGTATCTGCGCGATGTAACCGCCAAGCGACATGCCGATGAGATGAGCCTTGCTAATTCCGTAATCGTCGAGGATTGCGATCGCATCGTCTGCCAATTCCTCGACCGAATAATTGGCCTCTCCTGGCGCAACGGTTGTGGAATTTCCCGTGTCACGATGGTCGAACCGGATCACATACAGCCCTTGTCCGGCCAAGGCAGTGCAGAATTCATCCGGCCAACCGAGCATGGAAGCGGTGGCACCCATGAGGAGGAGCAACGCTGGGTTTCCCGGTTCACCAAAGGTTTCTGTGGCAAGTGTGATGCCTTGATTTGTGACGGCTCGCATATCGTCCACCACCTTCTCCTCGGTAAAAAATCAGTGCCACATCTTCTCTTCGTTGCAAATGACCGCTTTGCGCTCCTCTTGGCTTTGGAGCGGTGCAGCAAGGCCACGCTGACCGTGGTGAGGCGGATCAGCGTCGCGTTCAGCACTAAGCAAACCCTCAAGATCCCTCGGCGATGCCGCGCATTGCCCACCAGAAGGCAGCACAAGGAACGACGAGCCATTGAACGACTGGGCTAAGCCCGGTCCCGAGGATCGGCAGCCTCGGCATAAGGTCCCGATATGCCCACGATCCTCTGATTTCGACATTCAGCCATTCGGAGAAGACGGTATAGCACAGAGCCATCAAGATGGTGGTTGCGGCGACCTTTGCGTAGCCCCGCCCGGGCCAGCCGTGACGGCCAAGGAGGGAGACCGCGCCCCCAAAGCAGGCTGTCGCGATCAGGATGTCACCCAGCGTGCAATGGATCACGGCATAGGCGATCTCGCTCCGGGTTCCCGTCTGCCAGAGCGTGTAGAGCGGCATATGCGCCATTTCCCAGACGAGGTTACCGATGGCCATGGCTGCGCAGAAGCGGAGCAGCGTGCGGCGCTGGAGGGGGGATGGCAGGAACATCCGGACCGAGTTCGTCATGCCGTCCTTCCTCGTGCGGTCCCGCGGCGGTGATGCCAGAGCGGTTTAAGGGATTCGAGGATCAGGAGGACGGCAAGCCCCGCGCCAGCCGTCAGGAACAGGTCGTCACGATGCAGTGAGCCAAAGCCGAAGATGTCCTGCGCGGCTGGCCAGAGGTTCACCGTGGCAAGGATCCCCGACACCGCCGCGACGACCAGCAGCATTGCGGGCTTCAGCCTGCCGAGGGCGGCTGCGAGCGAGGCCCGGAAGGACCGGTTCACGAAGATCAGGGCGATGATTACGGTGACCAGCGTGAAGAAGCTCATGGCGCGCAACTCGTCCTCGGGCATCTGGCGGTCTGCGCCCCAGAAGAGGATGGCGGCAACGGCGGCGAAGGCAACAATACCTTGGGTGACGCTCCAGCCGATCAGTCCGGCGGAGAAGAGGCGTTCGGCAGGGTCGCGCGGCGGGCGGTCCATGATGTCGCTCTCTTCTTCCTCGGCCTCGAATACCAGCGTGCAGACGGGGTCGATGACCAATTCCAGAAAGGCGATGTGGATCGGCCCGAGGATTACGGGGAAGCCGAGAAGGAGGGGCGCGATGGCGAGTCCCGCGATGGGCAGGTGGACGGCGAAGATAAAGCCCACGGCCTTGCGCAGGTTGTCGTAGATACGGCGGCCCAGACGGATGGCGCGGACGATGGACCCGAAATCGTCATCGAGCATAACGATGGCCGAGGCTTCGCGCGCCACATCGGTGCCGCGCCCGCCCA
>AYNO01000191.1 GCA_000500915.1 Rhodobacter sp. CACIA14H1
ACGACCACCATCGCATGGTCGATCGCCGGAAAGCCGACCTACGCTTTCGAAGGGAACATCCTGGTCTCGGCGTCCTCGTTGCCCTGGATGGCCGAAATGCTGGGCCTGCCGGATGTCCAGGCACTGACCGATCTTGCGGCTTCTGCCCCGGCCGGCTGCCCCGGCTTCGTGCCAGCCTTCGTCGGCCTCGGCGCACCCTACTGGCATACCGACGCGCGTGCGCTGTTCTGCGGCATCACCTTCAACACCACCCGCGCCCAGATGGCGCGTTCGGTCACGGATTCCATCGCCTTCCAGGTGCATGACGTCGTCGCGGCCATGTCGGCGCAGTCTCCGGCACCGCTCGGCAATCTCTTTGCCGATGGCGGGCCGAGCAGGAACGACTTCCTGATGCAATGCGTGGCGGACGTGCTTGGCCACCCGCTGATCCAGTGCGACGCCCCCGAGGCGTCGGCTCTCGGGGCGGCCTATCTGGCAGGTCTTTCTCTGGGTGTATGGCCCGACCTCGATGCCATCGCCGGCCTGCCCCGCGGGCGCAACACGCTCGCGCCCGGGCCATCGGACAGGGAAGTGCGCCTTGCCATCTGGCGGGATGCAATAAAGCGCTCGACCCTGTGACGGACCGCATTTATGTGTGAATAAAAATTCACAGGGTAATGGGGTTGGCAATGGGCCGGGTAAACGAACTCAGACTGATCGCACGGGTCGCCCAGATGTATCACGTCGAAGGCAGGCGTCAGGCCGAGATCGCCCAATCCCTGCGGATGTCGCAGGCAACCGTGTCCCGGATGCTGAAACGCGCCGAACAGGAAGACATCGTCCGCACCACGGTCATCCCGCCCCAAGGCACCTTCTCGGAACTCGAAACCGCACTGCGGCACAAATTCGCTTTGTCCGAGGCCATCGTCGTGGACTGTTCCGAAGACCGGGATGGCGCGATCATGGCCCGTATCGGCGAAGCGGCGGCCCATTTCCTTGAAGTCACCTTGCAACCCGACGAAATCATCGGCGTCTCGAGCTGGAGCCAGACGATCCTTCGGATGGTGGACAACATCCACCCGCTGCGGGGGGCAAAGGCCCGTTTCGTCGTCCAGTTGCTGGGCGGGATGGGTGACGCGTCGGTCCAGACCCACGCCACCCAGCTCATTGCCCGCCTTGCCCGCCTGACCGGCGGCGAGGCCCGGCTCTTGCTGGTCCAGGGCATCACCTCCTCGCGCGAGGCGAAGCTGGTCATGCTGTCCGACCCCGCCGTGCGCCAGACGCTGGACCTGTTCGGCCGGCTGAGCCTTGCCATTGTCGGCATCGGCGCGGTGGAACCGTCCGAACTGCTTGCCCGCTCCGGCAACGTCTTTTCGCGTCAGGAACTGTCCCTTCTGAACGACGCGGGCGCCGTGGGCGAGATTTCCTTCCGTTTCTTCGACAAGGACGGGCACCTTGTGGATACCCCGCTGAACGACCGGGTTCTGGGTGTCTCGCTGGACGAACTGAAGAAGGCAGACCGCGTCATCGCGCTGGCTGGCGGCGAGGCAAAGACGGCAGCCATCTCCGGGGCACTCCGGCTTGGCCTGATCGACGTGCTTGTCACGGACAAATTCACGGCGGCACGCCTGACCGAATGACCATGCGCTTCGGTCCGGCTTGCCAAACCATCTGGAGGACAGGACTTGAAGCGTTTTGCGGGGCAGACCGTCGTCGTGACGGGCGGAAACAAGGGGATCGGGCGGGGGATTGCCACCCGTTTCGCGCAGGAAGGCGCCAAGGTCGCCATTGCGGCCATCGAACAGGACACGCCGGACTCCGCCCGCGCCATCGCGGATGAAACCGGAAGCACTGTGGTCGGGATCACGCTTGACGTGACCGATGCCGCATCGGTGCGCGATTTCTACAGCGCGGCCGAGGCGCAACTCGGTCCGGTGTCTGTCTCGGTCCAGAACGCGGGCGTCATCACCATCGCAAAGGTCGAGGATCTGTCCGAACGCGAGTGGGACTTGAACCTGGATGTGAACACGAAGGGCGTCTTCCTGTGCTGCCAGGAAGCGATCCGCCGGTTCCGGCAAAGCGGGACGCGGGGACGCCTGATCAATACCGCCTCGGGCCAGGCACGGCAGGGTTTCATCTACACACCCCACTATGCCGCCTCCAAATTCGGTGTCGTGGGCCTGACACAGAGCCTTGCGAAGGAACTGGCCCGCGAAGGCATCACCGCCAACGCGATCTGCCCGGGCATCATCCACACAGAGATGTGGGACTACAACGACCGCGTCTGGGGCAGGATGCTGGGCGATTACGGCCCGGGCGAACTGATGGCGGAATGGGTGCGCGGGATCCCGATGGGCCGCGCAGGAACACCGGCAGAAGTCGCCGCCCTTGTCGCGTTCCTCGCCTCCGACGATGCGGCCTATATCACCGGGCAGACCATCAACGTGGATGGCGGCCTCATCATGTCGTGATCTGCGGGGTGTGCGCTGTCGGACACGGCGCAGCAGGATGGGCGCGGGGCGGGTCCACCGGTCGCGCCCCGTCGGGCCGTGCAGTGTCCATCACACCCGGTCAACGCTGCGAAACCATGCCCATGCGTCGCAGGACGATACGCTCCGTCCACTGCGCCACGAGATAGAGCGCGACCGAAACCATCACGCTGACCACGGCCACCGTCCAGATCATTCCGAAATCCAGATACCCCCGCGACTGGTTCAGCAGGTTTCCAAGGCCCCGCCCCGTTGCCAGCCATTCCGCGATCATCACCCCCAGCAATGCCCGCGGGGCCGTCAACCGCAACGCAGCGAACAGCCACGGCACAGAGGCGGGCAGCGTGACCAGCCGCAACTCGCGCCATCCGCCAGCCCCGTAGGCACGCGGCAATTCCAGTGCGGCACGCGGTACCATCGCGATACCCTGGGCGATCATCACATAGGCAGGAAAGAAGGTGACCGATATGGTGATCCACAAGGTCACTGCCGTCCCGCGCCCCCAAGATAAGGACCAGAAGCGGCGTCAATGCGACCAGCGGCATGGTCTGCGTCACAAGCGCCACAGGCAGGAAGGCCCGCGTGAAACCGGGCATCAGCCGCCCCGCCACGGCAAGACCGAAGGCAAAGGCCAGCCCCGCTGCCAGACCGGCCAGCGTAATGGGAAGCGTTTCGGCCAGGGCCGCCAGCAGCCGTTCGCGCGCCACGGGGGCGGAGTCCGAAACGAACAGGTATTCCATCACGCCCCAGGGTGTCTTGCCCAGCATTTCGGGCACCTGCATCGCCCAGAGGAGGAACCACCACAGCGCAAAGGGCAGGAGCACTGCCCCCAGCCCAAGCAGGGCCGCCCGCCGCACCGGCCTGTCCGCCGGAGGAGCGGCGGGATTAAGGCTCAGCGAGAGGGTTGCACCAAGTATCCGTCGCGAAATCAGCGCGAAGACGGCATAAGACAGTCCCGCAACAAGCGTGGCGACAAGCCCGATGCCCCAGAGCCGGTCAGGTTCTCCCCTCCCCAGCGATCCCAGCAGATAGGCCCCGAGACCGAACCGCCCGCCTCCCCCGAACTCCGCGAGGATCGCGCCGAGAACGGCATTCGGTGCAGCGACGCGGAACCCCGAAAGGATCGCGGGCACAGCCCCGCGCAACTGCACCAGCCGCATGACCGCAGCCCGCCCGCCGCCATAGGCCCGCACCACGTCGGCGGCGCGGCTGTCATACTGCCTCAGCCCCGTCACGGTCGCCTGCATCGTGACGAAATAGACGCCCAGCGCCGCCAGAACGATGCGCGGCGTCATACCCTCCAGCGTCAGGGTCAGGATGGGGGCGATGGCAATCGGCGGCAGCGTGAAGATCGCAATGTTCACGCCCCGCGACAGACGCTCCGCCACCGGCGAAAGGACAAAGACCAATCCGGCCAGCACGGCCAGCACATTGCCGATCACGAAACCCGCGCCCGATGCTGCCAGGGTCGCCGTCACATGCGCCGGATAATCCGCACGGTCCCACCATAGGCGGGCCAGGATTTCCGACAGCGCCGGAAGTGCGCCGGACGCGACAAGATCCAGCCTCCCGACCACCTCCCATAGAAGCAGAAGCAGGACCGGGGACAGCCACCGGCGCAGGTCAGCCCCCATGCAGCACCCCGGCGATACGGTCGCACAGTTCATGGAAGTGCGGGGCCGAGAACAGCGCGGCGTGTCGCGGTCGCGGCAGGTCGATCCCGATCACCTCCACGATCCGCCCGGGTGCCGCCTGCATCACCGCAACACGATCCGCCAGAAAGACCGCCTCGTCGATCCCGTGCGTCACCAGAAGCGTGGTCACCCCGGTTTCGGCCCAGATGCGCTGCAATTCGATATTCATCTGGCGCCGCAGGATCTGGTCCAGTGCGCCGAAGGGTTCATCAAGGAACAGCACGCGCGGCTCGCTCACCAAGGCGCGGGCAATGGCGACACGCTGGCGCATCCCGCCCGACAGTTCGCCGGGCAGGGCGTCTTCATAGCCGCTCAGGCCAACGAGGGCGATCAGGTCGCGGATACGGTGCTTGGCCGGTCCGACCTCCCGTCCCAGAACCTCCAGCGGCAAGGCTATGTTTCGCGCCACGCTCCGCCACGGCAGCAGCCCGGCATCCTGGAAGGCCACACCGGTGACGCCCGCAGCGGTCGCCTGCGCCGGTGACTGCCCGCAGATCTCCACCCTGCCCGCATCCAGCGGCTCAAGCCCGAGCGAGGTTCGCAGGACCGTGGATTTCCCGCAACCCGACGGCCCGATCAGCGCCGTGAAACTGCCGGGAGGGCAGGTAAGGCTGACATCCCGCAGGGCCTCGACCCGCTTGCCGCGACCATGGAAGGTCTTGGACAGGCCGGACAATGCGATCCCTGCGGGTGCCGTCATCAGATTTCTTCCAGAAGCGTCGTGTCGAACATGTCGCGCGTGGCCTTGATGCCCACCTTGGACAGCGCCTCGATATTCGCGGCAATCCCTTCCTCTGTCATCGAGAAGACGCCCCCGTCAGCCACCATCAGCGGTTTCTGAGCGGTGTTGAAGAAGACTTCGTTCTCGATCGTCCGGCCGGTGCCTGCGAAATGCGTCTCGGCCCATTTCGGCGGCCATGCGGCGGGATCGACGAAGTTCTCGTCCCAGCCCTTGCGGCTGGCCCGCAGCCACGCCACCAGTTCCTTGCGCTTGGACGCCAGCACATCCTCGGTCACGACGACGGTGTCGTTGTAGATGGTGTAGCCGAAGTCATAGAGCAGGAAGGACGTCGCCTCTTCCCCCGCCTGCGAGATGGTGTAGGGCACGTTGGTCGTGAAATCGAGGCTGGCATCGATCTCGCCCTTGATCAACGGGGTCGGGTCATAGGCATAGGGCACGATGTTCACGCTGGCGCGGTCGATCCCGTTTGCGGCCAGCACGGCCTCGACGCTGATCGTATTGACGGGCGGGACGGCGATGGTCTTGCCCACCATCTCGGCGGGGCTGGTGATGGGGGCCTTCTTCAGGCTGACGATGCCGATGGGGTTCTTCTGGTACTGCGCACCGATGATCTTGAACTTCGCGCCCTGTTCCGTGATCGCCTTGATCGTCGTATCCGGGGTCGTCAGCGCAAGGTCCGCGCGGCCCGCCACGATGGTGCTTTCCGGAATGACATCCGGCCCGCCCGGCAGATAGGTCAGGTCCAGCCCCTCGGCCGCGTAGTAACCTTGGTCGATCGCAAGGAAATACCCCGCGAATTCGGCGTCGTTGATCCAGGCCGCCTGCATGGCCAGGGGCGTGGCGGCGCGGGCCATACGCGGCAGCAGCGGCAGGGCAGAGGCGGCGGCGGCCGTGGACAGGAAGGATCGGCGGGACAGTGAAACTCTCATGGCAGCGGTCCTGTTGGTTATGGGATGAGGAGGGGTCTTTCAGGCAATTCCCTGGATCCGCTGCAATTCCTGCAACGGCGGGGTATCGGCGATCTGCTGCGGTTCCAGCAGGTTCCACTTCACGCCCGACGGGCGCTTGGCACGGCGCTCCACCTTGTGCAGCCCCGATGGGGTGGCGATCCAGTCAACAAGGATATCCGTCTCGGACGGGATCAGCTTTTCCTGCACCATCTGGCAGTCATGCACCACGGCCACCACGGGCGTCGTCTCGTCCACAAGGCCCAGATCGGTGAACATCCCCCATTCAAGGTCGAAGAACCCATGGCCCTTGCCGAAGCGCACCCCGTCCACCGAAACGGCCGACGCGCCCGTGACCATGAAGTCGAACCGACCGCGCCGCGCCACTTCCTCCAGCGTGATCGGCCGCCCGAAATGCTCCATCCCGTCCAGCCATGCGGCATAGAGTTCCGCCCCTTCCGGCACCATTCCGGGCTCCATCAGAAGGAAGCCGCGATAGATGCCGTAGGTGGACATCACGAAGGGCTTGCCCGCGGCAATCATCCTGCGGCGCAGATCCACGAGGCAGTTGTCCGGCGTAATGAAGGCAAAGGATGTCTGCTGGTAGGCCGGCATCGTCACCAGATGCTCGGTTGCGACCTCGGACCCTTCGAAATCGGGGATCACCTCTGCGAAGTTCAGATGGAACCGCGTATCCGGCTTGGCTACATGGTGCAGCTTGGACCAAATCTGCTGGCGGATGATCTTCGATTTCGACATGATCGACCTATGCCGTTTCATTGTTTCATAACATTGAAACGACAGTTTCATTAAATCAAGCGCGCAGATGCGCAACGAACGGGCACATGGCGACACGGCTAACGCTCAGAATTCAGGAACGAATTTCCCGCCTGACGAAGTCAGAGCAAAATCTGGCCGTCCTTCTGCTCGAGAATCAGACGCTCATCGAAACGCACAGCGCGACCGAGCTTTCGTCGCTTGCGGGCGTGTCGAAGGCCACGACAGCACGTTTCTTCCGTAACCTTGGCTACACCGATTTCGACGAAGCCCGGACCCAGGCCCGCGAGGAACGCAACCGCACCCAGCCCTATGCCTATTCGCGCACCCTGGCCGAACCCGGGGCACTCGGCCGTTCCATTGCCGACCATCTGGAGCTGGAACTGCTGAACCTCACCCGCACGTTCGAGGAGATGCGGCCCGACCTTTTGACCGAAGCCGCGCGGCTGATCCACGATGCCCCCCGC
>AYNO01000192.1 GCA_000500915.1 Rhodobacter sp. CACIA14H1
CCGCCGCGCCGGCCCAGTCCCCCGCCGCACCGCGCTGCAACGCGGCCCGCAGCGCGGACGCGCCATCGGCCAGCGCAACCGCAGGCGCCGCAAGAAGGAATGCCGAAAAAAGCCACCCGAGGCGGCGTGCCCTTGCCATGCTCTGCCCGATCATCGTTCTTGTGATTTTCGTGATCCTTAAGGCGATTCTGCCTGACACCGCCCCGCCCCGCAACCCACAAGCGCGTCACCACCTGCCCCGCTTGGCAAGGCTTTGCCACAAGGCTAGGAAGGGCGCGTTTGCAACCGGGGCGACTCAGGCACAACGCCGGCCCCACGACAGGAGACGCGTTCCATGATCAAAGGGTCCATCCCCGCGCTGGTGACGCCGTTCAAGAACGGCGAACTTGATCTGGACACGCTGAAGAAACTCGTGGACTGGCAGATCGAAAGCGGCTCCACCGGCCTCGTTCCCGTGGGCACCACGGGCGAAAGCCCCACCCTGTCGCACGAGGAACACGAAGCCGTCATCGAGGCGGTCGTGAAATTCGCCGCACGCCGCGTGCCGGTCATCGCAGGCGCAGGGTCCAACAACACGGTCGAAGGCATCCGCCTGATCCAGCACGCCGAACGCGTCGGCGCCGATGCCGCGCTGGTCGTGACGCCCTATTACAACAAGCCCACGCAGGCGGGCATGATCGCCCATTACACGGCGCTGCACGACTGCTGCACCCTGCCCATCGTCATCTACAACATCCCCGGCCGGTCGGTCGTGGACATGACGCCCGAAACCATGGGCAAGCTGGCGCAACTGCCCCGCATCATCGGGGTCAAGGACGCGACGGGCAAGATCGAGCGCGTCTCGATGCAGCGTGCCTCCTGCGGGCCAGACTTCATCCAGCTTTCGGGCGAAGACGCCACCGCCCTGGGCTTCAACGCCCATGGCGGTGTCGGCTGCATCTCGGTGACCGCGAACGTCGCGCCGAAACTCTGCGCCGAATTCCAGGCCGCGACGCTGGCAGGCGACTACCGCAAGGCGCTGGAATATCAGGACCGCCTGATGCCCCTGCACGAGGCGATCTTCATCGAACCCGGCCTTGCCGGCGCGAAATACGGCCTCTCCCTTCTGGGCCGCTGCACCGAGGATGTCCGCCTCCCCCTCGTCACCCTGACCGACGGCACCAAGGCTCGCATCCGGGCCGCGATGGAACACGCAGGCATCCTGTGACCGCAAAAGCCCCGCGCAGCGCCAACCTGCGCGGGTCGCTCTGGATGGTCGCCGCCATGGCGGGCTTCGCGGTCGAGGATATGTTCCTCAAGGCCGCCACCGCCCACATCCCCCTTGGTCAGGCCCTGCTGATCTTCGGCCTGACCGGCGCTGCCTTCTTCGCCCTGCTGGCGAAGCGCGCGGGTGAAACAATCCTCCACCCCGCCCTCCTCTCGCGCCCCCTGCTGATCCGCTCCAGCTTCGAAGTCGCAGGCCGCCTCTTCTACTCCCTCGCCATCGCGCTGACGCCCCTTTCCACCGCCTCCGCCATCCTGCAGGCAACCCCCCTCGTCGTCGTCGCAGGCGCGGCGCTGCTCTTCGGTGAAACCGTCGGCTGGCGGCGCTGGACGGCCATCACCGTGGGCTTCCTCGGCGTCCTCCTGATCCTGCGCCCCGGCGTGGAAGGCTTCACCCTCCTCTCCCTCGTTACCGTCGCCGGAATGGCAGGCTTCGCAGGCCGCGACCTTGCCACCCGTGCAGCCCCCCCTGCCCTGTCCAACCGCCAACTGGGCATGATCGGCATGGCCATGCTGGCCGTCGCAGGCGGCATCATCCTGACCGTCACGGGCGGCGCCAGACTTCCCGACCCCACCGCCGCCGCGCTGCTGGCCGCCATGACCGTCTGCGGCATCTTCGCCTACAACGCCCTGACGATCGCCATGCGCACCGGCGAGGTGTCGGTCGTCACCCCGTTCCGCTATACCCGCCTCGTCTTTGCAATGATCCTCGGCGTCCTCGTCTTCCACGAACGCCCCGACGCGCTGACGCTGGCAGGATCGGCGCTCATCGTCGCCTCCGGCCTCTACACCCTCACCCGCTCCCGCCGCTGAACTGGACTCCGCGCCGTCCATCGCCTATCTCGGCACGACCATGGCCCAGAAATCCGACCCCAACTCCAAACTCATCGCGGAAAACCGCCGCGCCCGCTTCGACTACCACATCGAAAGCGATCTGGAGGCAGGCATCATCCTGCAAGGGTCCGAGGTGAAAAGCCTCCGCCAGGGCGGATCGAACATCGCCGAAAGCTACGCCTCGGTCGAAGGCGGCGAACTCTGGCTGATCAACGGCTACATCGCCCCCTACCGCGAGGCGAAGACTTGGGGCCACGAAGAACGCCGCCGCCGAAAGTTGCTGGTGTCGAAGAAGGAACTCTCGCGGCTGTGGAACGCCACGGCCCGCGAAGGCATGACCATCGTGCCGATCCGGATGTATTTCAACGACCGCGGCATCGTGAAGATCAAACTCGGCATCGCCAAGGGCAAGAAACTGGCCGACAAACGCGAAACCAGCGCCAAGCGTGACTGGGACCGCGAGAAGGCGCGGCTCCTGAAGATGTCCAAGCGGGATTGAGACAAATTCCTTCGAAGGAATTTGCAAAATTCTTCGAAGAATTTTGCTCCGCACGGAACATGCGAAATTCGCTCCGATTTCCGCCCCCTGACCCTGCCCCGCCCTTGCCACAAAGGCCCGATCCCGCTAACTGCCCCCTGACCGCAAGGCCGGAGGCCCCCGTGACCGACGATCCCAAGACACTCGTTTCCACCGAATGGCTCGGCGCGCATCTGCGCGACCCCGACCTGCGCATCCTCGACGCGTCATGGTATCTTCCCGACGCAGGCCGCAACCCCCGCGCCGAATACGAAGCCGCCCACATCCCCGGCGCCCGCTTCTTCGACATCGACGAAATCTCGGACCAGCGGTCCTCCCTGCCCCACATGGCCCCGCCGACCGAAAAATTCATGTCGCGCATGCGGGCCATGGGCGTGGGCGACGGCCATCAGGTCGTCATCTACGATGGCGCGGGCCTCTTCTCCGCCGCCCGGGTCTGGTGGACCTTCCGCCTGATGGGCAAGACGGACGTGGCCGTCCTCGACGGCGGCTTCCCGAAATGGCGGGCCGAAGGGCGCGAGATCGAAGACCTGCCCCCCGTCATCAAGGACCGGCACATGACCGTGTCGCGCCAGAACCATCTGGTCAAGGACGTGACGCAGGTGGCCCACAGCTCCAAACTGCGCGAGGCCGAAATCCTCGACGCCCGCTCTGCCGCGCGGTTCTCGGGCGAGGCCCCGGAACCCCGCGCCGGCCTGCGCCCGGGCCACATCCCCGGATCGAAGAACGTGCCCTTTGCCACGGTCCTCAACCCCGACGGCACGATGAAATCCGTCCCCGACCTGCGTGCCACCTTCGCCGCCGCAGGCGTGGACCTTGCGAAACCCGCCATCACCACCTGCGGCTCGGGCGTGACGGCGGCGGTGCTGTCCTTGGCACTGGAACGGATCGGCCACAGGAACCACAGCCTTTATGACGGCTCCTGGGCGGAATGGGGCATGTATGACGACCTGCCGGTTGAAACGGGTGCAGGGGAAAAGGGATAACAGATGTTCGACCAGCTGAAGGCGCAGCCGCAGGACAAGATCCTGCAACTCATCGCCATGTTCCGCGACGACCCGCGCACGACCAAGATCGACCTCGGCGTCGGCGTGTACAAGGACGCGACGGGCCTGACCCCCGTCATGCGGGCCGTCAAGGCGGCCGAGAAAAAGCTGTGGGAGACGGAGACCACCAAGACCTACACCGGCCTCGCCGGCGAACCTGCCTATAACGCGGCGCTGTCCTCCATGATCCTCGGCGATGCCGTGGCGACCGACCGCATCGCCTCCATCGCCACCCCCGGCGGCACGGGCGCGATCCGTCAGGCGCTGGAACTGATCCGTCTGGCGACGCCCGACGCGACGGTGTGGATTTCCAACCCGACATGGCCGAACCACCCGTCGATCATCAAGTTTCTCGGGGTGAAGATGGCCGAATACCGCTATTTCGACGCCGCCACCCGGGGCGTGGATTTCGGCGGGCTGATGGAAGACCTCGCCACGGTGAAGGCCGGCGACGTGGTCCTCCTGCACGGCTGCTGCCACAACCCCACCGGCGCGAACCTCGACGCTGCCCAGTGGGATCAGGTCATCGCCCTGCTGTCGGCCAAGGGCGCGATTCCCCTTGTCGATCTGGCCTATCAGGGCTTCGGCGACGGGCTGGAAGACGACGCCGCCGCCACCCGCAAGATCGCGGCCGCCTTCCCCGAATCCCTCATCGCCGCCTCCTGCAGCAAGAACTTCGGCATCTACCGCGAACGCACCGGCATCCTGATCGGCATCGGCGCGGCAGCGGGCAAGGGTGTGCTGCAAGGCAACCTGAACTTCCTCAACCGCCAGAACTTCAGCTTCCCGCCCGACCACGGCGCACGGCTGGTAACCATGATCCTCGAGGACGCGGCCCTGAAAGCCGACTGGATGGCCGAACTGGAAGAGGTGCGGCAGAACATGCTCACCCTCCGCAAGACCCTCGCGGACGAACTGCGCAAGGCCACGAACTCCGACCGCTTCGACTTCGTCGCCACCCATCGCGGCATGTTCAGCCGCCTCGGCCTGACCGAGGCGCAGGTCAACACCCTGCGCGAGGATCACGCGATCTACATGGTGGGCGACTCGCGCATCAACATCGCGGGCCTGAACGCCCGCACGGTGCCGATCCTCGCCGCCGCCATCGCGCAGGTGGCGGGCTGATCCAAAAGGACAGCAAAGAACGGAAAAACGGCCCGCGGGGGGAGGATCCCGCGGGCCGTCTAGTTTCGCGCCAGGGACGGGAGGAGGATGCCCCGACGCGCCGGAGGAAGGGCCGCGAAAGCGGCCCCCCGCAGTCTCAGGAGTGGTAGGCCTGCTCGCCATGCGAGGCGAGGTCCAGACCCTGACGCTCGGTGTCGTTGTCCACGCGCAGCCCGATCGTCATGTCGATCGCCTTGAACAGGACGAAGGACACGACACCCGACCAGACGATGGTGATCAGCACGCCCTCGATCTGGATCCAGAGCTGGTACATCATGTCGTAGTCGTCGCCCTTCACCCCGCCGAAAGCCGCGGCCGAGAAGACACCGGTCAGCACCGCACCGACGATCCCGCCGACACCGTGGATGCCGAAGACGTCAAGGCTGTCATCGTATTTCAGCGCGTTCTTCACCACCGTCACGAAGATATAGCAGGCCAGCGACGCCAGCGCGCCCAGCAGGATGGCGCCCATCGGGCCGATCGTCCCGCAGGCCGGGGTGACGGCAACCAGACCGGCCACCATGCCCGAAGCCGCACCCAGCATCGAGGCCTTGCCCCGCTGCGCCGCTTCCAGCAGCGACCATGCCACCGTTGCGGCCGCCGTGGCGATGAAGGTGTTGATCATGGCCAGCGTCGCGCCACCGTTGGCTTCGAGGTTGGACCCGACGTTGAAGCCGAACCAGCCCACCCACAGCATCGACGCGCCGACCATGGTGAAGACCATCGAATGGGGCGCCATGTTGTCCTTGCCGTAACCCACGCGCTTGCCGATCACGATGCAGCCCACCAGCGCCGCGATACCGGCGTTGATGTGGACGACCGTGCCGCCGGCGAAGTCGATGGCACCCTTGGCGAACAGATAGCCGTTGGCATCCCAGACCATGTGGGCGATGGGGAAATAGCTGAACGTCGCCCAGAGGACCGAAAAGACCAGCACCGCGCTGAACTTCACCCGCTCGGCGAAGGCACCGATGATCAGGGCGGGCGTGATCGCCGCAAAGGTCATCTGGAAGGCGATGAACAGGTATTCCGGGATCACGTAGCCCGCGCTGAACGTCGCGGACATGCTATCCGCCGTCACGCCCGACAGGAACAGCTTGGCAGTGCCGCCCCACCACGGGCTGGTGGACCCGCCGAAGGCGAAGGAATAGCCATAGATCACCCAGACCAGCATCATCACGCAGGCGATCATCGTCGTCTGCATCAGGATCGACAGCATGTTCTTGGCCCGCACAAGGCCGCCATAGAACAGCGCCAGACCCGGAATGGTCATGAACAGGACCAGCACGGTCGAGATCATCATCCAGCTCACGTCGCCCTTGTCCATCACCGGCACGACTTCCGCTGCGACCTCGGTTGCGGTCTCGGCGGCGGCTTCGGTCGCTTCCTGCGCCCAGAGGGGCAGGGCGGCCAAGGACGCCGCGCCAAGCGCGCCCAGACCCGAAAGTTTCGCAAAATGCTTCATGATTGAGGTTTCCCCTTCCCTGCGACGCTCAGAGCGCATCGTCATTCGTTTCGCCGGTGCGCACCCGCACGGCATGTTCGACGTCAAGGACAAAGATCTTGCCGTCCCCGATCTTGTCGGTCTTCGCGGTGGCGCGGATCGTCTCGACGACCTGATCGGCCAGGCTGTCGCTGACCACGATCTCCAGCCGGACCTTCGGCACGAAATTCACGGCATATTCGGCGCCACGGTAGATTTCGGTATGGCCTGACTGCGAACCGAAGCCCTTGATCTCGGTCACCATCATGCCCCGCACGCCGATGGTGGTCAGCGCCTCGCGCACCTCCTCCAGCTTGAACGGCTTGATTGCTGCAATGATGAGTTTCACGTCGTTCCCCTTCCATTGGCGGGGGCCCTTGCCGGACCCTTGCCCGCCATGAAGGAGGGCGTCGCCGCACCCGCACAAGGAAAGGGACGCGACATCAACCCACCGAAACACGCATATTTGCACAAATTTTGCACTTACCGGTCGGTCTGCTCATTTTTTGGTCGCTCCGCGTAAGCGAATCGTCGCCGACGCGGCAACAACGAAGGCGTCTCCACATTCCGCCGGTGGCAGGATAGACTGCGGCAAAACCGGCGCGCGAAAAGACGGGCAGTACAAGGCATGGCAGTATCGGGTAACGGACGCGGTCCCCTCGTGGCCGACCGCCGCTATACGGCGGCGCGGCAACCGGCGCGTGCCGCGTCCGGCGGGGGCGG
>AYNO01000193.1 GCA_000500915.1 Rhodobacter sp. CACIA14H1
GTGCCATCATCCCCCACCAGCCGCAAGGAAAACGCCCGCCGCCGCGCCGTCGTGGTGTTGCCCCGCGTCCCGTGCAGCGTCCGGTAATGGAAGGCCACGGCATCGCCCGGCTCCATCTCCCATTCCATCACCCGCATCCCCTCGGCATCGGGGTCCGGCACCGGCATGTAATCATGATCGCCCGGATAGAAATTCGTCTCGGCCATCCACCGCGTCGGCAGCACATCCTTCTCCCACAGATGGCTGCCCGCCACACAGCGCAGGCTGGCCTCCTTCACAGGGTCCAGCGGCACCCAGAAAGACACCGTCTGCCGCCCCTCGACGAAGTAATAGGGCCCGTCCGTATGCCAAGGCGTCGGCTTGTTCGTCCCCGGCTCCTTCACCAGCACATGGTCATGGAAAAGCTGCACCCGCTCCGACCCCATCAGCGCCGCCGCCGCCTCCGCCGCGCCCGACCCGCGGATCGCCCGCTCGAATTCCGGTATGCGGCCCCAGTTGCAGTAATCGTCGAAGAACCGCCCCTTCTCGCCGGGTTTCAGCGTCGCCATCAACTGCGGCGACGGATCGGCCATGTTCTTTTCGACACCCTCGCGCAGCACATCCACCCAATCCGCGAACAGCCCCTTGACCAGCACCACCCCGTCGCGTTGGTAATCCGCAACCATCGCCTCCGTCACGACCGCCATGTTTCCTCCCGTCGCAAAACGATCCCGTCAGGTCGACAGATGGCACGACACGGCGATAGGCTCCAATAATAAGTAACGATCACGGTCATAACCATGCTTAACGTCACACTCCGCCAGCTCGAATATGCCACCGCCACTGCCCGCTGCGGCGGCGTCACCGCCGCGGCCGAGGCGCTCTCCGTCTCGCAGCCCGCCCTCTCGGTCGCGCTGGCACAGCTCGAGGCGACCCTGGGCCAACCCCTCTTCCTGCGCCGCCCCGGCGGGCGCATCATGCCCACCGCCTTCGGTCGCACCTGGCTGGCCGAGGCGCAGGCGCAGCTCGACGCCCTCACCCGCCTCCTGTCAGGCGAAATGCCCGCCGCCCCCGTGCGCCTCGCCTGTTTCGAGGATCTCGCCCCCACCCTCCTCGCCCCCCTCCTGCGCCGCATCGCCGCAGCCGCGCCCGATCTTCAGGTGTACCCCGCGATCCTTCCCTTCGAGGCGCTGAACGAAGGGCTGCGTTCGGGCAGGATCGACCTTGCCATCACATGGGATCTCGGCCTTGACGCCACCTGCGACAAGACCGTCCTGCGCCAGACCGCGCCCCATGCCGTCGTCGCCGCCGACCACCCCCTCGCGGCGCAGGCAAAACGCGGCACCACCCTTGCCGCCGTGGCGGAACACCCGCTGATCCTTGCCGATCAGGGCCTCTCGCTCGGCCACATGCGCGCCCTCTTCACCGCCCGCGGCCTGCCCTTCACCGTCGCCCATCGTACGGCCTCGCTGGAACTGCTGCGCAGCTTTGCGGCCAACGGCCTCGGCGTCGGCCTCAGCTACACCCGCCCCTGGGGCCGCCGCTCGCAGGACGGCGCGGCGCTTGCCACGGTCGCCATCACCGACGCAGGCAGCGAACCCGTCATCCTCGCCCGCCTTGCCGCGAACCCGCCCACCGCGGAATCCGCGCGCCTCGCCACGATCATCACCGGCGCCTTCACCGGCCCCCAGACCGACCAGACAGACGGAGACTCCTGACCAAAATGGCGAACACCTACGACACCGGCCGCCTCAACCTGCCCTTCGTGGGCATCTCCACCTTCGGCAAACGCCCCTATGTTGCCGATTGGGACAGGATCGAGGCCGACATCGCCATCCTCGGCGCGCCCTTCGACTTCGGCACCCAGTTCCGCGCCGGCGCCCGCTTCGGGCCCAGGGCGGTGCGCGAGGCGTCCACCCTCTTCTCCTTCGGCCATGCGGGCGCCTATGACCACGAGGATGACGTCACCTATCTGGGACAGGACGTCCGCATGGTGGATATCGGCGATGCCGACATCGTCCATACCGACACCGAAACCAGCCACGCCAATATCGAAAAGGGCGTCCGCGCCATCCTGAAGGCGGGCGCCCTGCCCGTCACCATCGGCGGCGACCATTCCATCAACATCCCCTGCATCCGCGCCTTCGACGATCAGGGGCCGATCCACATCCTGCAGATCGACGCGCATCTCGATTTCGTGGACATCCGCCACGGCGTCCGCCACGGCCACGGCAACCCGATGCGCCGCGCCGCCGAAAAGGACTACGTCACCGGCATCACCGCACTCGGCATCCGCAACGTCTCCTCCACCACCAAGGAAGGCTACGATGCCGCCCGCACGATGGGCGATGACATCCTCTCCGTCCGGCAGGTCCGCAAGCTCGGCCCCGATGCCACCGCTGCCCGCATCCCGGCAGGCGCCCGCGTCTATGTCACCATCGACATCGACGGCTTTTGCCCCTCGATCGCGCCGGGCACCGGCACGCCCAGCCATGGCGGCTTCCTCTATTACGAAGTGCTGGAAATCCTGCAGAACGTCGCCAAGAACCACGACATCGTCGGCATCGACCTTGTCGAGGTCGCGCCCGATTACGACCGCGACGGCACCACGGCCATCCTTGCCGCGCAGGTGCTGCTGAACTTCCTCGGCTTCATCTTCCACGCCCGCAAACAGCGCGGCTGACCGCGCAAGGGGGCCGTTCAGGCCCCCTTGACCCCCCCGTCCCTTCCCAATGTCCGGTCCTCCCAGACCGCCACGACAGCCAGCACCAGCGCCGCCAGCCCCGCCGTCACCTCCAGCGGCAACGCAAACCCGGCGAAGAAGACAAGGACCGACAGTCCCATCCCCGCCAGATGCGACAGCGGCCACCATTGCCCCGACAGCCGCTTGAACCACCCGTTCCCGGCAAGGAACAGCAGGTTCCCCCCCATCAGCGCCAGCAGATCGCCCAGATGTCCGGTCTGGTCAGGGTGTGCAATCACCCGCTCGCAGCCCACCGCACTCAGCACGATCCCCGCCACGATGGGGATATGCGCATAGGTGAAGGACAGCCGCGCCACCCGCCCCGGATCATCCGACGTCTCGATCAGATGCGCCCCGCGATGATGGCCGATATGGAAATAGACCCACCACATGGCGATGGACAAAGCGACCGACCACAGGAAGGCCCGCACCCCCGGCCCCGTCCAGTCCATCCCGGCAAAGGTGGCGCCCGATACCAGCAGCGTCTCGCCCAGACAGATGATGACGAACAGCCCGCAGCGTTCCGCCATGTGCGCGCCCTTCACTGCCCAGTTCTGCGTCGTATCCAGCCCCAGCCCCGGCACACGGTAATTCGCCACCGGCCCCAGATATTCGACCAGCAGCGCCACGGCCCAGACCGCCAGCCGCGCCTCCCCCTCGACCATCGCCCCGCCGATCCAGAACACGGCAGAGGCCACGAACCACAGCGTGATCCGCACATAGGTGTCCCGCACCTGCGTCCCCGCCCCGCTGTGCCACAGCACGAAAAGCGACCGGCCCAGCTGCATCGCCACGAAACAGGCCGCAAAGACCATGCCCCGATCTCCGAAGGCCTGCGGCACCGCCATCGACAGGAACAGCCCCAGCACCATCAACACGAATAGCAACACGCGCACGCGGAACGCATCCGGGTCCAGCCGGTTCATCACCCATGTCGTGTAGATCCACACCCACCACACGGCGAGGAACATCACTGCCGTCTCCAGCGCCCCGTGCAGGTCGAAATGATGCAGCAGGTGGTGCGACACCTGCGTGATGGCAAAGACGAAGACCAGATCGAAGAACAGCTCGGCAAATCCGACCCGCCCCTCCTCGCCGCGAAACACGCCGACCGCCATCGCCGCCCCCCGTTCTCCTGCAACGAAGCTAGACGCAGCCCGCAGCACAGGCCAAGCAAAAAAGGGGCAAGGATCGCCCTGCCCCTTCATCCCGGCCCCAATACCCCACGGGGGTGCGGGGGTGTGAAACCCCCGCTCCGCCGCTCACCGGTAGAGCAGCGATTTCCCGTTTGCGAAGACATGCACCTTCTTCGGGTCCGCCGTCAGCGATACCGTCTTGTGCCGCAGGTCCGCATGGATGCCCGGCAGCTTCGCCACGACCTGCGCGGCATCCCCCTGCCGCTTGAAATACAGCAGCGTCACCTCGCCCAAGGCCTCGGTGATCTCCACCTCGCCGGTGAACACCGCCTCGCCCGAAGCCTCCACCAGATCCTCCGGCCGCACGCCGATATTGACCTTCAGCCCCATGTCGCCGGCGACCGTCGGCACCGCCGACCGCGCCGTGCCGCCATTGGCCAGCCGAACCACCGTCTCGGCCCCTGTCCCGACAACCTCGCCTGCCATCAGGTTCATCGACGGGCTGCCGATGAACTGCGCGACAAACTCGTTCTCGGGCCGCTCGTACAGCTCCAGCGGCGTGCCCACCTGGCTGATCCCGCCCCCCGCCAGCACCACGATCCGGCTGGCCAGCGTCATCGCCTCCACCTGGTCATGGGTCACGTAGATCATGGTGGAATTGGGCATCTGCTCCTTCAGCTGCGCGATCTCGATCCGCGTCGCGACCCGCAGCGCTGCATCCAGATTGGAAAGCGGCTCGTCGAACAGATAGACCTTCGGGTCGCGCACGATGGCCCGCCCGATGGCCACCCGCTGCCGCTGCCCGCCCGACAGCGCCTTGGGCAGACGGTCCAGATAGGGCGTCAGCTGCAGGATCTTCGCCGCCTTCTCCACCGCCGCCGCGATCTCGGCCGCGGATTTCTTGGCGATCTTCAACGCAAAGGCCATGTTGTCGCGCACGGTCATGTGCGGGTAGAGCGCATAGGACTGGAACACCATCGCGATCCCCCGCTGGGCGGGCGGCACGTCGTTCATCTTCACCCCGTCGATGGTGAAATCCCCGCCCGTGATCCGCTCCAGCCCCGCGATCATGCGCAACAGCGTGGACTTCCCGCAGCCCGACGGACCGACGAAGACGATCAGCTCCCCCGTCCTGATATCAAGGTTGATGTCCCGCAGGACCTTCACCTCGCCATAGGCCTTCTCGACACCGACCAGCTTCAGGTCCGCCATTCCCGTCCCTCCCGTTCAAACCCTGCGCGCGATGCAGCAGCCCCATCCCGGCAGCCGCACCTCACCCGTCCCCGGCGCCGCAGCCACGCTGCCCACCGCTTCACCGATCCGTTCCCAGCGCCCGTCCGGCAGGTGCAACCGCGCCTCCGACGGGCCAAGGTTGAAGGCGCAGAACACCGTCTCCGCCCCCGTCCGCACGAAGCTGAACACATCGCCCTGCGCGATCACCTGCTCCATCCCGCCATCGCGGAAGGTCGGATGCTCCCGCCGGAAGGCCAGCACGGCGCGATAATGCTGCAGCATCGACGCCGCATCCGCCTCCTGCGCCGCCACCGACAGTGGGCGGTGCGGGGCCGTCACCGGCAGCCACGCCCTCTGCGCCGACGAAAACCCGCACAACGCATTGTCCGTCTGCCAGACCATCGGCGTCCGGCACCCGTCGCGGCCCTTGAACTCCGGCCAGAACTCGATGCCGTAAGGGTCCTGCAATTCCTCGAACAGGATTTCCGCCTCGGGCAGCCCCAGCTCCTCGCCCTGATACAGGCAGACCGACCCGCGCAGACACATCAGCATCGTCGCGTAAACCCGTGCGCCTGCATCGGAAAGGCCCCAGCGCGTGACATGGCGCACGGTGTCGTGGTTGGAATAGGCCCAGCAGGGCCACGCCCCCGGCGCCGCCGCCGACAGCCGGTCGAAGGTCAGCTTGGCCAGATGCGCCGTCAGCCGCGCCGGTTGCAGCATCTCGAACGGATAGCACATCTGCACCTTCGTCCCCGCCCGAGGTATATTCCGCCATGATCTCCAGCCCGCGCTGGGCATCGCCCACCTCGCCCACGGCGGCGGCCTTGTAGGGGTTCAGCACGGCGCGGAATTTACGCAGGAAATCAAGGTTTTCGGGCTGGTTCTTCGAAAAGAGGTGCAACTGGTGGTTATAGGGGTTCACCCCCGGCGCGATGGAGTCGTTGCGCAACTCCTTGGGCAGAGGCGGGTTGTCCCGCAAATGCCGGTCCGCGAAGTAGAAATTGATCGTGTCCAGCCGGAACCCGTTCACCCCCCGCGCCAGCCAGAACCGCGCCACGTCCAGCAACGCCTCCTGCACGGCAGGGTCATGCAGGTTCAGGTCCGGCTGGCTGGTCAGGAAGTTGTGCAGATAATACTGCTCGCGCCGCGCATCCCATTGCCATGCGCTGCCGCCGAAGACCGACAGCCAGTTGTTCGGCGGCGTCCCGTCCGGCTTCGGCTCCGCCCAGACGTACCAGTTCGCCTTGCCGTTCGTTCGGTTCGTCCGGCTCTCCTTGAACCACGGATGCTGATCCGACGTATGCGACAGCACCAGATCGATCATCACCTTCAGGCCAAGGTCATGCGCCCGCGCCACCACGCGGTCGAAATCCTCCAGCGTCCCGAACATCGGATCGACATCGCAGTAATCGCTGACGTCATAGCCGAAATCCTTCATCGGGCTGGTGAAGAACGGGCTGATCCAGACCGCATCCGCACCAAGCGATGCGATATGCCCCAGCCGCTCCGCGATCCCTGCCAGATCGCCCACCCCGTCGCCATTGCTGTCCTGATAGCTGCGGGGATAGATCTGATAGATCACCGCCCCGCGCCACCAGTCGGCGTCATGGCCGATCACGTCCTTCATTCTTCTGTCTTTCTCACTTCACCGACCCGGCCAGCAGGCCGCGGACGAGGTATTTCTGCATGGCAAAGAACACCGCCAGCGGCACCGCAATCGACACGAAGGCCGAAGCCGACAGGATTTCCCAATCCCCGCCCCGCGACCCCATCAGGTTCACAAGGTTCCCCGTCAGCACCTGCTGGTCATTGCCGGTGCCAAGGAAGACCAGCGCCACCAGCAGGTCGTTCCACGTCCACAGGAACTGGAAGATGGCAAAGGACGCCAGCGCCGGAAAGGACAGCGGCAGGATGAT
>AYNO01000194.1 GCA_000500915.1 Rhodobacter sp. CACIA14H1
GGCCTGGCGGCGCGGCTTCGGCGGAAACGTCACCTATACCGACTGGCGGCGCGACAACTTCTACCGCGCCGTGCGCCAGCTTACCCCCGGCGTCGGCAGGCTGGCCATCGAGGGGGACCAGACCACGCTGGACTTCCGCGCCCGCATCGAATGCGCCCTGCCGGGGGTCGAAATCGCGGATGCGGGTCCCGCCACGGCCCGGATGCGCCGGGTGAAATCCCCGGCGGAACTGGCGCTTCTGCGCAGTGCGGCAGGGATCGCCGCCGCCGGTCTGGCCGCCGTGAGCGGGGCGGTGGCCGAAGGCATCCCCGGACACGAACTCGCCGCGCTGGGCACCGCCGCGATGGCGCGGCGCATCGCCGCCGAATTCCCCGCCGCCGGGCTGGCCGAGACGGCCACGCTCGTCCTGTCCGGGCCCGATACCGACGGCGCCCGCAATCCGGTGACACCCCGCACCCTGCGGCGCGGCGACATCCTGTCCGTCACCTGCGCCCCCGTGCTTTTCGGCTATCACGCCGCCCTCGGCCGCACGGCCTTCCTCGGCCAGCCCGATGCCGCCAGCCGCGCAGTCTGGGAACGGACCACGGCCCTGCACCGCCATGCGCTGGAGATCATCCGCCCCGGCGCGGCCTGCAATGCCATCGCGGCCGAACTGAACGACCTCTGCCGCCAGTGGGGCCTGCTGCACCGCCGCAGCGCGGGCTATGGCCAGTCGGCGGGGCTGATCTCTGCCCAGTCCGGCCGCGACCCCGCCCTCGACCTGCGCGAGGACGTGCCGACCGTCCTGCAGGCGGGCATGGTCCTGTCGCTGGAACCCATGCTGATGATCCCCGAAGGCACGCCGGGCGCGGGCGGCTACCGAGTGCAGGACATCGTCGTGGTGACGCCCGCGGGGGCGGAACCGCTTGCCCCCTTCCCGCCCGGTCCCGAGGGGCTGGTCCTCGGATGAAAAAAGGGCCGCCCCGGGGGCGGCCCGCCAGTCGGGGAGCTGTTCCGTTTCAGCCGAATTCCGCCCGCAGCGCCGCCACGATGCCCCGGGTGCAGACCTCCAGCAGGATATGCCCCTTCTCCACCGACGCTTCCTTGGGCGAGGACAGGGTCCCCGCCGCGGGCGTCAGCTCGGGCTTTACGGGATAGACGTCATAGGGCGGGAAGGAGGCAGGCACCACATCCACCGCGCGGTCCAGATGCACCAGTTCCGGATGCAGCGCCAGCATGAGCGAGGTTTCCAGCACCCCGCCATGTTCCAGATCCCAGCCGGGGAAACCGTCGGGATAGAGCTTGGTGATCGCCTCCTGATCGACGAAGTCCCAGTAGGACAGCACCACCACCTTCACATCGGTGATCCCGTCCCAGCGCAATTCCCGCAGCGCAAGGTCGATCGCCTCGACGATGAACCACGAATTCTCGAAATGCCCGTTGACCATGCAGAACTTGCGCACGCCGTGGCGGGCGAATTCCTTGATCACGTCCTTCAGCGCGTTCACCAGCGTCATCCCGTCAAGGCTGGTCGTGCCCGGCATGTGGTTGCCACCGCCGCATTTCTGCTGCGACTTGTAGCCATAGGTGAAGGCAGGCGCGACCAGCGCACCGATCTCGGACGCCACGCGGCGGGCGAATTCGGTGGGCAGCAGCACGTCCACATGCAGCGGCATGTGGCAGCCATGCTGTTCCATGCTGCCCAGCGGGATCAGCATCGGCGTGCTGCCATCCTGCACGGCGGCGGCATAATCGGGCCATGTCAGTTCAGAGGCGAATGCGGAATGCAGCGTCATCTTTCCCTCGCAGGTCGGGTTCCGACGCCGAAACTAGATTGTGACAGTTGGATAAGGAAAATATATAGTCGCAATGACTCGATTAGAGGGGCAAATGCGGAATGCCGGCCTTCACCAATCTGCCCACCGACCTGCTCCGCACCTTCATCGCCGTGGTGGAACTGGGCGGCCATTCCAAGGCCGGCGCCCTTCTGGGCCGCAGCCAGCCCGCCATATCCCTGCAGATCCAGCGGCTGGAGGAACTGGTCCGCGCCCCCCTGCTCATGCAGGAAGGCCGCACCATCCAGCCCACCCCGGCGGGCGAGGCGCTGCTGTCCTATGCCCGCGAGATGGTCCGCATCAATGACGAGGCGGTGGGTTATTTCCACCGCGCCACCATGGCGGGTGTCCTGCGCATCGGTCTGCCGACCGATTACGCCCTCAGCGTCTTGCAGAACACGCTGACCGCCTTCCTGGGCCAGCATCCGGAGGTGGAACTGGAAATCCACTGCGACCTGTCGCGCGAATTGCACCGGATGCTCCGGGCCGAGGAGCTGGACATCATCATCGCCACCATGCCGCAGCCGCGTATGCCCTACCTGTCCCGCGCCTGGGTGGAACAGCCGATCTGGGCGGCGGCCGCGGATTACCGGCCCGACCCCGACCGCCCCGTATCGCTCGGCGCCCATCTGGAAGGCTGCGACTACCGCGCCCGCATGGTCGGGCGCTGGAATCCATCGGGCGGCGCTGGAAGGTCGTCTATACCAGCCCCGGCATATCGGGCCTGCAGAATGCGGTGCAGAACGGGCTTTGCGTCACGGCCCTGACACAGGCCACCCTGCAGGACGGGATGCGCGAACTGTCCGAGGACGAGGGTTTCCCCGCGCTGGACCCGCTGCGCATCGGGCTGTTCTACAAACATCCCCGCCTGACCCCGACGGGCCTGCACCTCGTCTCGGAACTGGTGGCCAGCCTCGAAAGCGTCAGCGCGGGGCTGCGGATCGTCCCGACCTGACGCAGCGTCAATGTCGGCCGCGTCTCCATAACCGCCGCAAATGGAGCGATTTCAATAACGCATTTTGCCGATGCGCCCCCCTCACCTAACGTGAGGGCATAAGAAGACCACCCATCCCAACAGGATTTTCCCATATGAAAAAGACACACCTTCCGGGTGCGTCCGGCGCTGTCACGCGCCGGGCCCTGCTGGCCACCGGCGCCGCCGCGCTGGCCATGCCGATGCTGTCGCGCCGCGCCTTCGCCGCGCCGACGGAACTGACGATGCTGGCATGGTACGGCCATGCCGAACCCGACATCGTCGCCGAATTCGAAGCCGAACATAACGTCAAGTTCGTGCCGAAATACTATACCGGCGGCGACAACATGCTGGGCCTGATCTCGCAATCCCCCGCCGGCACCTTCGACGTCATCCTGTCGGACGCCGAATATGTGCAGGCCCTGAACGCCGCCGGCTATGTCGAGGAGCTGGACCCGAACGACTACGCGCTTTCCGACTACTTCCCGGAATTCCAGAACTTCCCGGGCAACTGGCAGGACGGCAAGCTCTTCTCGCTCGTCACGCGTTTCGGCTTCCTCGGCGTGGCCTACAACACCGACGCCCTGACCGAAGCCGAAGCCGCCAGCTACGACGTGTTCTGGGACCCGAAACTGACCGGCAAGGTCGGCCATTTCGACTGGCACCTGCCCAACCTCGGCCAGATGAGCCTGACCGCAGGCAATGCCGCCGCCTATGACATCGACGAGGCGGGCTGGGAGGCGGTCAAGGAAAAGACCATGTCGCTGCGGTCGCAGATCGGCGGCTTCTTCGATTACGGCGGCACCTTCTCGTCGCTGAATGACGGGCAGATGCTGGCCTTCGCCGGTATCGGCGACTGGATCACGGGCGTCCTGGAAAAGAACGGCGCCAAGGTGCGGTCCACCATTCCGGAACAGGGCGGGCTGCAGTGGTCGGAATGTTTCTCCATCGGCAAGGGGTCGCAGAAGGCCGATCTTGCGAAGAAGTGGATCCAGTACATCACCTCGGCCAAGGGTCAGGCGAAATCGGCCCAGATGGCCGCCTATCCCGCCATCGTCCCCAATGCCAAGGGCTGGGAGGTCCTGCAGGCCGAAAACCCGGCCGAGGCAAAGCGTCAGGGCATGACCAAGGATGCGGGCAACGCCATGGACCTGATCCGCGCGGGCCGCATCCAGTACCGCCAGTGGCCGATCCAGCAGGATCTGGAGACCTGGAACGACTTCTGGTCCGAATACAAGGGCGCCTGAGGCACCCGACAGGCCGGCGGGGCGACCCTGCCGGCCCTTTCCCCTTCCTGCTGCCGGATGGTCCCACGATGCGATCCAGGATTTCCCTCTACGGGCTCACCTTCTCGCTGCCGCTCCTGCTGTGGCAGCTCCTGTTCTTCGTCTTCCCGCTGCTGTTCCTCGTCGCGCTCAGCTTCTGGACGGTCAAGAACTTCACCATGCGGCCCGATTTCGACACGGTGAACTGGGTCACGATCTATGGCCGCGCCGTGTTCTGGCAGGCCTATGCCACCACCTTCGTCATGGCTGCCCTCGCCGCGCTGCTGACCAGTGCGCTGGCCTTTCCGGCCGCCTATGCCATCGCCTTCAAACTGTCCGATACCGCCCGCCGCTGGGCGGTGTTCCTGATGGTGATCCCCTTCTTCACCAGCTATCTGGTGCGCGTCTATTCGTGGCAGATCTTCCTGTCCGACAACGGCATCATCAACGTCCTGCTGGGCGGGATCGGCCTTGGCCCCTTCCCGATGCTCAACACCGTCGGCGCCACCATGGTGGGCTTCCTGACGCTGTGCTTCCCGCTCGTGGTGCTGCTGCAGCTCTTCAGCCTCGCCTTCATCGACCGCACCCTGATCGAGGCCGCGCACAACATGCGCTGCGGCCGCCTGCGCACCGTGTTCGAGGTGGTGATCCCCTCTGCCCGCGTCGGCCTGTCCATCGCGGCGCTCTTCGCCTTCATCCTGTGCTTCGGCGACTTCGTCAGCCCGGTCTATCTGGGTGGCGGCGAACCCACGACGCTGTCCATCCTCATCACCGACACCACGAAATCCGGCCAGCAATGGCCCCGCGCCGCCGTGATCGCGCTGACCATGATCGCCACGCTTCTGGTCGTGGCCTTCGCCGCCATCCGCTTTGCCTACAAGGGGCGTTCCAAATGACGCAGGACATGACCGCACTCCCCCTCTCCGTGCATCCCTCGGGCACGCCCGCCGTCGCCACCGCCCCGACCGCCAAGGCACCCGCGGCCGCGAAGGCCCGCAAGACCGCCAGCCACGGGGCGCATGACCTGAACCGCAACCGGGGCGTGGATGCGGCGCTCTGGGTCTATATCCTGCTGGCCTATGCCTTCGTCTTCGCGCCGATCGCAGCCAGCTTCATCTTCTCCTTCAACTCCGACCGCTTCCCGTCGATCCCGCTGGGGGAAATCTCGCTGGACTGGTACCGGGCCGTGGCCACCGACCCGCTGGTCTGGGAAGGGCTGCGCAACACGCTGTTCGTCGGCGTGATCACCGGCGTCGTCTCCACCCTCCTGGGCTTCGGCGCGGCCTATACCGACTACCGCTACAAATTCGCGGGGAAGCAGGTCTATCTGGCCCTCGCCCTGCTGCCCCCCACCATCCCCGTCATCATCATGGGCCTTGCCATGCTGGCCTACCTGTCGCGGGTGAACCTGTCGGGCAACGCGCTGTCGGTCATCATCAGCCACGTCGTCGTCTGCGCCCCCTTCGCCATGGCCATCACCCGCCTGCGCCTGTCGCAGATGGACCCCGCGCTGGAACCCGCCGCATGGAACCTCGGCGCGTCGGAATGGCAGACGATGCGCCATGTCATCATCCCCTTCTGCAAACCCGCCATCTTCGGGG
The DNA here is from genome assembly GCA_000500915.1 of Rhodobacter sp. CACIA14H1. Taxonomy (GTDB): domain Bacteria; phylum Pseudomonadota; class Alphaproteobacteria; order Rhodobacterales; family Rhodobacteraceae; genus Paragemmobacter. The sequence continues at coordinate 5,654 of AYNO01000194.1, forward strand.
CGCTGTTCATCACCATGGCCGTCTCCTTCGACGAATTCGCCGTCGCCTGGTTCGTATCGGGCCTGAACGAGACGCTGCCCGTCAAGGTGCTGGGCTTCCTGCAGGGTCAGGTCAGCCCCCGCATCAACGCCATCGGCACCTTCGTCTTCGTCACCTCCATGACGCTCGTGATCCTCGCGCAGCTGCTGCTGTCGAACCGCGACGCCAAATTCCGCAACACTTCCGGGGAGTAAGTACCATGTCCCAACCCCTCGTCGCCTTCGAAGGCGTGGTCAAACGCTTCGGCAGCTTCACCGCCGTGCAGCGCATGGATTTCGAAATCCGCAAGGGCGAATTCCTTGCCATCATGGGGTCCTCCGGCTGCGGCAAGACCACGACCCTGCGTATGCTGGCCGGTCTGGAGGCCCCTTCGGAAGGCACCATCCGCCTGTCGGGCAAGCCGATCGAAAACCTGCCGACATGGGAACGCGACACGCCGATGGTGTGGCAGAGCCTTGCGCTCTTCCCCTTCCTGAACGTCCGCGAGAATGTGGAATTCGCGCTGAAGATGCGCGGCGTGGGCAAGGCCGAACGCCGCCGCCGCGCCGAGGTCTGGCTGGACCGGATGCAGATCACCGAATTCGCCGAACGCAACATCGCCCAGCTTTCGGGCGGCCAGCGCCAGCGCGTTGCCCTTGCCCGCTCGCTGGTGGTGGAGCCGGAAATCCTGCTGCTGGACGAACCGCTTTCGGCACTGGACGCGGCGCTGAAGGTGCGGATGCAGTCGGTGCTGAAATCCCTGCAACGCGAGACGGGCATCACCTTCGTCTATGTCACCCACAGCCAGTCCGAGGCCTTTTCGATGGCCGACCGCGTGGTGATCATGTCGCGCGGCCAGATCGAACAGATCGGCACCCCGCAGGAAATCTACCGCACCCCGCGCACGCGTTTCGTGGCCGATTTCCTCGGTTCCTCCAACATCTTCACCGGTCGCGTCCTGCAGGTCTCGGACGGCCTCGTGGACCTCGACACGCCCGACGGGCGGCTGTCGCTGGCGACCTCGGCCCTGTCGCACCGGCCCGTGACGGGCAGCACGGCCACGCTCACGGTGCTGGACACGCGGATGCAGCTGTCGCGGCACCGGCCGGCCGGGACGAACGTCATCGCCGCCCGCGTGATCGGCGAGGAATTCGTGGGGGCGACCGCGACGCTCTATCTCGAAACGGAGAAGGGGCACGAAATCCGCGTCCAGAAGGGGCATGACGAACTGTCGGGCATCCCGACCGAGATCGGCACCCCCCTCTATGCCCACTGGTCGCCCGAGGACGGCCACCTTGTCCCCGAAGCC
>AYNO01000195.1 GCA_000500915.1 Rhodobacter sp. CACIA14H1
CAACCTGTTGGCCAGCGCATCCGCCTGCTTCGTTCCCCCTTCAAGAACCTTGCGGATGAAGGCCCGTGCGTCCACGTCCTGCTCCAGACCGAAAGCCTCCAGCGTGATCCGCAGCAGCCGCCGGTCAGAGACCAGCGCCTCGGCTGTGCGCACTGCCCCGATCCGGTCGCGGAAATAGGCCTCGTCGCGCCGGATTTCCGGCTGTCGGGCAAAGGTGGCCTGCTGCGCTGCCTCGGTCCGTTTGAGGAAGGTCCAACCCTGTGTGCCGAAGGCCGGAAGGACTGGCGTGAACATCATCTTGTTCCAGCGGCCAGCAACCGCTCCTCCCGTGGCAGCAGGCCACGCAGCGATCTCAGCACGGCATAATGCTGGTCCTCCAGCAGCGCCCGCGACGCTTGGGCCAACAGGGCGCGGCTATCTGCATCCGTCAGCACCTGGCTCAGCTGTTCGATGGCCCGAAGGGTGGACATGCGCATCTCCTCGGCATCCGCATCACCCGACAGGACCAGTTGCGCCATATAGCAGACCCGCCGCACCGGCGTGGTCGCCTGGTCGGGGCGGATCGCGTCACGCAGCCGCAGGATGTTTGCGCCCGGTGTGATCACCGACAGGCGGGACCGTTTTTCGCCATTCTCTATGACGGCACCGTTGATCAGCACCCTTTCATGCGGCCCCAGTTTCAGCACCAGCCCGCTCATGCCGTTGCCTCGCCCCGCAGGCCGCGCATCACGGCCGTGTTGATGTCCACCAGAACCCCGGGCGACATTCCCCCTTCCAGCACCGCACGGCTGTGGGTTGCCGTGAATTCGTAAAGATAGACAAGCCGCGCCTTCAGTTCCTGCGGCAGCCCGTTTCCCGCCCCCGCGACATCGGCAGCCAGTGTGGCCCAGAGGCGCAGGTTCCTGTCCACCGCCGTTGCAAGGGCGGGGAAGTCTGCGGTTTCCGCTTGCGCGGCGCGCAGTGCTGCCGTGCATCTGGCCAGCAGATCGTATTCGACACCCCGCAGGCTGCGCAGTTCCGTATCGGGCCGCCCATAGGCAAGGCGTGCCATCCGTTCCATCGACATCCTGTTCCTCCGCTGCTTCCTGTGCGACCGGGGGCCGGTCTTCCCGGCCCCCGAGACCTTCTGGCGTCAGCGGAACAGCGACAGCAGGTTCTGGGGCTGCTGGTTGGCGATCGAAAGGGCCTGCGTTGCAAGCTGCTGCTGCACCTGCAATGCCTGCAACCGCGCCGAGGCTTCCTCCATATCCGCATCGACCAGCGTGCCGATGCCGGTCTTCAGCACATCCGTCAGCTTGCTTACGAAGTCGCTCTGCGTGGAGAGACGCCCCTGCGCCGAGCCGAAGCTCGCCGAGGCGTCGATCGCCGTGCCGAGTAGCGTCTCGATGGACCCCAGCGCCTGTTGTGCGCCGACGGCCGTGGAAACATCCAGCGAAGCAAGGGCACCCAGACCGCCCGAACCGGCGTTGCGGAACTGGCCATTGACTGCCAGATCCCGCGCTCCGTCATTGGCAAAGCTCAGCTGGCCGGGATTGGCGCTGTCGAAATCCACCGTCAGCCCGTCGATGCCCAGCTTGTCGATCGCGTTCTTCAGCCCGACCGCGATCAGGTCCGGCACCGTGTTTCCGGCAGCCACATCGGAGTCGCTGACCGTATAGCTGGCCATACGGTCCCCGATCCGCATCGACACCTTGTCACCGGCAGCCCATGCATTGGTGCCGTCCGCGATGGTGATCGTTCCCGTGCCGCCCGCGCTGTCCAGCGACAGCACGAAGGTGTCACCCGCGCCCGAGATCGTGCCCCCCGTCGTCGCCGAGAAGACGTCATTCGCCACATAGCCGCCCGTGGACAGGTCCTGCGCATCCACCGTGATGGACGATGCCGTGACCACGCCGTTCGACCGGTCCAGCGACGCGAGGACGTCGATCGACGTCTGGCTTCCGTCCACGAGGTTCAGCCCGTTGAACTGCGCCGCCCCGACGACCGAGGTGATCTGTTCCCTCAGCGCCTCGACATCCGTCTGCAGCTTGGCCCGATCCACGTTGTCGGCCTGTGCGGCGACGATCTTGCCCTTCATCTTGTTCAGCAGGTCGGTGACCGTTTCCGACGCCTGCCGCGCCACGGCGAGCGTGGACGTCCCGAGCGACAGGCTCTCCGAAATGCCCTTGAAGCCCGTCACGTCCGATTCCATCACCTTCGAGATCGCCCAGATGGCCGCGTTGTCCTTGGCGGTCCCGACGCTCTTGCCCGTAGAGATTTCGGTCTGGGTCTTCGCCAGGCTGGCATTGACCGACTTCATGGTCTGAAGCGCCACCATGGCGCTGTTGTTCGTCAGGATCGACGACATGTCCGTTTCCTTTCGTGAAAGGCGCCTTTGACGCCGTTTGCCGCATGGCTTCTGTCCGATGCAGGGCCGTCTGGCCGCCGCGCCACCCCCTCGCCGGGATGCCCCCCCATAGAAGGGCAAGGGGGTTAAACCTTTCCTTCCGCCGCCGGGCGGAATGCATCAAATCCGATGCATTCCGGCGGCGGTCCCCGCGTCCCGCCCCGCCATGTTCCGTTTGCGGCCATCATTCCCGTAGGTCTGCGGACGCTCCGCCGCTGCCAGTTCGGCAATCCTGCGCTGGGCCGCCCGCGCCCCTCCGGCCGCCGCCTCGAGGCATCGCGCCGTCCTCCGCGCCGCTGCGGCGATGACGGCAAGTTCGTCCGCCGTCCTGCCGCGCAACCCTTGCATATCGGTCTCTAACATGGCCGAAATCGGGTCCATCTCGGCAAACCTGCCATCCAGAACGGCCTGGCGCAGCGCGTCCAGACGGCTTGCAACCACCTCCGCCGTCATGTCCGCGCCCTCTGCTCCAGCGACCGGAAGATATGCTCTGCCAGCCCGATCCCGCCGGCCTTCACCATCGCCTCTGCCTGCGCCTCGCGCAGGAAAGATCCGAACTGTTCCTCGCCGATACCGCCCCCACCCGGCCCTTCGAGCGGCCCCGACCCGCTATGCCGCAACATCTCTGCAAGGAAACTGGCCTCCAGCTCCTGCGCCTTGCGCCAGAGCGGTCCGGTGCCTGCGGACGGGGGGGATGGGGGAAGCAGCATTCGGGGGACTCCTCTGCGGATTTTTCGCGAGTCTGGCTGCGGGCAGTAAAGATTCGGTAAGGCGGAGGTTGCAGGTTAGGGCGGAAGACAGCAGCCGAACGGACTCCATGACGGTCATCATCCCCGCCGCGCAAAACATGAAAGCTACGTTCGGACCCCTCGCTGTCGATGCCGATCAGGGGCAGGATTTCGTCACTATCCTTGCCGAAATGTGGCCCGACCGGGAATCGGTGACTGTAACCGATTCGCTTCCCGAACCCACCCTGTCGGCGCCGCCGCCAGCCGGCGACCAGCCGCCTGTCGCGTCGCCGGAAACCGTCACCCTCCCGGTGCCCGGCATGGCCGAGGGGACGGCGACCCCTCCCTCGCCGCTGCTTCTCCGCGTTGCGGATGGCCCCCGCCCCGAAATGTCGGCTCTGCCGGGTCCGCCATCCCTCCATTCCCGGCAGGACAATGGTGGAACATCCCGCTCCGCGCCCGTGCCGGAACGCAACGGCGGGCCCCCGATCCCGTGGCCACCGGACGGGCCCGCGCCGGTGGCACACCTCCCCGCGCCGCTGCCCCCGTCGTCGGGCCAAGGTGGCGGTGTTGGACCGGTCGGTGTTACGCCGTTACCGGGGGCGCACCTTCCGGCCCATGCCAAGGCGGCTGCCGCGTCATCCCACCCCGGACCGCCGCCGGAACGGCACGCCGAATCAAGGTCTGCCGACCACCTGCCGCGCCTTCCCGTCTTTGCGGCACCGGCAGGCAAGATGCGTTTGCCTGACCGGATCCCGTCCCCGCCCCCGTCAGCGGCGCCCCGTATATCCAACGGCGCCAGTCCGTTGGGCATGGCGATGCCAGCCGAAGTGCCAGCCGAAGAGCCTGCCGCAGTGCTTGGCCGCATCGCGCCGCCTACCTCGACCGCCATGCCATTGCCCATGCGCACGGATTCCCCCGAAGCCGGCGATGCGGCCCCGCTCCCGGTTGCGACCGACGTGCCGGTGCCTTCTCCCTCCGCGCCTGTCACTGCCCCGCCGCCGCGTCCCGCCGTGACGGCCGTCCCGGCACCCACGCCTTTCCCGCCCGGACCTGCCGCCGCCGGTGATGCGCCGCCGCGACCGGTCGAATCGACGGCCCACCTGTCCGGAGGATCGAAGGTCCCCCATGCCCGGCCCGTCCTCGCGGAAGTCCTTTCCCCCGCCGCGACGCCCGTTCCGGATGCGGCTCTCCACGCCGCCACGCCGGAAGCGGCGTCTTCGGCACTTCCACAAAATGTCTCTGACATTGCCGAAAACGCCGAAGACCGGCCCCCTTCCCCGCGGGCCGGACTTCCGCCAACCCTGATCCCCGACCTTCTGCGGGTCACCGCCGCCGCGCCAGACCGGCCCGTCAGGGTGACGCTCGCGCCGGAAGACCTCGGCAGCCTGCAATTCACCATGACCCGCACGCCCGACGGGATGCATATCCACCTGGCGGTGGACCAGCCCGCGACGCTTGATCTCCTGCGCCGCCATGCCGACCAACTTCTGGCCGATCTCCGGTCGGCAGGGTTTGCCGACGCCACCCTCGGTTTCTCCGGCAGCGGAACGGGGGATGGCGCACGGGGTGGCTCCCGCGCCCTTCCCCTTGCCGCACCGGATGCGGCCGCGTCGGCGGCTGCAGAAACGCCCGCACCGGCGCAGGTCGCGCCGGGCAGCCTGAACCTCCGTCTCTGAAGAAAGAACCGAACATGGACCCCGTTACCGGCACGATGCCTGCACGCCAGAACCCGCCCGCCCGTTCTGCGCTGGCGTCGGATTTCGACACCTTCCTGCGGATGCTCACCACGCAGATGCAGAATCAGGACCCGCTCAACCCGCTTGAATCCACGGATTTCGCGGTGCAACTTGCCACCTTTTCCGGCGTCGAACAGCAGGTCCGCACCAATGCGCTCCTGTCCTCGCTTGCCACGCGCTTCGACCTCGTCGGCATGGCCCAGATGTCCGGCCTCGTTGGCCAGGAGGCGCTGGTCACCGCACCCGTCCATTTCGACGGATCACCGGTGACGATCCGGCCAGAGGTGGCCCGCAACGCGGACTCCGCCGTGCTGACGGTGCGGGATGCCGCCGGCAATCTCGTCTCGCGCGAGACGATCCCCCTTGGCGATGCGCCCTATCGCTGGCTTGGCGGGGATGCATCGGGAAACCCACTCCCGCAGGGTTTGTACACGCTGGCCATCGAAAGCCAGCGCGACGGTCAGGTCACCGGAACCAGCCCCGCCCCCGCCTATGCCCGCATAACAGAGGTGCGGCGAGACGGCGATGGCCTGATCCTGCATCTGCAGGGTGGCGTGCAGGTTCCGGCGGATCAGGTGCGGGGTTTCCGGTCGCCCTGACGGCGCGGCCCCTTCTGGCAGACCTTGCGCCCGTCACGCGGGACGCTAGGGTCCGCCGCCATGTCCAGACCCGACACGCTGACCACCGGCCCCGAAACCGCCCTTGCCGATCTCGGCGCGGGGGCGGGGTCTGGCAGCCCTTGCAGGGCGGGCGCACCAACCGGCTCTGGCGGATCGGTGGCTTCGTCCTGAAACGCCACGATCCGGCGGCGGCCAGCCCGCTTTTCCCCAACGACCCCTCGGCCGAAGCGCGTGCCCTGACGCTTTTCGCGCCGCTGGGCCTTGCGCCGCGACTGCGTGCGGCAGGTCCCGACTGGGTCATCTACGACCATTGCGAAGGTTCCACATGGCCCCCGGCGGCCGACCCCGCACCGCTCGCACGGATGCTCCACCGTCTCCATGCCACGCTCCTGCCGCAGGACAGCTTCCGCCCCCTGCCCAATGGCAGCGCCGCCCTCCTCGCCCATGCCGCCGCCTTCGCTCCGCCCGGCCTGCCTGCCCCCCCGTCCGACCCGCACCTCCCGCCCGTCCGGCCATGCCCTGTCCATGCCGATCCCATTCCGGCCAACATCCTGTCCACCGCTACCGGTCCCTTGCTGATCGACTGGCAATGCCCCGGCATGGGCGACCCGTCCGAGGACCTTGCGACCCTGCTCTCTCCCGCCATGATGTGGCTCTATACCGGCCAAAAACCCGCCGAAGGCTGGGGCGACGCCCTCCTCGCGCATTACCCCGATCCGGCCATCTCCGCACGTACCCGCGCCCTGCTGCCGATCTACCGCTGGCGCATCATGGCCCATTGCGCATGGAAAGCCGCCCGTGGCGACGCCGACTATGCCGCAGCAATGCAGATCGAAGCCACCGCCCCGCCGCAGCCCTAGAACAGGCTGCCCAGCCCCGCCCCCGCCGCAAAGACCATCAGCCCCAGCGGGATCAGATACCACCGCGACCGCCGCCGTGGCGGGGCCAGCGGGCGCGGCGGTTCCGCCTGCGCGATCAGCGCCGCCTCCACCATGCGCGGCAGCTTCGGCCCGAACCGGCCCAGAACCCGCGCCGTCTGCAACAGGTCACGCAGCAAGGCCGCAGGCCCGATATTCTTGGCGATGTAGCTTTCCACCACAGGCCGCGCGACCTGCCAGATGTTGATATGCGGGTCCAGCGACCGCGCCACCCCCTCCACCACCACCATCGTCCGCTGCAACAGGATCAGCTCGGTCCGCGTCTGCATCCCGAACCGCTCCGTCACCTCGAACAGATAGGCCAGCAGCCGCGCCATCGAAATCCGGCTCGCATCCATGCCGAAGATCGGCGTCGCCCACCGCCCGGCCAGCGCACGGGCGGATTACGTTCGATGTCGCGGTCGGCGGGCGACATAG
>AYNO01000196.1 GCA_000500915.1 Rhodobacter sp. CACIA14H1
GGCCGCCAATGCACAGGTGATCCGCGTGCTGCGGATCGTCGGGGCGCGGGATGGCTATATCGCCGCCGCCTTCGTGCGCCGCTTCACGCTGCGGGCGCTGGCAGGGTCGGCCGCCGGTGCGGTGCCGGTCTGCGGGGTGGCGCTGCTGCCCGCGGTGGACGAGGCGGCGGATTCCTGACCGGTCTGGGCTTTCAGGGGGCTGGATGGCTGCTGCCGCTTCTGTTACCCCCCTTGGCCGCGGCCGTGGCATTGCTTGCGACACGGGCTGCCGCGTTCCGCACGCTCAGGGAGTTGCCATGACCTATCCCCTTCGCTGGCTGCTGTCGCTGGCCTTCATCGTGCAGATGTATGCGGCGATGGTGGTGCTGGCGATCGTCTATGCGATTCCCGCGATGATCAGCCGGTCGGGTGCGTGGGCGGGTGTCCATGCCTATTGCCGGTGGGTGCGGCTGTCGGCGCGTGTGATGGTCGGGTTGCGGTCCGAAATCCGGGGGGAGGTGCCGGAGGGCGAGGTCCTGATCGCCTCCAAGCACCAGAGTTTCTTCGACATCATCCTGATCTGTTCGGTCGTCGCGCGGCCGAAGTTCATCATGAAGAAGGAACTGAAATGGGCGCCGATCCTTGGGTGGTATGCGCTGCGCATCGGCTGCATCCCCGTGGATCGCGGCAAGAAGGGCCGTGCCATCGCCGAGATGAAGCGCGCGGTCGCCGAGGGGGCAAGGGTGCCCGGTCAGCTGATCATCTATCCGCAGGGCACGCGGGTCGCGCCGGGTGTTCCCATGCCCTACAAGGTGGGAACCGGGTTGCTGTATCAGCAGGTCGGGCAGACCTGCATCCCGGCGGCCACCAATGTGGGGGTGTTCTGGCCGCGCCACGGGATCTATCGCAAGCCCGGTCTTGCGGTTGTCGAGTTCCTGCCGCCGATCCCGCCGGGCAAGCCGGTCGGGGATTTCATGGCAGAACTTGAGCGGGTCGTCGAAACGGCTTCGGACCGGCTGATGGCAGAGGCGGGATTCGTCGCACGGGCGTGATCGTCAGATCAGGCCGGCGAGACGCGCACCGGACAGCAGGTCCGATGCGAGGTGGCGTGCGAAGCGTCCGTCCGTCGGCGCGACATCGGGTACTTGTACCACCGTGCATCCGGCAAGATGCGCGGCCTCTGCCCCGATATCGCTGTCCTCGAACACAAGGCAGCGGGCGGGATCTACGCCCAGCCGTTCTGCCGCCAGCAGATATGGCTCCGGCGCCGGTTTCGGGGTGCGGACATCGTCAAAGGTGACGACCGTGCGGAAATGATGCGCCAGACCGGCAAGGCCAAGCTTGTGATGCGCACCCTGACGGCCGGTCGATGTGACCAGCGCAAGGGGATGGTCCAGCCGGTCGAGCAGTTCCATCGCGCCGGATTTCAGCGGCAGACCATCGGACAGCATCATCCCGTCGAAACCTTCGCGCCATGCCGCCTGGAAAGCCGCAAGGTCGATGGCCGGAAGCGCCCCGCGGATCAGCGCCGCCGCCTGCGGTTCGGCCTTGCCGACCAGCGAATGCATGAAGGTTTCGTCCACCGGATGGCCGACCGTGGCGAAGGCCCGCATCCCGGTGACCAGCGCGATGCTTTCGGTATCGACGAGCGTGCCGTCGAGGTCGAAGAAGATCGCGTCGAACATGGGGCCATCCTTTGCTGCGCCAGCCTCATAACCGATCAGAGCCACAGACGGAAGCGGCGGGCCCCTTCGGGCGACGGGATCGCAAGGGCTTCGGGGCGAAGATGGGCGACATCGTCGATATACCGTTCCGCGCCGGGGGGCGCGTCGAACAGGACAGGCAGTCCGACGGGCGCGAAATGCCATGTCTCGTCGCTGGCGCTCTGCCTGCCCGAGGCGAGAAAGCTTGCCACCGCGTCGGTGGCGGGCTGTCCGTCGTCTAGCAGAATCCTGTCGGACCGGCAGGCCGGAAACCCGCCGCTTCCCGAGGCGCGGTAGCTGTTGGTGACGAGGATGAACCTGTCATTGCCCTGCACGGGCAGGCCCTTGTGGCGCAGTCCGGATATGCGGTGCCGGTCCGCGTCGAGAAGCGTGCCCCGCAGGTCGAAGCGCGGCGGGACCGTCGCGTCGATCGTGAAGGACAAGCCATCGATCATGTCGAAGTCGAAGGCGGGGCAGTCGGATCGCAGGATCGGGCGGTCCGGTGTCGATCCGTCAAGGGTGGTGAACTGGATCGCGGCACGTTCCAGCCAGTCCGCAACCTCATCCCCGGTGACAGAGAGTGCGACAAGCGTGTTGGGATGGGGATAGATGTCCTTCACCTGCCGGAGCGTCAGCGGTCCCGGCTGGATATCCGAACAGCCGCCCGCCGCACCCCGCATCCCCGTCCGGAACGGCGCGGCGGAGCCAAGGATGGGGCGACCGTCGATCTGTGTCGCGGTCAGCGTCCTTGCGACATGGTCCGCCTGCGCCGTCGCGACCAGCCGGAGAAGGTTGCACGGGGCGATGCGCGAGAAATGGGCACGCAGGGGCAGGTCGCTATGGCCGGCGGGCTGGCGCAACCATTCCCGCGTTGCGTCATGGGCACGCCGGGTGGCCGGCGGGATCGCGTCTGACGGCTCTGGCGTCGCGGGGCGCAGCAGGCGGGCCGCGGCGCCGGTGACTGTCCAGCCGTCCGGCCCGTGTTCCAGGCCAAGGTCGATGCAGCCCAGATGCGACCCGAAGCATCCGGCCATGACCGCTGGCAATGCCAGCCGCGCCTGTCCAGCGGGAAAGGTCAGGTGCGTATGACCGAGGACGATGGCGTCCGCTCCGGACAGGTCGGCCAGGGGGATGGCGATGTTCTCGTTTCCGGTTCCGTCGTCTATTCCGGTATGAGCCAGCAGGATGACGATATCGGCACCGTGGCGGCGGAGACGCTGCACGGCAGCACGGGCCGCTGTCAGGGGGTCCGTCACGATAACGCGTCCTGACAGGTTTCTGGCTTCCCAGACCGCAGTCTGGGCCGGCGCGGTTCCTGTGATGCCGATGCGGAGTGTCTGCAGGTGTCCCGCCCGGTCGGGAAGGCTGCGTGTGATCATCGTATCGGCCCGGACCCTGTCGATGCCGGTCACCGAGACATTGGCCGAAACCACGGGAAAGCACGCCGATGCAAGGGCGCTGTCCAGCAGGTCCAGACCGTGGCTGAATTCGTGGTTGCCCAAGGTCGCCGCATCATAGTCCAGTGCATTCATCGCCGCGATCAGGGGATGCGTCCCCTCGCCATGTTGGGCCATCCAGTCGCCGAGGGGGCTGCCCTGCAGGAAGTCGCCGTTGTCAACAAGCACGGTGCCCGCCGGATGTTCTGCCCGCGCCTTCCGGATCAGCGGCACGAGGGCGGCCAGTCCGAAGCCCTGCACCGGTTCGTCGCGGTAGTAGTCCCATCCCAGCGCATGGGCATGAAGGTCGGTGGTCGCGAGGATGCGCAATGTTGCACTGGTCACGGTGGATGGCCCCGGGGACAGGTTGAGCCGATCTTGCATACGGCAACTACAACCTGTGGCTGTGCAGCCGCAAGTCCAGACCGTTGCGATATTTGCCTAAGGCAAGGGCGCGTGGCATGAACGCCGGAAAGAAAGGCGGCGGACCATGCGCAATGCAGAGCGGGTGACATTCGGTGGGTCGGGGCTGGACCGTGCGGCGGGCCTGCGCAAGGACGCCGTCGCCGTGGCCGCCCTGCTGGAGGCGGGAACGGTGCTGCCGGTCTGGCGCGGAAAGCCGCTGCTGGAAAGTGGCGACCGTCTGGGATGGGTTCCGCATGGCAGTCCGGTCCTGTCGGGCGGTTCCGCGCCGGTGTTTCTGGGGCTGGACGATGGCGTGGCGCGTTTTGCCTGCGACATCTCGCACTGGTCGCCGGAGGCGGGTGCGGCGGGCGTGGAGCAGGGTTTTCTGGACACGAGCGAGCAACGGCATCCGGCCTTGGCGGACCGGTTTTCGTTCCTTGAACTGCGCGGTGTCATGTCGGCCCTGACGCCGCGCGATGCTGAACTGGCCGCCACGGCCAAGGCTCTTTTGCAGTGGCATCGCAGCCACGGGTTCTGCGCGGCCTGCGGCGCGGCTTCGCGGATGGAGGCGGCAGGATGGCAGCGGGCCTGCCCGGCCTGCGGAGCGCAGCATTTCCCCCGCACCGATCCGGTGGTGATCATGCTGGTCACGAAGGGGAATAGGCTGCTGGTCGGGCGCAACGCGAACTGGCCCGAGGGGATGTATTCGCTGCTGGCGGGTTTTGTCGAACCCGGCGAGACGATCGAAGCCGCCGTCCGGCGCGAGGTGGCCGAGGAGACGGGCGTTCAGGTCGGGCCTGTCCGCTATCTGGCCAGCCAGCCATGGCCCTTTCCGGCCAGCCTGATGATCGGCTGCGCCGGCGAGGCGTTGAGTGACGAGATCCGGCTGGACCCCGAGGAACTGGAGGATGCCTGTTGGGTGACGCGCGAAGACATGGTTGCGGCCATGGCGGGGCGGCATCCGCGCATCAGGCCCGCGCGGCGCGGTGCCATCGCCCATTACCTTATTGCGAACTGGCTTGCCGACAGCCTTGAATAACCGCAAGTTGCCAGCCAGATGGGGTGGGCCGGAAACGGTGCGTAAGTGGTAAGGCAGTCAGGCGGGGCAGGATGAAACTCAGCGGTCGGACGGATATCGGGGCGCCGGTCGCCTATGTCTTCGATTTCCTTTCGGATTTCGAAGGGTGGGAGCGGTCTGCGATGCGCCGTGGCGCCGATGTGCACCGCACCGACAAGCTGCGCGTGCCCGGTATCGGGATGACGTGGCAGGCCAGATTTGCCTGGCGCGGGAAAGAGCGGCAGGTGCAGGTCCGGCTGAAGCGTATGGACAGGCCCGGGAACATCGCGCTCGATTTCGACGGGCCGTCCGTAGAGGGTTTCGTCAATATCGAGCTGGTCGAACTGGCCGCGAAACGCACGCGGATGCTGATGCAGGTCGAGGTGCGGCCGCGCACGCTGGCGGCGCGGCTGTTCCTGCAATCGCTGAAGCTGGCGAAGGCCAAGGTGCAGAAACGCTATGACGGGCGGCTGGCGGGCATCGCACGGGATATCGAGGCCCGTTTCGCGGGGCAGCCGACGCTTTAGCCCCGTTCGCGGGCGGCGGGATAGACGCCCAGCAGCGTGAAGGACGAGGTGAAGTAGCGCAGCTCCTCGAAGGCGAGCTTCACGTTGGCGTCTTCGGGATGGCCTTCGATATCGGCGTAGAATTCGGTCGCCGTGAAGCTGCCGCCGACCATGTAGCTTTCCAGCTTGGTCATGTTGACGCCGTTGGTGGCGAAGCCGCCCAGTGCCTTGTACAGCGCCGCCGGGATGTTGCGGACGCGGAAGGTGAAGGTCGTCATCATCTTGCCGTGGCCGCGGCGGGTCAGATCCGCCTCGCGCGACATGACGAGGAAGCGGGTGGTGTTGTTCGCGTGGTCCTCGATGTGCCGGGCCACGACATCCAGCCCGTAGATTTCCGCTGCCAGTTCGCTGGCCAGTGCCGCGCGGGTGGGGTCGCCTGCCTCGGACACCTCGCGGGCGGCGCGGGCGTTGTCGCTGCTGACGCGGCCCTTGATTCCGTGCTGTCGCAGGAAGCCGGCGCATTGCGGAAGGATGACGACGTGGCCATACGCCTCGGTGATCTGGTCAAGTCGCGCCCCGCGCACGCCGAGGAGGTTGACATGCACGCGGACAAACGCTTCGTCCACGATGAAGAGGCCGGCCTTGGGGAGCAGGCTGTGGACATCCGCGACGCGCCCGTAGGTCGAATTCTCGACCGCCAGCATCCCGAGGTCCACTTCGCCCGAACGGGTCAGTTCGACGACATCCTCGAAGGTCTGGCAGGGAACAACCGCCATTCCGGGCCGTGCCTGTGCGCAGGCCTGATGCGAATAGGCCCCGGGTTCCCCCTGGAAAGCGATGCGGCCGGTCATTTCAGGCTGGCTCCGTCAGGCAAAAACCCCGAAGAGGGGCGATTGGTCGCGCTACTACACCTTGAAACCGGGTGGGGGAAGCGGATACATAGCCCGCCAAACGACGGCCAAGGGAAGGCGCGACATGTTCGACACGATGACGATGACCAAGGTGACCGGAGCGGTCTGCGGGTCCTTGCTGGTCTATCTGTTTGCGGCGTGGGGGGCGGAGTCGCTTTACCACGTGGGTCATGGCGGCGGTCATGGCGAGGGCGAAGAGATCGCGCAGGCCTATTCCATCGATACCGGCGCGGAAGAGGCTTCGGCCGAGACGGCAGAGGCCGGTCCGGACTTCGCCACTGTCTTCGCTTCGGCCGATGCGGCAGCGGGCGAGAAGGTCTTTGCCAAGTGCAAGTCCTGCCACAAGCTGGACGGCGCCGATGCGACGGGTCCGCACCTGAACGGGATCGTGAACAAGAACAAGGGCACGTCGGCGGGCTATGCCTATTCCGAGGCGCTGGCGGCCCTGACCGCCGATGTCTGGTCGCCCGAGAACCTGAATGGCTTCCTTGAAAACCCCAAGGGCTACATGCCCGGCACCAAGATGTCCTTTGCCGGTCTGCCCAAGGTCGAGGACCGCGCGAACCTGATCGCCTATCTGGCGACCACAACGCCGTAACCGACCTTACATCCGACAGGAACGGGCCGCTTCCGCAGGGGGCGGCCTTTTCCTTTGCCAGACGGCGGCTGCCCCCGTGTTGCCCTGTCAGGGTCGGAACCGGCCCCTTTCCGCCCCACATTCCCCGATTTCACGCAAACGCAACTTGTGGGGGGCGGGGGGGCGTTCTAGCTTGCTGGAAAGA
>AYNO01000197.1 GCA_000500915.1 Rhodobacter sp. CACIA14H1
ATAGCTGCCCTACGTCACATTGGAAAGCAGACCGTCGCCTCAGATGTTCTCCCGCGTGAATATATCGAAGGGCGCGATGCTGGTCTGATTGCTGCCGGGGTTGGCGCAGGCGCGGATCATGCCGTCGATGGCGTCGCGCGCAAGGCGGGCGAGGGGGTGGGAGATGACGAGGGTCATGGTGCCGTCGAGTAGGGCAGCGCGGGTGACTTCGGTCAGGTCGTAGCCGACGACGACCATCTTTCCGGCCTTGCCGCTGGATCGAAGGGCGGCGAGTGCGCCGCTGATGCCGCCGCCAGAGATGTAGAGGCCGGCGAGGTCGGGGTGATCGGACAGCAGCTTTTCGGTCATCTCCTGCGCCACTGCGGCGGATTCGAAGGTGGAGATGGGTTCTAGAAGGGTGAAGTCGGGGGCGTGTTCGCGGAAGTAGGAGCGGAAGCCCGTCTCGTTCATCTCCTGGTTCCGGTAGCGCGGGTTGCCCATCAGGATGCCGATCTTGCCCGGTGCCTTGCAGATGTTGGCAAAGGTCCATGCGGAGGTGCGGCCGACCTTCCAGTTGTCGAGCCCGATATAGGACATCTGGCCCGTGACGCTGATCTGCGAGACGAAGGCGAAGACGGGGATGCCCTGCGACTGGATACGTTCTAGCGCCTCGCTCACGACCGGATGAACGGCGGCGGTCAGGCATATGGCGTTGCAATCGCTGGCAAGGGCGAGGGCGCGGTCGGCGACGTTCTGGGGCGAGAGGTCTTCCAGAAACTCGATCCGCAGGTCCACCTCTGCGCCAGTCGCGGCAGCGGCGGCTTCTTCCATCGCGGTGGCGATGTTGCGATAGAAGGGGCGGTGGGGTTGCAAGAGCAGGATGCCGAAGCGCAGCCTCGGGCGGGCGGCGGAGACGCGGGCCTGGATCGAGCCGAGGCCGTAGAAGCCGATCTCAGCCGCCGCCTGCTGGACGCGCTCGCGGGTGGCGAGGCGGACATTTTCCGCGCCTGACAGGACGCGGTTCACCGTGGCGACCGAGACACCGGCAGCTTCGGCAAGGTCGGGGATCGTGGGGCGGCGCATTTGCGGTCCTGATCTGGTTCGTATCATTTTGCTTGATTGATGATGTGAATGATACGATTTCATGTTTCCGCTATCATGGCGGGTTGATTTGATATGCGTCAAGGCGCTTATTTCCCGCCATCGCGGCGTGGCGGCTCCCTGAGTCTTCGCAGCCGTAGGGAGGGTGATTTCGGACAGGAATGACGGCGGGGCCTTGCCCCGGTGCCGCGTGGTGTGGGCCCGCGGGACGATGTCGTGTTCCGTCCGGACCCCCGACCGAAAGGAAGAGGAAGGACGAAGATGGACGATCTGCAATTCGGCACCCGCAACAAGCGTGGCGACTGGGCCCCGAACGCTCATCTGGAGGTGGCCCCGTTCTGGCTCCGCCCGTTCAGCATCGTGAAGGTGCTGCGCTGGGTGCCGGAATACCTGTTCCCGTGGAACGCGTTCCACATGGCGACGGCACTGCTTTACTGGTTCTACGTCGTGCCGGATGTCGAGGTGATGAAGACACTGTCCTGGGGCTGGGCGCTCTGGCTCTATGCCGTGAATGCGGCGGCGATATTCGTCATGTATGGCTCGGTCGAGCTGTTCTGGTATGTCCGCCGCAAGCAGGGAACGCGCTTCAAATACAATGCGAAGTTCCCGTCAGAGCAGCCTTCGGACGTGTTCTGGTTCAAGTCGCAGAACATCGACAACTTCCTACGGTCCTTCTTCATCTCCATCCCGCTCTGGACGCTGGTCGAGGTGATCTTCCTGCATGCCTTCGCCGCGGGCTATGTGCCGTGGCTGAGCTGGTCGGACAATCCTTGGTATCTTGCCGCGATCGTGCTGCTGGCCCCGGCGATCCATGAGGTGCATTTCTTCGCGATCCACCGGCTGATCCATACGCCGCTGCTGTATAAATGGGTGCATTCGGTCCACCACAATTCGGTAAACCCGAGCCCGTGGTCGTCGCTGTCGATGCATCCAGTGGAAGGGTTCCTCTATCACGCGGTGGCGTTCTGGCACCTGATCATCCCGTCGAACCCAATCATCGCCATGTTCCAGCTGCATATCGCAGGCTTCGGCGCGGTGAACGGGCATATCGGCTTCGACAAGCTTGAGATCACCGAAGACAAGACGCTCGATAGCCACGCATATGCCCATTACCTGCACCACAAATACTTCGAGGTGAATTACGGCGGCGATGGCCTGATCCCCTTGGATAAGTGGTTCGGCTATTGGCACGACGGATCGAAAGAGGGCGACGCGATCATGCAGGCCCGGTTCGAGAAGAAGAAGGCGCGGATGAACGCCAAGGCGGCCCGCACCTGACCCCGAGATCCGGCGCGTGTCCCGGAGGAGGGGGCGCGCTGGTCAATCCCACCAACACCAACGCCCGCCGGAGAACCGGGGGCACCAAAGGTAGGACAGACCATGAAACTTGCAAACCTGACGAAGGTCCTTGCCACGACCGCGCTTGTCGCTTTCGCGGGCAGCGCCTCGATGGCGGCGGATATCGCTGTCGTGGGCGGATCGAACGATGACGCCTTCTGGAACATCATCAAGAAGGGCATCGATGATGCGACCCCGATGGTGGAAGCCAATGGCGGTTCGGTGAACTACCTGCGCCTCGTGAATTACGACAACTTCGCCCCCGACGTCGTGCAACTGATCCGCACCGCGATCAGCATGGAAGTGGATGGACTCGTGATCCCGAACTGGGTTCCCGAAGCCGAAGATCCGGCGATCAAGGATGCCATCGCGGCGGGCATCAAGGTCATCCTGATGAACGCGGGCGGGGCCGAGAAGGCCAAGGAACTGGGCGCGATCAACTATGTCGGGTCGGATGAATATGTGGCTGGCGTCGCGGGCGGCGAATACTTCGGTGACAATGGGCAGAAGAACGTCCTGTGCATCAATACGCTTCCCGGCACCGCGAATATCGAAGCCCGCTGCAAGGGCGTGATCGACGGGATCACCGGCAAGGGTGGCAAGGGCGCGCAGCTTCCGCTTCCGTCCACCAGCTTTGGGGACGCGACGGCGGTTGCCGAGGCGATCAAGGCCGAACTGCTGAAAGACGAAACCATTGACGGGGTCATCACCATCTCGGCTGGCGACGCGGATAGCGCGGCGATCGCGGTCGAGCAGGCAGGCAAGACCGGCACCACGCTGCTGGGTTCCTTCGACATGAACCAGGCGGGTCTGGACCGGATCAAGGGTGGCACGCAGCTCTTCTCGATCGACCAGCAGCCCTACCTGCAATCCTACCTCGCCGTCAGCCTGCTGGCCTCGCATATCGACTTCGGCACCGATCTGCCGGTCTTCCCGGTGCTGACCGGTCCGGGGATCGTGGATGCGTCGAACATCGACGCGACGCTGGCCGGTGTCGCCAAAGGCGCACGCTGATCCGCCGACCGTCCGGCCTGCCTGTGGGTGGGCCGGACATTCCTGCCGACGCCGCGCGCGTCACCTACGGTCTGACGGAAAGGGAAACGCCATGACCTCCACCACAGCAAGCCGGCCTGTCGGGGCCAAGCCAGCGCAGGGATCGAACCTGTCGCTCGGCAGCCTTCTGCGCCGCCCCGAGGCGGGGGCGTTTCTGGGCCTTCTGGCCGTCCTGATCTTCTTTGCGGCCTTCGGCGGGCTGACCTTCCTGAAGCCTGCGGGCATGTCGAGCTGGCTGAACGTGGCCGCGAACCTTGGCATCATTGCCATTCCGGTGGGGCTGCTGATGATCGCAGGGGAACTCGATATCTCGGTCGGTGCGATGGTGCCGTTCGGGGCGATGACGGTGGCCGTCATCTCCGGCCATTACGGGATGTCGATCTGGCTGGGCATCGCGGTGACGATGGCCTTCGGCGTGACGGTGGGCCTGATCAACGGATACATGGTGATCCGCACCGCCGTGCCGTCGCTGATCGTGACGCTGGGCAGCCTGTTTGCGGTGCAGGGCATCGTCCTGGGCCTGACCGTGCTGATCACCAAATCCACCTCTGTAGCTCTGACGGTCGATGGGCCTGCGAAGGTGATCTTCGGCGACTTCCTGTTCGGCGGGCAGCTGCAGGTCATGGTGATCTGGTGGCTGGTGCTGACGGCGGCCTATGTGTTCTTCATCCACTTCTCGCCCAAGGGGAACTGGATCTTCGCGATGGGCGGAGACAAGGTTTCCGCACGGAACGCCGGTATTCCGACCGACCGCATGACGATCGTGCTTTTCGTCCTGTCCTCCACATCCGCCGCCTTCGTGGGGATGTGCCAAGCGATCCTCTACAACTCGGCGCAGGTCGCGGGCGGGCAGAGCTTCATCTTCAACTCGATCATCTCGGTCGTCGTGGGTGGCGTGCTGCTGACCGGGGGCTTCGGGTCGGTGGTGGGGATCTTCTTCGGCACGATCACCTTCGCCATCGTCAATCAGGGCATCTATTACACCGATTTCGACCGGAACTGGTCGGCCCTGATCATCGGCGTGCTGCTGCTGCTGGCCGTGCTGATGAACAACACCTTCCGCAAGATGGCCCTTTCGGCCACGACCAAGAAGAAAGGGGCCTGACATGACCGCTCCCATCCTTGCGCTGAAGAACATCAACAAGTCCTTCGGTCCCATCGACGTCCTGCATGACATCAATCTGGAAGTCCGGCCCGGTGAGGTGCTTTGTCTTCTGGGCGACAACGGCGCGGGCAAGTCGACGCTGATCAAGATCCTGTCCGGTGTCCACCAGCCCACCACGGGGACAATCGAGCTTGACGGGAAAGAGGTGACATTCCCTGCACCCCGTGTCGCGCAGGAGGCGGGGATTTCCACCGTCCACCAGTTCGGCGGAACCTTCCCACTGATGTCGATCGGGCGCAGCTTCTTTGTCGGCGTCGAACCCACCAAGGGCTGGGGACCGTTCAAGATCTACGACCGCGCCCGCGCCAATGCCATCGCGGTCAAGGCCGTGCAGGACATGGGGATCACCCGCATCACCGACGGCGACCGTCTGGTCGGTGGCCTGTCGGGTGGGGAACGCCAGTCGCTGGCCATCGCCCGCGCCGTGCATTTCGGCGCGCGTGTCCTGATCCTTGACGAACCCACCGCAGCCCTTGGCGTGAAGCAAGCGACCCACGTCCTGCGCATCGTGAACGAGGCGAAGCGGCGGGGTCTGGCGGTGATCTTCATTACCCATCAGGTGATGCATGCCATGGCCGTGGGTGACCACTTCGCCGTGCTGATCCGTGGTGCGGTGGCCGCCGATTTCCGCAAGGGCGAGAAGACGCGGGAAGAGATCACCGATCTTATGGCAGGCGGGGCGTCGATGGCTTCGCTGGAGGCCGAGATCGAAGGATACATGGCCACGCATGACGGCCACCCGCCGCAGGCCGTTCAGGCCTGACCCTTTCGGCGTGGCGGCGGTCCTCCACCCGCTGTCGCGCTGCAACGGCGGTCCGGTCTCCCTCCGGACCGCCGCTCCCTGATCGACATCAAGACCCGAGGACAGACCCATGCCGACATGGACCCGCGCCTGCGCGACCGAAGATATAGAACTCGATGACCTGATCCGTTTCGACCACGGCAGCCAGACCTTCGTGATCATCCGCAGCGAGGATGACACCTTCCACGCGATGGACGGGATCTGCAGCCACGAGAAGGTTCATCTCTGCGACGGCCTCGTGATGGAGGGCACGGTGGAATGCCCGAAGCACAACGCGACCTTCGATTACCGCACCGGCGAGGCGAAACGTGCGCCCGCCTGCGTGAACCTGAAAACCTTCCCCGTCCGGGTTCAGGACGGCCAAGTTTATATCGAGATCTGACATGACCTTCCAACTTGCCGCCTGTGCCGAGATGCTGTGGCGTGACCGTCCTATCGAGTGGCGCGCTTCGCGTCTGAAGGAGATGGGGTTTGGCGTGGGGCTGTGGAACTGGCCCGCGCATGATCTGGCCGCGCTGGAGCGGACGGGGGCGACGTTCACGATCATGAACGGGTATCTTGAGGGGCGTCTGGCCGACAAGGAAGGCGCGGATATGCTTCTGGCCTCGGCCCGCGAAACGGCTGCGGTGGGCAAGCGGTTGGGTGTGCATCGGCTGAACCTGCACGGCACCGGCTTGGGCGATATGGGCATTCCGATCCCGCGTATCGGCTCGCATGCTCCCGGCGCGGAACTGCGCGCCCGCGATACGTTGAACCGTATTTGCGACCTGGGCGAGGAGATGGGCGTGGTCTTCACGCTCGAAAACCTCAACCCCATCGACCACCCTGGCTGCCCTTTCGGGTCGACCGAGGCGGTGCTGTCGCTGGTTTCGGCGGTGAACCGTCCGCAGCTTCGCATCAATCTCGACCTCTACCACACCCAGATCGGCGAGGGCGACCTGATCCGCTGGTGCGAGGCCTGCCTGCCGTGGATCGGCGAAGTGCAGGTCGCCGACAATCCTGGCCGCTGCGAACCCGGCACAGGTGAGATCAACTATCGCGGCGTTGCGCTTGCGCTGAAGGCGATGGGCTATGCCGGCCCGGTCGGCATAGAAGCCTTTGCCAAGGGCGATGAGAAGGCTGCCCTCGAAGCCTTCCGCACAGCGTTCACGGTGTAATCATGGTCCACAAGGCGAACCGTCCGACCGTCCACGACATCCGCGCAATGAAGGCGCGAGGGCAGAAGATCTCCATGCTTTACGTCACCACGCTCGAAGA
>AYNO01000198.1 GCA_000500915.1 Rhodobacter sp. CACIA14H1
GGGCGAGGTCTATGTGCAGCGTTTCGACGGCGGCACGGCGGCGCTGGCCCCTGCGGGCGTGGCCGTCGCGGGCGCGGTGACGGGCAGCGCGGCGGGGGCGGAAGCCCTGCCCCCTGCCCTGCCGCTGCACCATGCGATTGCCACCATCGCGGCGCGGCGCATCGGGACGGACCAGCCGCGCCCGACGCCGTTCTACCTGCGCGGCGCGGATGCGGCCCCGCCGCCGACCCGCCGCCGGTGATCCTGCCGTGACGGCCGAAGAGCTGGCCGCGCTGCACGGGCGCTGTTTCACCACGCCGCGCCCCTGGGATGCGGCGGCCTTCGCGGGGTTTCTGGCCGATCCGCTGGCCTTCGTGCTGGTAGAGGGGGATGCGGGTTTCATCCTCGGCCGCGCGGTGGCGGGCGAGGCGGAACTCCTGACCCTTGCCGTGGCTCCCGAGGCGCGGCGCAGGGGGCTGGGGCGCAGGCTTGTGGCGCGGTTCCTGTATCAGGCGCGGCTGCGCAGGGCAGGGACGGCGTTTCTGGAAGTCGCGGCCGACAATCCGGCGGCAATCGCGCTTTATGCCAAGGCCGGATTCGCGGAATCGGGGCGCCGGCGCGGCTATTACCGGACGCCGGACGGGGCGCGGGTGGATGCCCTGGTGATGGCGCGGGCGGTTGCTGCTGCCTGACGCAAGGTCAAGCGCACGGAATTTGATCAGAAGTTCAAAAAGCGGGCCCGCCGCTCGCAAAGAGGTGTTGACCGTCTTTCGGGAATCCGCCCTAAATTGGCGGCGAAACGCCCCGTCCGTCCGGCGGGCGTCAGGAAACGACCCATAACGATAACCGGGAGATTTACGGATGACCCTGATGAAGCATTTCCTCGGCGCGGCGGCGACGCTGGCGCTGACCGCCGGTGTGGCTGCGGCCGAACCTGCGATCATCTTCGACCTTGGCGGCAAGTTCGACAAATCCTTCAACGAGGCGGCCTTCAACGGGGCAGAGCGTTGGGCCAAGGAAACCGGCGGCACCTACAAGGAGCTGGAGATGCAGGACGAGGCCCAGCGCGAACAGGCGCTGCGCCGTCTGGCCGAAGCGGGCGCCAACCCCGTCGTGATGACCGGCTTCGCCTTCGGCGACGTGCTGAACAAGGTCGCGCCGGACTTCCCGAACACCAAATTCGCCATCGTGGACATGGTCGTGGAGCAGCCGAACGTGAAGTCGGTCGTGTTCACCGAACATGAAGGGTCCTACCTTGTCGGCATGATGGCGGGCCTCGCCTCCAAGACCGCGACGGTGGGTTTCATCGGCGGCATGGACATCCCGCTGATCCGCCGCTTCGGCTGCGGCTATGCGCAGGGGGTGAAGGCGGTCAACCCCGATGCGACCGTCATCCTGAACATGACCGGCACCACCCCCGCCGCGTGGAACGACCCGGTGAAGGGCGCCGAACTTGCCAAGGGGCAGAAGTCGCAGGGCGCGGACGTGATCTATGCCGCCGCAGGCGGCACGGGCGTCGGCGTCCTTCAGGCCGCCGCGGATGAAGGCATCCTGTCGATCGGCGTCGACTCGAACCAGAACTACCTGCATCCCGGCAAGGTCCTGACCTCGATGCTCAAGCGCGTGGACAACGCCGTGTACAACGCCTTCACCGAAGGCGAGAACCTGACCCCCGGCATCAATGTCATGAGCCTTGCGAATGACGGCGTGGGCTACGCGATGGACGAGAACAACGCCGCCCTCGTGACCGCCGATATGCAGGCTGCGGTGGACGCGGCGGCCGAAAAGATCAAGTCGGGCGAGCTGGTCGTGCATGACTACATGTCCGACAACACCTGCCCGGCGGCCACGTTCTGATCGGCCTGACGGCATAAGACAGGGATGCCGCGTCCTGCCACGGGCGCGGCATCTTGCGTAAAGGACCGGCCCGCGATGTGACGGGGCGGCGGAACAGGGGGTTTCCAATGGCGGATGCGCGTTATGCCATCGAGTTGAAGGGCATTTCCAAATCCTTCGGCCCGGTGCAGGCGAACAAGGACATCCACATCGCCGTTCCCAAGGGGACGATCCACGGGATCATCGGGGAAAACGGCGCGGGAAAATCCACGCTGATGTCCATCCTCTACGGCTTCTACCGCGCCGATGCGGGCGAAATCTTCATCAACGGCCAGCCCACCGCCATCCCCGACAGCCAGAGCGCGATCCGCGCCGGAATCGGGATGGTCTTCCAGCATTTCAAGCTGGTGCAGAATTTCACCGTGCTGGAAAACGTGGTCCTCGGCGCGGAAGAGGGGGCGTTGCTGGCGGGCTCCCTGTCCAAGGCGCGCAAGGTGCTGTCGGACCTTTCCAAGGAATACGAACTGGACGTGGACCCCGACGCGGTGATCGAGGACCTGTCGGTCGGCCACCAGCAGCGGGTGGAAATCCTCAAGGCGCTGTATCGTCAGGCCGATATCCTGATCCTTGACGAACCGACCGGCGTGCTGACCCCTGCCGAGGCGGACCACCTGTTCCGCATCCTGCGCGGGCTGCGCGATCAGGGAAAGACCATCATCCTGATCACCCACAAGCTGCGCGAGATCATGGAGACGACCGAAAACGTATCCGTCATGCGGCGCGGCACCATGGTCGGCACGGTAAAGACCGCCGAGACCAGCCCCGAGGAGCTGGCGGAACTGATGGTGGGCCGCAAGGTGCTGCTGGAGGTGGAGAAGGCCCCCGCGCAGGCGGGCAAGGTGGTGCTGTCGGTCGAAAACCTGCGCGTGGTGGACGAACACGGGGTGGAACGGCTGAAGGGCGTCAGCTTCGAGATACGGGCGGGCGAAATCCTCGGCATCGCGGGGGTGGCGGGGAACGGGCAGTCGGAACTGCTGGCCGCGCTGGGCGGCATGACGAAGGCCACGGGGCGCATCGTATTGAACGGGTCGGACCTGCCGCTGTCGGGCAAGGGGTCCGACGGGCAGAGCCGCCGCAGCGCGGGCATCGCCCATGTCCCCGAGGACCGCCAGCATTACGGCCTGATCATGGATTTCGCCGCGTGGGAAAACGTGGCCTTCGGCTATCACAACGCCGCCGAATACCAGAAGAACGCGCTTTTCATGGACAATGACGCGCTGCGGGCCGACACGGCGCGGAAGATGGAACGCTTCGACGTCCGCCCGCCGATCCCGACACTGGCCGCCAAAAGCTTTTCGGGCGGGAACCAGCAGAAGATCGTCGTGGCGCGGGAAATCGAACGCAACCCCGACCTGCTGCTGGTGGGCCAGCCGACGCGGGGGGTGGATATCGGCGCGATCGAATTCATCCACAAGCAGATCGTCGCCCTGCGCGATCAGGGCAAGGCGATCCTTCTGGTCAGCGTGGAACTGGACGAGATCCGCAGCCTGTCGGACCGCATCGCCGTGATGTTCGACGGCCAGATCATGGGCTTCCGCGACCCCGACCGGACGGATGAACGTGAACTGGGCCTGCTGATGGCCGGGATCACCGGAAAAGGGGAGGCCGCGTGATGGAACGCTTGCCGAAATGGGCGGATGTGGTGCTGGTGCCGCTGATCTCGCTGCTGCTGGCGGCGGTCATCGCGGCAGTGGTCATCCTTGCCATCGGGCAGGACCCGTGGGAGGCGATCACCGTCATGGTGCAGGGGTCGGTGATGAATGCCTATGGCTGGGGCTACACGCTCTATTACGCGACCAGCTTCATGTTCACGGGGCTGGCGGTGACGGTCGCCTTCCATGCCAGCCTGTTCAACATCGGCGGCGAGGGGCAGGCGCAGCTTGGCGGGCTTGGCGTGGCGCTGGCCTGCCTGTTCATCCCGTGGCCGCACTGGACGCTGGCCCTGCTGGGCGCGACCTTCGCCGCGGCGGCCTTCGGCGCGGCATGGGCGGCGGTGCCGGCCTATCTGCAGGCGAAGCGCGGCAGCCATATCGTGATCACCACGATCATGTTCAACTACATCGCGGCGGCCTTCCTGATCTTCATGCTGGTGGATGTGCTGCGCCCTGCGGGACAGATGGACCCGGCCACCGCGAATTTCCCCGAAGCGACGCGCCTGCCGACGCTGAACCAGATCCCCGTCTTCAACCTGTTCTTCACCTCCAACGTCCCCGCCAACGTGACGCTGTTCATCGCGCTGGGGATGGCGGTCGTGGTCTGGCTGCTGCTGTGGCGGACGCGGCTGGGCTATGCGATCCGCGCCTTCGGCAAGTCCGAGGCGGCGGCGCGTTACGCAGGCATCAGCCCCTTCATGATCGTCATGGTGGCCATGCTGATTTCCGGCGGGCTGGCGGGGATGATGGCCATCAACAACGTCATGGGCGAGGCGGAGCGGCTGTTGCAGAATTCCGCCTCCGGTGCCGGTTTCATCGGGATCGCGGTGGCGCTGATGGGG
Organism: Rhodobacter sp. CACIA14H1; assembly: GCA_000500915.1. Classification (GTDB taxonomy): domain Bacteria; phylum Pseudomonadota; class Alphaproteobacteria; order Rhodobacterales; family Rhodobacteraceae; genus Paragemmobacter. Next base: position 4,370 of record AYNO01000198.1, read on the forward strand.
CGGAACCATCCGGTCGGCGTGGTGCTGGCGGCGCTGCTGTTCGGCTTCCTGTTCCAGGGGGGGGCGGAGCTGGGTCTGTGGACGAAGATCCCCATTGAAATGCGGATCGTCGTGCAGGGGCTGGTGATCCTGTTCACGGGGGCCTTGGACATGATGGTGCGCATGATGCTGACATGGGTCTTCAACGCGCTGCGTGCGGGCCGGACGGCGAAGGGGGCTGCGTGATGGATTACGCGACGCTTCTGCAGATCCTCGACAGCACGCTGCGTCTGGCGACGCCCCTGCTGTTCGCCTGTCTGGCGGGGCTTTATTCCGAACGGGCGGGGATTTTCGACATCGGGCTGGAAGGCAAGATGCTGATGGCGGCGATGGCCTCGGCCTCGGTCGCCTTCCTGACGGGGTCGGTCTGGGCGGGGATGTTCGCGGGGATGCTGGCCTCGCTGATGCTGGCGGGGATACATGGCATCGCGTCCATCACCTTCCGCGGCAACCAGTTGATTTCCGGCGTGGCGCTGAATTTCGTGGCCTCCGGCATCACGGTGCTCATCGCGCAACGGCTGTTCGGTCAGGGCGGGCGCACCCCGCCGCTGGAGGGGGATGCGCGGTTCTCGCCCATCACCCTGCCCTTTGCCGAGGAGTTGCGGGGCGTGCCGGTCCTCGGCCCGCTCTATCACGAGGTGATATCCGGCCACCCGCTGCTGGTCTATGTGGCGCTGTTGGCGGTGCCGCTGACATGGTGGGTGCTGTATCGCACGCGCTTCGGGCTGCGACTGCGGGCGGTGGGGGAAAACCCCGCAGCGGTGGATACGGCGGGGATTTCCGTAGTCGGCCTGCGCTTTGCCGCCGTGGCGATCACGGGCATCCTCTGCGGGCTGGCGGGGGCCTATATGGCGACCGCGCTGCAAGCCGGTTTCGGGCGCGAGATGACGGCAGGGCGGGGCTATATCGCGCTGGCCGCGCTGATCTTTGCCAAGTGGCGGCCGGTGGCGGCGCTCTGGGCCTGCCTGCTGTTCGGCTTCTTCCAGGCGCTGGCCCTGCGGCCCGACGTGGTGCAGGCGGTGGTGCAGGTGAAGGTGCCGGTGCCCTTCCTCGACGCGCTGCCCTATGTGCTGACGGTGCTGGTGCTGGCAGGCTTCGTCGGCAAGGCCATCCCGCCGCGTGCGGGGGGGGAACCCTATGTCAAAGAGCGTTGAGGGGAGCGTTGACCATGCCAAGATCGACCTGCCTGCTGCCATTTGCCGCCGTCACGGCGCTGTCATGGGCTGACGGCGCCGCTGCCGAAACGCTGGAGGACCTGCGGGCCCGCATTGCCGGAACCGAAGTGGACATCACCGGCCATATCGGCACCGGCCTTGACCTGATGGACGACGAAGCCCTGACGTTCCGCACGGCCGACGGGACCGTCTATCCGGTGATCTTCGACGCGGGACGAGAGGCCAGACGATCCCTGGAAGGCTGCAAGTTCGCCATGTTCGGGGGCGGGTCGCCCTGTGCTCTGAACGGCAAGGCCGAGATCGAGCTGGACGGTTCGCGCATCAGGCTGATCGTGTTCGAGGTGGGGTCCATAGCGGCCCCTGCTGCGTTGGATTGATGATGACAGTTTCGATCGACAGTCTCGCCTCGACGGTCCGCGCAAGGGCGGGCGATGCGCCGGTGCGTCTTGGCCTGATCCTCGGCTCCGGCCTCGGCCATCTGGCGGGGGCGGTAGAGGGGGTGGCGATCCCCTATGCCGACCTGCCCGGATTTCCCCATGCCGGCGTGTCGGGGCACAACCCCAACCTCGTGATCGGCGATCTGGAAGGGGTGCGCGTCGCGGTCTTCGGTGCCCGCGAACATTACTACGAAAAGGGCAATCCCGCCGCGATGCGCCCTGCGCTGGAACTCCTGAAGGCGCTGGGGGGCGAGGCACTGATCGCCACCAATGCGGCGGGCAGCCTGCGGGCCGACATTAGGCCCGGCGACCTTATGCTGCTGTCGGACCATATCAACTTCTCGGGCCTGAACCCGCTGATCGGGGAACGCACCGATGCGCGTTTCGTCCCGATGGGCGACGCGCATGACCCCGCGTTGCGGGCGGCCCTGCGGGCAAGTGCCGAAGCCGAAGGCGTGGCCCTGCCCGAAGGCGTCTATGCGTGGTATTCGGGGCCGTCCTTCGAGACGCCGGCCGAAATCCGCGCCATCCGCATCCTTGGCGGCGATGCGGTGGGCATGTCCACGGTGCCCGAGGTGATCCTTGCCCGCTTCCTCGGCCTGCGGGTGG
>AYNO01000199.1 GCA_000500915.1 Rhodobacter sp. CACIA14H1
CCCTGTCAACCCCGCCCCCGCCGCCTTCCGGCGTTGCGATGCGGCGAGGGCTGGTATATGCCGCGCCCAAAGCGGCAGAGCGGCGGAGCGTGATCCCATGACGAACGGCCTTACCTATGCGCAGGCGGGTGTGGATATCGACGCGGGGAACGCGCTGGTGGAACGCATCAAGCCCGCCGCGAAACGGACCAACCGCCCCGGCACCATGTCCGGCCTCGGCGGTTTCGGTGCGCTGTTCGACCTGAAGGCCGCAGGCTATTCCGACCCCATCCTCGTCGCCGCGACGGACGGGGTGGGGACGAAGCTGCGCATCGCCATCGACACGGGCAATGTGGACACGATCGGGATCGACCTTGTCGCCATGTGCGTGAACGACCTTGTCTGCCAGGGGGCAGAACCGTTGCTGTTCCTCGACTATTTCGCCACCGGCAAGCTGGACGTGGATCAGGCGGCACGGATCATCGACGGCATCGCCGCGGGCTGCGAGGCCTCGGGTTGCGCCCTGATCGGGGGCGAGACGGCGGAAATGCCCGGCATGTACCACAAGGGCGACTTCGACCTTGCCGGTTTCGCCGTCGGCGCGATGGAACGGGGCGCGGACCTGCCGGCGGGTGTGCAGGCGGGCGACGTGCTGCTGGGCCTCGCGTCCAACGGTGTCCATTCCAACGGCTACAGCTTCGTCCGCAAGGTGGTGGAACTGTCCGGTCTGGGCTGGGACGCGCCCTGTCCCTTTGCCGAAGGCACCCTCGGCGCGGCGCTGCTGGCGCCCACGCGGCTCTATGTCAAACAGGCGCTGGCGGCGATCCGGGCGGGCGGCGTGCACGGCCTCGCCCACATCACCGGCGGCGGCCTGACCGAAAACCCGCCGCGCGTCCTGCCGGACGGGCTGGCCTGCGAGATCGACCTGTCGGCATGGCAATTGCCGCCCGTGTTCCGCTGGCTTGCCACACAGGCCAACATGGCCGAGGCGGAACTGCTCAAGACCTTCAACTGCGGGATCGGGATGATCCTCGTGGTGGCAGAGGACCGCGCCGAAGCGCTGTCCGCCCTTCTGGCCGCGGCGGGCGAGACTGTCTGCACCCTCGGCCGCGTCGTGGAAGGGCAGGGGGTCATCTACAAGGGCCGCCTGCTGTGACGAAACGGGTCGCCATCCTGATTTCGGGGGGCGGCTCCAACATGCTGGCACTGCTGCGCGACATGGGCATGGGCGGGCATCCGGCGCGGCCCGTGCTGGTGGCATCGAACGATCCGGCGGCGGCGGGGCTGGCAAAGGCCGCAGCACAGGGCGTGCCGGTCGCGGCGGTGGATCACCGGCCCTTCAAGGGCGACCGCACGGCCTTCGAGGCAGCACTGCTGGCGCCCCTGCTCGCTGCGGAACCCGACATCCTCTGCCTTGCAGGCTTCATGCGCGTGCTGACACCGGATTTCGTCAACCGCTTCGCGGGGCGGATGCTGAACATCCACCCGTCGCTGCTGCCGAAATATCCCGGCCTGCACACCCACCAGCGCGCCCTCGATGCGGGGGATGCGCAGGCGGGCTGCACCGTGCACGAGGTGACGCCCGTTCTGGATGACGGTCCGATCCTCGGCCAGGCCCGGGTTCCGGTCCTGGAAGGCGACACTGCCGACACGCTGGCCGCCCGTGTGCTGGTGCAGGAACACCGGCTCTACCCCGCCGTCCTGCGCCGCTTCGCGGCGGGCGACCGGACACCCGTCCTTCTCTGATCCCATTTTCCGTCCCCAAATATCCCACGGGGGGGCGGGGGTGTGAAACCCCCGCGCGCCGAGCTTCCGCGCGGAACGCGCGGAGGCGAGAGGAAAGGCCCGCGCCGCGCCCTGCGCGGCGCTCCGCTTTGCCAACGGATCGCGCCCGCGTGACCAAATGCTTTCATTTTCGTGACGAATCGCTATAGCGAAGCCTGCGGGATGACCCCGTGCCACCCTTGGCCGGACGGAAGGCTGATGCGAACGATTACCACGACCGAAGACCTTGCCGCCTTCTGCGAAGCCGCGAAGTCCCAACCCTACGTCACCATCGACACGGAATTCCTGCGCGAGCGGACCTATTGGTCCAAGCTCTGCCTGATCCAGATGGCCCTTCCGGGCAAGGAGGGCGATGCCGTCCTCGTCGATCCGATCGAGGGCGAGGACATGTCGCTGGACCCGCTCTACGACCTGTTCCGCCACAAGGCGACGGTCAAGGTCTTCCATGCGGCGCGGCAGGATCTGGAAATCTTCTTCGTCGAAGGCAAGGTCTTCCCCGAACCGCTGTTCGACACGCAGGTCGCGGCCATGGTCTGCGGCTTCGGCGAACAGGTGGGCTACGAGACGCTGGTCAAGAAGATCGCCAAGCAGAACCTCGACAAGACCTCGCGCTTCACCGACTGGTCGCGCCGCCCGCTCTCCACGGCGCAGCAGGAATATGCGCTGGCCGATGTGACCCACCTGCGGGTGATCTACGAATGGCTTGCCGCGCAGCTTGCGAAGAACGGCCGCACCAAATGGGTGGAGGAAGAGCTTTCCATCCTCACCGATCCCGCCACCTATACCGTCCATCCCGACGAGGCATGGCAGCGCGTCAAGACGCGCACCAATTCCGGCCGCTTCCTTGCGGTCGTCAAGGAACTGGCCCGCTTCCGCGAGGAATACGCGCAGCGCAACAACGTCCCGCGGTCGCGCGTGATGAAGGATGACGCGCTGCTGGAGCTGGCCTCCACCCGCCCCGCGACGATGGAGGAGCTGGGCCGGTCCCGCCTCCTGCTGCGCGAGGGGCGGAAGCCCGAAATCGCCGAAGGCATCCTTGCCGCGATCAAGGCCGGACTGGAGATGAAGCCCGAGGACATGCCCAAGCCCGACACGGCGCGGGAGCAGATGCAGGTGAACCCGGCGCTGGCCGACCTGCTGCGCGTGCTGCTGAAGGCCAAGTCCGAACAGTTGGGCGTGGCGTCCAAGCTGATCGCCTCGGCGGCGGATCTGGATGCCATCGCGGCGGGCGACCGGACGGTCGAGGCGCTGAACGGCTGGCGGTTCGAAGCTTTCGGCGAGGATGCGCTGCGCCTCTGCAAGGGCGAGATCGCCCTGTCCGCCAAGGGCAGCGAGGTGCGCGTCGTCCGCCTCTAGCGGCGGGACGACAGCGCGTTGTTCTGGCCCTGCACCACGATCTCGCTTATCTGGTCCAGCTTTACCGCAGAGATCGACACGGCGACCGTGATCTCGCGCGACATGGGCGTGCCGGCGGGCGTTTCGGTCACGGGCGGGAAGACGCGGAAGTCATAGACCTGCACCCCGTTCTCGTCGATCGGACGGGCCACCAGTTCGGCCTCCCACCAGCCCTGCGTCGGCGGGATGCCCTTGGCGCGGACGATGGCGCCCGCGCTGTAGGGATCGACGTTCAGCGACACGACATCCGCCACCAGAAGGCGGGGATCCTGCGCCTCGACCGGGGCGGTGTCCTCCACCCTTTCGCGGCGGCGGGCGCCGCCGAACCAGTTGAACGGATTGAGCCGCGAGTCGCGGATGCGTCCGCAGCCCGCCACCAGCGCGGCGGCACCCAGTCCCAGCAGAACTCTCCGTCTCATCAACGTCCCCCGTTCATCTGTCCCTTGGGTAGCCGATGGAAGCCGCTTTGAAAAGCACCCCCGAAAAGACGCACGGCACGGGGTGGACCTTCGGGCGGATAGGTCCTAGGTCAGACGGGTTGGATGGGAGAATGCGATGGCCACGCCTGCCTTCGAAGAAATCGCCGAAACCTTCGACTTCCTGGACGACTGGGAAGATCGCTATCGCCATGTGATCGAACTGGGCAAGGCCTTCCCCCCGATGGATGACGCATTCAGGGTGCCCGCGACCAAGGTGCAGGGCTGCGCCTCGCAGGTCTGGCTGCAGCCGGTCATCGATGGCGGCCGCTTCGATTTCCAGGGCGACAGCGACGCGATGATCGTGAAGGGCCTGATCGCCGTCCTGCACGCGCTCTATGCGGGCCTGCCCGTCGCCGATGTCGCCAAGGTGGATGCCGCGGCCGAACTGGCGCGGCTGGGCCTGAACGAACACCTGTCCTCGCAGCGGTCCAACGGGTTGCGCGCCATGGTTGAACGCATCCGCAAGGTCGCGGCGGAAGCCGCCTAGCGCGGCTCCACCTTCACCTTGTCCTCGTAGAAGGCAAGGTGGCCGGCAATCGCCTCGGCCCCCCCGATCGGACGTTCATAGGACCAGACGGCATTTTCCAGCCGCGCCTCGGGCGTGGCGACGGTGTAATAGCTGGCCTCGCCCTTGTGCGGGCAGGTGCTGTGCCGGTCCGACGGGTCCAGCAGCGCCATGGCCACATCCTCGCGCGGGACATAGAGGACGGGCGGGCGCGACCCCTCGACAAGTTCCAGTGCCCTTTCCGTCTCTCCGATGATGGCGCCGCCGGCCCTGACGATATAGCGTCCCGGCGCGGGCCGGATCGTGATGGAAACGCTCATGGCGCCCCTCCCCCCGTTTGTGGTTCCGTCCTGTCACTGGTGAAGGCGACAGGATGATCCTCACATGCCCGTCGCGCAAGCCTGTCGTCCGGAATCGGCAGCCGCCCGCCCGAAGCCGCCAGACCGGCGGTCCGAAGCGGTGCCGTCAGAGGGGCGCACAGGCGGCGGCCAGCCAGTCGCGGGCGGCGTCCGACAGGCGCGCGGAAAGCCGCGCCACCACCCCGGCATGATAGGCATCCAGCCAGTCGCGTTCGTCGGGCGACAGCCGGTCGGCACGGATCAGGCGGCGGTCGAAGGGCGCAAAGGTCAGCGTCTCGAAACAAAGCTGGTCGCGGTTGTCGCCCAGCTTCGGCGCCTCCTGCACGACGATCAGGTTCTCCAGCCTTATGCCGAAGGCCCCTTCGCGGTAGTAGCCCGGTTCGTTGGACAGGATCATCCCCGGCTCCAGCGGCACCTCGGATATGCGCGAGATGCGCTGCGGCCCCTCATGCACCGACAGGAAGGCGCCCACGCCATGCCCCGTGCCATGGTCGAAATCCTGCCCCGCGACCCAGAGGTGGAACCGCGCCAGCGCGTCCAGATCGCGCCCGGCGATGCCGCGCGGCCAGCGGGCGCGGGATATGGCGATCAGGCCCTGCAGGACGCGGGTATAGCAATCCCGCGCCTCCTCCCCCGGGTCGCCGATGGCGACGGTGCGGGTGATGTCGGTGGTGCCATCGGCATATTGCGCGCCGGAATCGACCAGCAGAAGTTCATCCATCCGCACGGGGCGGTTCGTCTCCTGCGTCACGCGGTAATGCATGATCGCGCCATTCGGCCCCGCCCCGCAGATCGTGTCGAAGCTGATGTCATGCAGCACGTTGGTCGCGCGGCGATAGCCTTCCAGCGCGGTGACCACGTCGATCTCTGTCAGCCCGCCCTTCGGCGCGGCGCTGTCCAGCCAGCACAGGAATTCCACCACCGCCGCCCCGTCGCGCAGATGCGCCTCGCGCATCCCCTGCACCTCGGCGGCATTCTTCGCGGCCTTGGGCAGACGGCAGGGATCGTCGCCCCAGACGACAGTGCCCCCCGCCGCCTCGACGATGCGGGAAACGGCAAGGGGCGCCGTCGCGCGGTCAATCCTGACGCTGCCCGAAAGCGCCTCCAGCGCGGGCTCGAAGGCCTCCACCCCGTGCAGGCGGACGCCCGCATCCAGTGCTGCCCGCGCCGCATCCCCCAGCTTTTCCGCCGCGATGAAGGCATCCACCGTCCCGTCCGACCGCAGGATGGCAAATCCGTGCAGGATCGGATTGCGCGGCACATCCGCCCCCCGCAGGTTCAGCAGCCAGCAGAGCGAGTCGGGCAGCGTGATCACCGCCGCATCCTGCCCCGCCTTCCGCAGCCCTTCCGCCAGCCGCGCCCGCTTGGCCTCGGAGCTTTCCCCCGCCAGAGTCACCGGATGCGGGAAGGCCGCGCCCGCCGGCGGTGCAGGCTGGTCCGGCCAGACCGCATCCACCGCATTGGCCACCGCCTTCAGCGTGACATGGCTTCCCTTCAGCGCATCCTCCAGCCGCGCCACCTCGTCCGCCGTGTGCAGCCAGGGATCGAACCCCACCACGCCCTCGGCCAGATGCTCCGCGATCCACGGCCCCGGCTTCACCTCGGGCCATGGCACGGGGGTATAGGCTGCAAGGTCCACCTGATGCTTCACCTGCACGCGATAGCGCCCGTCGATGAAGACACCCGCCACCTCCGGCAAGACCACGGCGAACCCCGCCGATCCCGTGAAGCCCGTCAGCCATTGCAGCCGTTCGTCCCGCGCCGCGACATATTCCCCCTGATGCACATCCGCCCGCGGCACCAGAAACCCCGCCAGCCCTTCGCCGCGCAGATGATCCCGCAGCCGCGCAAGACGCCCCGGCCCGGCAGAAGGATCGGAGGTCGTCTCGAAGCTCTGGAACATGGCCTTCATCCGTTCTTCAAATATCCTCAGGGGGTGAATGGGCCGCAGGCCCAGAGGGGGCGCGAGCGCCCCCTTTACCCCGCCCGCCGCAGGCCCGCCTTCGCCCGCTTCTTCGGATCGACCTCGAACAGCCCCGCAAGCTGTTCCGTCATCGCGCCGGCCAACTGCTCCACATCGGTGATCGTCACCGCCCGCTGGGTAATAGCGGG
>AYNO01000200.1 GCA_000500915.1 Rhodobacter sp. CACIA14H1
TCCTTAGCGACAAAGCCGATCTGAGCAACCCGGAACTAACGGCGGCATTCCGGAAGTATTTCGACCGGACATCACCGCTCTCGAACAGGGTCGAATATTGCGGTATCGCGCTTATCGCCTTCGATGCGGATTTCTATCCGAAAGATGACGCAAAGGGCATTGCAGAGGAGATCCTGAAGGCGGCGAATGACGAATTGGAAAATTGCATGAAGAATGTAAAGAATAGGCTATCCGTCGAGAAGCTCGACAATTTCGATATTCAATTGTTTTGCGTGCCGGTGCCTTCTGCGGATGGGTTTCGCGCGTCGTTTCTGAAGGCGTTGGGCATCTGAGAATGAAGGACACCGAACTTTTTGATTGGCTGACGGGCGAGGCGCTTCGCCCAGATATCATCAGGCTAGCGCAGATTACGGTGGCGACCGAGATAACAAATCTAGACGAAATCAATAAATCCGCCGACACGAAAAAGAGCTTTGACTGGCAACTGCTCCTCCTTGCCGGAAGTTTCTTGGCCAAATCAGCCGAGCGGGCGCATCAGGAGGCGGCTCTACGGATCGCGACCGCTGCGATTACGCTCGAAACTTCGCCGAAAGTGCGGGATGCGGGAGCTGTCCTTCTTGAAAAGCTTTCCAACCACAGGTCCGTCGAACTGGCAACACGGCGAAGCCGGATCGCTCCCGACCTTGAAGGCAGACTCGGCGTGTCGATGCGCCTTGAAGCAAACAAAAGACGTTTTGAGGACTCGATACTCCTTGAGGCGAGCGGAAAATGGATAAGCGTTAACAACTTTCAGAGAGAACTATGGGCAGGCGCCTCATCCGGCGCGGGCTGGCTTTCAGCATCTGCGCCAACGGCATCCGGAAAAACGTACTTGGTTTTGCAATGGCTGCTCGACCACATTCGTACGACCAAGGCAAAGATTGCCGTTTATCTAGCCCCAACTCGTGCCCTAGTGAGTGAGATTGAACTCAGTCTGAAAGAGCTATCGCGGTCGGATACGGACGTCGAGATTACGTCGCTGCCGCTCACGGAGGTATATTTTTCTTCGACGGCAGGGGACAAGAAGACCGTTTTCGTTTTCACGCAGGAGCGTCTACATCTACTCGCCAATGTTCTGGGCGAAAGCTTCTGCGTGGACCTTCTAATTGTCGACGAGGCACACAAGATCGGCGACAATCAGCGTGGCGTAATACTCCAAGATGCAATTGAACGGGTTTCACGACAGAATCCGAAAATGAAGGTCGTGTTTGTCAGTCCTTCTACACAAAACCCCGGGGAACTCCTTCAGGATGCGCCCGAAGATATGGCAAAGTCTTCGGTCGATAGCGATATGCCGACCGTTTTGCAGAACGTGATCTTGGCCGAACAAGTGCCCCGGAAACCGAAGGAGTGGTCGTTGGACCTCGTCTGGGGCGACTCGACCATACCCCTCGGAACACTCAAGTTAAAGAACAAGCCCGCAGGCCTAAAAAAGAGACTGGCGTTCATCGCCGCAGCGGCCGGTGGGCGCGGTGGCACGCTGGTCTATTGCAACGGAGCGGCTGAAGCGGAGGACGTCGCGCTCTTAATCAGCCAGTTGGAAGGCTCGGACAAGACTGATGATCAAGAATTACTTGATCTGGCCGATCTGGCCCGTAAAGGGGTCCATCGCAACTATCAGCTCGCGCCGCTGGTCGAACGTGGTGTCGCATTTCACTATGGTAACATGCCCTCTCTCATTCGCACCGAGATTGAGAGACTCTTCCGCAACGGCAAGATAAGATTCTTGGCTTGCACCTCGACGCTGATCGAAGGGGTAAATCTCTCCTGCAGGACCATCGTCGTGCGCGGTCCTCGGAAAGGCCGTGGAAACCCGATGGAGCCGCACGACTTCTGGAATCTGGCCGGACGGGCCGGGCGTTGGGGGAACGAGTTCCAGGGCAATATCATCTGTATCGACCCGAAGGATAGTAGCGCGTGGCCTGTCGGCGTCCCCAAACGCTCCCGCTATCCGATCAAGAGAGAGACTGACGTAGTTTTATCCTCTACAGATGAACTTGCATCCTATCTTGAGAACAGAAATATCAATTCCCTGAGCGATTTGAAGCAAGGTGAGGAGTACGAGCAAGTTGGGGCCTACCTGCTGAATACGTATATTCGGCTTGGCACCCTTTCCGCTGCACCATTTGCCAAGCGCCACTCCACCGAGGCACTGGCTAAGCTCGATAAAAGCCTCGAAGGCATCTCGGCGCTGATCAGTATCACCCAAGATATTCTGATCCGGCACCCCGGCGTCAGCGCGGTGGGGTTGCAGCGATTGTTGGAGGTCTTTCGAGAATACGAAGGTAACATCGAAAATCTGCTGCTCGCTCCCTCTGAGAGCGTCGACGCCTATGACAGATACGTCACCGTCATGCGGCGGATAAACGAGCATTTGTATCCCGTCTTCCTGCCTGACGGACTCATCCCCCTGCACGCGCTCGTGGTTGTTGAATGGCTGAAAGGATTGTCGCTTGCCGCAATCATTAAGAAGCGCATTGAGTACCAGCAACGAAACAACAGATCTTTCAGGCTTCCGTTGCTCATTCGAGAAACGATGAGCATGGTAGAAGAGACGGCAAGATTCAAAGCACCAAAGTATATCTCCGCCTACATGGATGTTCTGCGGCTGTTCTTGACCGAGGCCGGTCGCGAGGACCTGATCGACGAGGAGTTTGATATCGGGATCGCGCTTGAGTTTGGCGTCTCAAGTATCACCCTGCTTTCATTGATGGAGTTGGGCCTATCCCGGATGTCGGCAGTAGCTTTGTATGAGAAGATTGCGCGCGACGATTTGGACAAGGAAGGTTGCATAGCGTGGATTAATGAGCACGGCCCGAACTTTGCAGGGATGGACCTGCCTAATCTTATCGTCAGGGAAGCGCTGCAGGTATCGGGCTTAAATGATTCCGAGGTGGACCATCAGGTCAGCGAATAGACAAGAGGGAGAGTTACCATGCCCGCGAAGCCAGTAAGTATCGGACCGCTATCATTCTCGAGCAAAGGGCACGCAAACGACTACTTTAAAGATGTGCTTTACAAATATGATCTCGGTGACAAGGTGACCGATGAAGACGCCGCAATACTCACTCACTTGGTGCATATGCATCCCGAAGCCGCCGAAAAGATTGGCGCAGGAATTGAAAGTTTTAGTGTAAGAACGGCAGACTATGGAACGCGCTGCTTCTGGATCAACCGAGTCGATGCAACCACGGAGAAGTTTTCCTTTCGCGCGTGTTATTGATTGTCGACACAGGGCTGCCACCGGCAGTGGTACATCAATTGGCTTTTCGTCGAGTTCCGGCACTTCGTCATACACGGTGACTGTCTCCTTGGATTAGAGTACTGAAAGTGACTGTTGTGTTTCGCCGACTCAGCCCGGCGGGTTTCCCCGCCGGGTAGGTGATGGTCGGCTTAGAAGCCGACCTCGTCGTTGTTGTCGACCAGCTCGGGGCCTTCACCCTCGGCCGTCTTCGGGCGGCTGAGGAAGTCGACCTTCTCGGCGATGATCTCGCAGCCGTAGCGGTCGACACCCGCCGCATCGGTCCACTTCGTGTAGTGGATACGGCCCTGAACAAGGACCTTCATGCCCTTCTCGCAGTTCTCGGCGACCGACTTGCCGAGGCCGTTGAAGCAGGTGATGCGGTGCCATTCAGTGTCCATCACGCGGTAGCCGTGCTCGTCGCGGATCGGGCGGCCTTCCGACAGGCGGGGGCGCGAGGTGGCGAGGGTGAAGTGGGTGATCTTCGTTCCGCCTTGGGTGACGCGGGCTTCCGGGGCCTGACCGATGTTGCCGGCGAGGATGACGATGTTCTGCATGGTGTAACTCCTGTATCTGGTGCGAGGGACCATCCCTTCGACAAGACCCGAAAGAAGCCTGTCGGGAGACGTCTGCACGGCTGGGCCAAGGGACCAGCCGGAAACCCCCGAGGGGCCGGGGTGGAGCGGGCAGGACGCTTTGCGGCCAACACGGCCCGGACAGGAGCGGGGTTGCGGGCAGGAGACCGAACAGGCTTAGGGGATTGTCAGTCGAAGGGGAGGTGCCTCAACCAGCCCACAGGAGGAGAGAGACCCAAGCAGACGAGTTCAGCCGACCTCATCCGGCAATGTCAGGCCAAGGAGGACCGTCCCGGGAAGAAAGAACGAGATCACCGCGCCCACCCATGCCCCCTGCCCCACCGCCAGAGCTGCCGCGATGCCTGTCGAGCGCGTCAACGGGATGCACACCGATCAGAACCTGGCTCCCTGCTTCAATCTGCGCCGATATCGATCGCAGACCTGCAAAAAGGGCAGAAGGGCGGGGTCCGGGCCCTCACCAACTTCGAAGTGCCTAAGACAGCGGGTACCTGGAACACGCTCGCGGTCCTCGCCCATGAGTCGGGCTACTTCTTCGCCAGACTGGCGGACCTCGATGGGCTGAAGGCCATGCGAGGGTCTTCGACCATGAGCTACCGGCATTCGGAAAACCCGACCCTCACTCGACCCGGCGAGGAGGCCCAGCGGGTTGGAACCTTGCCCATCTGGAGACGGGAAGCGGTCTGAGATCCGTGATCGGAAGACGAGCCACCGGGGCACCGTTTGCTACGTCAGGCGGATCAGGGAGCCCCCTGCCCTGCCCAGTCGATTGCGTGCCACTCGCCAAAGCCTCGCGCCTCGTGATCGAGCGCCTCGCAGTCGGCGCAAAAGCAGGCCTGTGCGCCGGTCGCAAGCTTTGTGCCGATGAAGGCGGCGGGCTTGCCACATTCATGGCCAAAGGTGCCGGGCTCGGCATTGATGCAACGCGGCCAGATTCGGCCAATCGCTGGATTAACCCGCGAATGGCCGGTCGGAAGACCGTAAGGGAAACAGGTCGCGGCGATCCAAGCCACGCGATTCAACCGCAAGGAAGCTGAGGCGACCTAAAGTTGTGGATTTCTCGGCGGTTGCGAGCCATGATCCTAGCGATTTCAACTGAAAGGCCGTCAAGGTGCATCATGTTTCCGAGCTGAAAATTCAAGGTTTCAAATCGATTTCAAGCGCAACGTTTCCGCTCTCACACTACACGCCGCTTGTTGGCTACAATAATGCCGGGAAGACAAATATCCTGAAAGCCGCTGCCTGGGTCATTAAGAAGTCAAGCCTTACTGCCGAAGACTTTCATGACGTCAACAGCCCTGTGACGGTCGAGGCAGAAATCTCTGGTGTGACTGCAGAACTGCTTGATGTTCTCGATGCGGGTCACAGATCCCGGATCGAACCTTTGGTAGTCAATAGCAAAATCCGAATACGCCGGACCCAATCAGCTCCTGGTCAAGCCGTTGCCAATATCCGCTTCGAAGTTCAGAAGGAGGAAGAAGGTCAAATGGTTTGGGCGCTTAATCCGACCGGAATTGACGCCGCGATTGGCGGGTTGTTCCCTGAGCCCATCTTCATCGGAGCTATGGAGAATGCGACTGAAGATGTCGCCAAGTTTGGCAGCGGAACGACGATCGGAAAGCTACTCAAGGAAATCATGGGTCCGGTCATTGAGCGACACTCCGGAACAGTTGCGAACGCCCTGCAAGCGGTTGGTAGGCAGCTATCCGCGAATTCAGATGAAAAGGATGAAACCCTCACTGCTCTGGATGCGTCCATCCAGGGTGAACTTGCAAAGCTTTTCCCCGGCGTGACAGCCAAAACCCACGTTCCCGTTCCAGATTTTGCCGACTTCATGAAGTCGGCGACGATCCGCATCTTTGAAGACGGGTTTGAGCACGCAGATGGCAGGGACGCCTCGTCGTTCGGTCACGGTGCGCAAAGATCGATCCAGATCGCCCTGATCAAGTGTCTCTCCGAGGTGAAGCGCGCCGCAGGTGGAAATGCAGGTAGAACGACACTGCTCCTGATTGATGAGCCGGAGCTCTACCTTCACCCTCAAGCAATCGAGGTGGTCAGGGCTGCTCTATCCCGGCTAGCGGGTGACGGATACCAGATCATCGTCACCACCCATTCAGCCAACATGATTGCTCGTTCGGATGCAAAGAACGTGCTGCTGATACGCAGAAATGCGGCCGACGGGACAACTTGCTATCCGCGGATGAAAGATGTTGTGGCTCAGGCCATCACTGACGCAGACCATCAATCAGAGGCGCTATTTGCACTCTCAAACTCGACGAAGGTGCTGTTTTCCGAACGAGTCGTTATCACGGAAGGGAAAACAGAAAGAATTATCTTGCCTGCTGTTTTCGATGACTTGTTTGGAGTAACATTGGGAGAGGAAAAGATTGGGCTTGTCGACATCGGCGGCGTCAACAACATACCGGACACAATGCGAATCCTTCGGGCAATGGGCCTGCCATGCAAAGCTGTTGTCGATCTCGATTTCGTCTTCAGAACGGCACCTGCGAAAGGATTGATTGCAGCCGATCACCCGGATCTCGTAGCTTGCGCAGGGATTTTCGCTCGGCTAGCAGGCGAAGGCCGCGTGGGACTTGATGAAGCTGGACTGCCGAAGAAGCATGGCGGAAACCCGGCAATTGTCGCATTCGAGCTTCTTGCGAAAGAGGCCGACGCGGCGCAACACATCGACGGGCTGTTCGACGCGATGTTCGCGCACAACATCTGGCTATGGAAGAA
>AYNO01000201.1 GCA_000500915.1 Rhodobacter sp. CACIA14H1
AGGCCCCGGCAGGCTGAACCGGCACGCGCCGCAGAGGCAGGATGCCTGCAACTGCTCCGGCGCCACCACCGGCTCGGGCGGCGGCCCTTCGGGCGCGTAATAGTCGCCCGCATCCTCGCGGTAGATGTGTTCGGCCAGGCGGATGGTCAGCGGCCCCTCCAGCGCCGAAGGGGAGAAGCTGATGCAATGCTCCTCCGGCGTCCCCCAGTCGAAGACCGCATCCGCCTCGGGCAGCCAGAACAGCGTCGCCCCGCAGTCCCCGCAGAACCCCCGCTGCGCGACCTCGGACGACCGGTACCAGCGCAGCCCCCGCCCCTCCGTCACCCGCCAGCGTGCCACGGGGACCGACGCCGCGGCCCAGTAATGCCCGCTCACCTTGCGGCACTGCGTGCAGTG
Source organism: Rhodobacter sp. CACIA14H1 (assembly GCA_000500915.1). GTDB lineage: Bacteria > Pseudomonadota > Alphaproteobacteria > Rhodobacterales > Rhodobacteraceae > Paragemmobacter. The sequence continues at coordinate 397 of AYNO01000201.1, forward strand.
GCAGGCCAGCGCGTCGCGGATCGGCCCCTCCACCTCGAACCGCACCGCCCCGCAATGGCACGCCCCGTGCATCACGCCGCGTCCCTGAACACTTCGGCCAGCAGCGGCACAAGCCATGCCTCGTCCGCCGCGGTAAAGGCCGCAGGCGTGTCGCTGTCCAGATCCAGCACCCCCAGCAGCACGCCCTTCCCGTTCCACACCGGCAGCACCAGCTCCGACCGGGTCGAGGAGGAACAGGCGATATGGTCCGGAAAGGCCTCCACATCCGGCACGTTCTGCACCTCGCCCGTCCGCGCCGCCGCACCGCAGACGCCACGGGAAAACGGGATGACCAGACAGCCATGCCCGCCCTGATACGGCCCGATCTTCAACAGGTCGGGCCCCACCACGCGATAGAACCCCGTCCAGTCGCAATAGGGATGGTGGTGATGCACCTCGCACACCACCGTCGCCATCAGCGCCACCGTATCCGTCTCGCCCGCGCAGAGGGCGCGGATCGAGGCGGTAATGCCGTCATAATCGATCATCGTCAGTATCCCAGCGCACAGCCGTCCTTGCGGGGGTCCGACGCGCCGACCAGAACCCCGTCCTCTCCGATGACGATCGCCTGACAGCCCCCGATCGGCTCGTCGGGGATCGACACCTTGTGCCCCATCTCCGCCAGCCGCGACCGGACCGCATCGGAATAGCCGCGTTCCACCAGCATCCCCTCCGCGCCCGAGAAACAGCGCGGCGCGTCATTCGCCGCCTGCAACTCCATCCCGTAATCGACAAGGTTGGTCACAAGCCGCGCATGGCCGCAGGGCTGATAGGCCCCGCCCATCACGCCGAAGGGCATCGTCACCCGCCCGCCCTGCCGCAGCATCGCGGGAATGATCGTATGCATCGGCCGCTTGCCCGGCCCCGCCTCGTTCGGATGCCCCGCCTCCAGCGAAAAGCCTGCGCCGCGGTTCTGGAAGTTGATCCCGAACCTGTCGGAGGCCAGCCCCGACCCGAACCCCCAGAAGATCGAATAGATCAGGCTGACCGCCATCCGGTCCCGGTCCACCACGGTGATATAGACCGTGTCCTTGTGCACCGCCTCGGTCAAGGGCGCCGCCGCCGCCATCGCCCGCCCCGGATCGATCAGCGCCGCCAGCCGCGCCGCCGTTTCGGGCGCCAGCATATGGTCCAGACGCGACATGTGACCGGGGTCCGCGATGAAGCGGTTGCGGGCGTCATAGGCCAGCTTCGCCGCCTCCGCCTCGACATGCGCCCGCTCCGCGCCGAAGGGGTCCATGGCGGCCAGATCGAAATGCTTCAGGATGTTCAGCATCAGGATCGCCGTCGCCCCCTGCCCGTTCGGCGGATGCTCCAGCAATTCGATCCCCTTGTAGCCGCCCCCGACCGGCTGCGTGTAGTCGCAGGCCACGCCCGCGAAATCCTCCATCGTATGGCAGCCGCCCAGCGCCCGTAGCGACGCGACCATGTCCTCCGCCACCTCGCCCTCGTAGAACCCCTTGCGCCCCTCCCGCGCGATGCGGCGCAGCACTTCGGCCTGACCGGGGGCGCGGAACACCTCGCCCACCTTCGGCGCCCGCCCGTCGATCAGGTAATGCCGCCGCGCCGCGCCCTGCAGCCGCGCCGCATCGCCCGCCCAGTCGAAGGCCACGCGCGGGGCGACCGGTATCCCCTCCTCGGCATAGCGGATGGCGGGGGCCAGCACGGCCTCCAGCCCCAGCCGGCCCCAATCCGCCGACAGCCGGCAGAAGGCATCCACCGCACCGGGCAGCGTGACGGCCTCCACCCCGCCCATCGGCACCGCCGTCAGCCCCTGCGCCCGCATCGCCTCGGCCGAATAGCCCGCAGGCGCCCGCCCCGACCCGTTCAGCGCGATCACATCCTCGCGCCCCGCCGGTTTCAGCAGGACAAAGCAATCCCCCCCGATGCCGGTCATCTGCGGTTCCGCGATGCCCAGGACGACAGCCCCCGCAATGGCCGCATCGACGGCATTCCCGCCGCGCTCCATCACATCCACCGCGACCTTCGCCGCAACGGGATGCGACGTCGCGCAGATCCCGTTCACGGCATAGACCGCCGACCGCCCCGGCATTTGGAAATCGCGCATCCGTTCCTCCCCTTTTCGGGGAAACCTAGGACCCGCCGCCGGAAGTGCCAAGCCACCGCGCAACAATCCGCCGCGCCCCGCCACCTGCCGGCGCCACAAGCGGGCAATGCGGACCCCGCCCGGCCACGCCACAGAACAGGCTTCAACCCGCCCCGCAACCGCCCCCCCGGTTGCCGCTAACGGCCCGAACTTACCACAAGGACACCGCACCCCCGCCGCCCGCCGGACACCCCCATGGCAAAACCCGGGAACCGCAGCAACCCGACACGCCCAAGGACGACCCGCCGCCAGAGCAGTGTCCCCCACCCGACCCGCAACCAGCCCCGTTGCCGCAACAGGCCCGAACTTACCGCAAGAACACCGCGCCCCGCCGCCCGCCAGACACCCCCGAGCCAGACCTCGGGGACCGCAGCAAACTCACAATCCCAGGACGACCTATCGTCGGAAAAGGGTTCACCGCCCGACTCGCAACCGGCACCCCGTTGTCCCCGCTACCGGCCCAAGCTTACCGCAAGGAGACCGCACCCCCGCCGCCCACCGTGTCGGTGGCGGACCCGAAGATGACAGGACGCGGAACACCCCCAAGGCGACCGTCCGCAGGTATCCCCCGCGATCCGGAACCGGAACCCCGATGCCCCCGACTGTTGGGGGCAGATGACCGGCGGCATCGGGGTGAAGCCCTCGCAGGCTACCGTCAGAGGAACGGCACGGCACGCGCTTTTCTTAGCCGCCGCCCCCCCTCATCCTCAGGGTCAGCACGTTCTTCCCCAATCTCCGGTGCAGCCGCACCTCCTCCGTCAGGGCGCGGATCAGCGGCCAGCCAAAGCCGCCCTCCGCAGCGCCCGACGGCATCGCCGAGACCCCCACACCCTCCGGCACCCGCCGCGCCCCGTCGATGATCCGCCAGCCCCGCCCGGGCCGCATCGCCACCCCGATCCAGCCGGAACCGCCGTCATAGCCATGCTCCACCACGTTGTTCATCGCCTCGGCCAGAACCAGCAGCGTGCAGTCCCGTTCGTCCTGCGTCAGGGCCAGCAGGGCGGGGCTTCCTTCCAGCCGTTCCAGCAGCGCACGGACAGCCCCCGCCTCTGCCGCGATGACATGCCGTTCAGACCGCCGGGTGCAGGGCATCGCCCACCCTTTCGTGCAATACGAAAACCGTATCCATCCGCGTCAGCCGGAACACCCGCTGCACCGCAGGTGTCAGCTCCGCCAGTTCCAGACTCTGCCCGTCGCGCAGGAACCGCCGCACCGCCACCACCGCGCCCAGCCCGCTGGAATCCAGAAACCCGACCGGCGACAGGTCCAGCACCACGCGGTCGGACCCGCCTTCCACCGCCGCCTTCATGCGGTCCTTGAACTGTACCGCCACCATGGCATCCAGCCGCGCCCCTGCCGGCTGGACCACCGTCACCGCGCCTTCCCGGCGCACCGCAAGCTCCATCGCGCACCCCCATTCCGGATGCATCCAGCCTGCACGACCGCGATGAAGAAAGCGTAAGCGTCAGTTCAACTGGAACTGCAGCGGATAGCGCCCGTCCTCGAAATCCCCGAACAGGTCGGGAAGGTCGGGATGGCCCACCGGCTCGCCCGTCTCGTCCGGCAGAAGGTTCTGCTCCGACACATAGGCGACGTAATAGGATTGGTCGTTCTCGGCCAGCAGGTGATAGAAGGGCTGCTCCTTGGACGGACGCGCATCCTCGGGGATCGCGTCATACCACTCCTCGGTATTGGCGAAGCGCGGATCGACATCGAAGATCACGCCGCGGAAGGGGTGCTTCCGGTGACGGACGACCTGTCCGATATGGTATTTGGCCCGTGCCGTGAACATGTGGCGTTGCATCCCCTGTCCCTGTTTACTAATCCCGCGCAGCATCCTTTGTCCATCGGGCAGGTGAAACAGCGGGGAAACAGTCTGTGGACCTCATTTTGACAGTCGTTAACATCGTCGCGCCCGTGGGTCTGCTCGGGCTCGTCGGTTTCGTCTGGGTCCGTCTCGGCTTCGAATACCGGATGGAGTTCATCACGCGGCTCTGCATGACGCTGTCGCTGCCCCCCCTCGTCTTCACCGCCCTGATGAAGACCGAGATCGACCCCGCCGCGCTCACCTCGCTCTCGCTCGCCGCCGCGCTGGCCTATGGCGGGCTGACGCTGGCCTTCCTCGGCATCACCGCGCTGCTGGGGCTGGACCGCCGGACCTTCCTCGCCCCGCTCATCTTCGGCAATACCGGCAATGTGGGCCTGCCCCTCGCGCTTTTCGCCTTCGGGCAGACCGGTCTCGACTACGCCGTCGTGGTCTTTGCCGTGATGATCCTGTGGCACTTCACCTTCGGCCTCTGGATGGTCGCGGGGGGCGGGTCGCCCGCCCGCCTGCTGAAGGAGCCGATCATGGGCGCCACGCTCCTCGGCGCACTGTTTCTCTGGCAGGGCTGGCAGACCCCCGTCTGGCTGACCAATTCGCTCGACCTGCTCGGCCAGATCGCCATCCCGCTGATGCTCATCACCCTCGGCGTGGCCGTCGCGCGGCTGAACGCGGGCAACCTGACCCGCGCCGTCTGGGTCTCGCTCATCCGGGCCGCGGTCTGCCTTGCCACCGCCCTCGGCGCGGGCCTGCTGATGGACCTGCCGCCCACCGCGCTCGCCGTGCTGATCCTCCAGATCACCACCCCCGTCGCCGTCACCTCCTACATGATGGCCGAGAAATACGGCGCCGACTCGCAATCCGTCGCGGGCCTCGTCATCGCCTCCACCCTGCTCTCGGTGGTCACACTTCCGCTCACTCTCGCATTCCTGATCTGACGCAGCGCAGTCAGCCATTTCCCCCGGCGCGCTTTTCCCCTATCCTCGCCACAAAACAATACCGTGCGAGGGGCAAATGAGCAGACTTCTCCGCGCGTCGATCCTCCTGATGTTGCTGGCCTCCTGCGGGGGCGGCAACTATTCGGCGCCACGCAACCTGGATAACGCCTGCGCGATCCTCGACGAGAGGCCGCAATACTACCGTGCCATGAAGAATGCCGAACGGCGCTGGGGCATCCCCGTGCATGTCCAGATGGCCACCTTCCACCAGGAATCCAAATTCATCGGCAATGCCCGCACCCCGCACCGCTATGCGCTGGGCGTCATCCCGATGGGTCGCCAATCCTCGGCCTACGGCTATTCCCAGGCCCTCGACGGCACATGGGAGGAATTCGAGGACGAGGTCGGCCGCTGGGGCGCCCGCCGCGACCGCATCGACGACGCCGCCGATTTCATGGGCTGGTACATGGACATCTCGACGCAAAGGCTCGGCATCTCCAAATGGGACGCACAGGCGCAATATCTGGCCTATCACGAAGGCCGGACCGGCTATGCCAACCAGTCCTACCTCGGCAAGCCATGGCTGATGGACGTCTCCGCCAAGGTCGCCCAACGGGCCGAGATGTATCGCGCCCAGCTCGCCTCCTGCGGGCGCGTCTGATCCGGCGCGGCGGGGTCAGCCCCGCCGCTGCTGCTCCAGCGTGATGTTGAACAGCGACGCGGGCAGGTCGCGGCCCGTCTGCATCCGGTCAAGGATGACATCGGTGGTATTGCCCATGTCATCCGTGATGACCCATTGCCGCAGCGCCACCGGATTGTCGGTAAAGACCAGCTCGATCGTCCCGTATTCCGGATTCTCGGGGTCCTGTGCCACGACCCGCGTGGTGTCCTGCGCCTCGTAATGCCCGACGACCATCTTCGCGCGGCCAAGGTCCACATCCCGCGCAAGGATCAGGTTCAGCGGCGTGCGCTTCAACGGATACTGTTCCGGCGGCTGGTTCGACTTGGCGTCAAAGATCGCCACCTGCCCGCCCCCCGCCATGACAAGGCTGCGATCCGGCGGATCGTACTCGAACCGCGCACGGCCCGGCCGCTTGATGAACAGCTTGCCGGTGGAAATCGTGCCGTCGGAATTGACCTGCGTGAACTCCGCCTCCGCGGTCGCCAATCCGTTCAGATAGGCGGACAGCTTCGCCAGCGGGATCGGTTCCGCCTGCGCGGGCAGGCCGAAGGCGATTGCGAAAAGCGGGGCCAGAAGGGCGGTGCGTCTGTTCATGCCCCCAATATACGCCCCGACCCGCCCGCTTG
>AYNO01000202.1 GCA_000500915.1 Rhodobacter sp. CACIA14H1
CGCCATCCCGAACATGCCGCCACCATCGAACGCGTTCTCGCAATACCGCCGAAGCGCTTTGAGCGACGGCTGGTGACCTGGCTGACCGAGGCCGAGATCGATGCGCTGCTGGCCGCCCCGGACCGGGCGACTTGGACCGGGCGGCGCGACACGGCGCTGTTTAGTCTCGCAGCCCAGACAGGACTGCGGGCGTCTGAACTGATCGGGCTGACCCGTGCCGATGTTCAACTCGGAGCCGGTGCGCATGTCAGTTGCACCGGTAAAGGGCGAAAGCAGCGCATCACGCCGCTCACATCCGGCACCATCGCGATCTTGAGGGCTTGGCTTGCCGAGCGGGCGGGTCAGCCTGGGGACCCGCTGTTCCCGACTCAGACCGGACGCGCCCTCAGCCGCGATGCGCTTGAGCGCAGGCTGGCCAAATACATTGCGGAAGCACAGGTCAACTGTCCAACGATGGCCAAGAAGCGCGTCTCCATGCATGTTCTGCGCCATTCTGCCGCCATGCGCCTCTTGCGCGCCGGGATCGACACATCGGTGATCGCACTCTGGCTCGGCCACGAACAGATCGAAACGACCCAAATCTACCTGCACGCGGATCTGCAGATCAAGGAAAGAGCCCTCGAAAGGACAGCCCCGATCACCATGAAGCCCGGCCGCTTCCGGCCAACTGACAATCTCCTCGCCTTCCTCGAGGCTCTCTGATTATGCCAACCCCTTCCCAGCGATCTCCGCCAGAAACAGCGATCTAGAAACCAACATCGGCATAATCTCCGCGTCGGCATAAAGCGCGCAATAGTCCATAAGCGCCTGCCAGCTGCCGATGACCGGGTTCTGGCTGAGGTAACGGCCGAGGATATCACGGGCCTCGAGGATGACGGTTTCTTCCTGGGGGGTCATGAAGGTTCTCGCTGAATTGCGCAGGCCGAAGCCCCCCGCCCTCTCGGGGCGGGGCCAGTGGCGTGCATGTGGAAGGAGAAAGCGCGACCGCCGCGCGCGAGGGCGGTCGCGTTGTCGGGCCCGGCGTCAGCCGACCCGGTCGAGAAGCTTCTTGGCGCGCCCTTCCATGTCGAGGCGGGCATCCTGCTGGGTCTTGTCGCGCGCAAGCCGCGTGATGCCCTGCACGAAGTCGAAGACACTCTCGGGCGGGCGGCCCTCTTCCATCAGCACCTTCTCGATGATCTTGCCGGATTCGCCCTTCGAGAAGCCGCGCTTCCTGAGGAAGTCGTTCCGGTCTTCATCCGTGCGTGCCACGATTTGCTGCCGCGCCGCCTTGATGCCATTCACGAAGCCCTGCGGCGAGGAATTGGCGAACCGCGTCAGCGCGGGCGCGGCCTCATGCGCGAAGCGCGAGGCCGCGTATTTCGAGTGGCGGATGGTAATCTCCTGGAAATCCTCGACGCCCCAGAGGTTGCGGTTCTGGCAAACGGCGCGCAGGTAGAAGCTCGCCATGCCAAGGGTCTTCGCGCCCACTTCAGAGTTCCAGCAGTAGAAGCCCCGGAAGTAGAGGTCGGGGGAGCCGTCCGGCAGGCGGCCCGCCTCGATCGGGTTGTGATCGTCGACCAGGAACAGGAAGACATCGCGGTCCGAGGCATAAAGCGTGGTCGTGTCGCGGCTGATCTCGACATCGGGGTTGTACACCCCGGTCGACCAGTCGAGCACGCCCGGCACCTTCCAGCGCGTATCGCCCGTGCCATTGCCCGCGATGCGCTGCACAGCTTCGACCAGTTCATGGTCATGGATGCGGCCAAAGTCGGGGCCGGTCACGGCACGCAGTTCGGTGCGACCGCCTTCGGTCTCGAAGGTCTTCACCTGCTCGGCGCGGTGGTTGGTCAGGCCGTACTGCAGGTTGATGCCCGCCAGCGGCGCAGGCAACTGCCGCAGGTAGGACGCCGGTGCGCCGACAATGCTGGCAAGCTGGCCAAAGGCCCAATGCGTGGGCGCGACAGGTTCATGCGCTTTCGGCAGCATCAGGTGCAACCGTTCGGGGTTGTCGCGCGCCGCCTCGACGCGGATGTCAGCGGTCTGCACCACCCGGCTGCGGCTGCGCTCGGACCGGCCCTTCACCGATGCCCAAAGATCGTCAAGCGAGAGATACCGCTCGTCATCCGGCCGGTTGAACCATTCGGACGACACCCGCCCGTTCCGCTCCCCCCGGCTTACGTCCACCTTCCAGCCACCAGCTCGCGTCGGTGCGACCGGATCCAGAACTTCTACAACGCCCATCGGCTATCTCCCGCGACGGGCGCCGGGAGCCACTCTCCCAGCCCTCAACCCGTCACCGGGAAACCGGCCAAACTCGGACTCTCTCAGGGAAACGGCACCAAATGGGAAGCGTTCCACGCCCGGAACGCATCGGTGTTGACCTGCATCCGAAAATGGCAGAGGTTGACAGCGGCCTTTCTCGCAGGCCGGTGTGCCCGCCACGCGAAGCTTTGCAGCGATCTTGATTCGAAAAACAGACCTCATGCCATCGGCGGGTCTGATTAGCAGCGGGCACCTAGTCAGATCCGACTTGGACATGGATCATGACAGAGAAAAATAAGCTCAGGACTTTGAAGCTTCTGGCGAAGCGTTACGCTAGGGCGACCGGTCAACCACAGCACGTAGCGCTCGACCTTGTTGCCCATCGAATGGGCTTTGCTCATTGGAACGCGTTGACAGGCAGCGCGAAAGGAGAGTGGGTGCCCTCCGAAGCACAAGTTGCCACGATCAAGGCCTTCGTGGAACGGATCACTTCCTACGAGGGTTCGACCTTCGACCATATCTTCGGGGGCCCCGATGCCGTCACTCGAGGAGAGGTCCGTGGGCATCCATACGCGCTGAAAACAATGTTTGGCGGCGTCCACATGGAAGGTGATGGTTGGCGGATCGTCCTGCCAGAAAACCCTTCGACCGCCCCTCGGGTCGAGATCGACATCAAGCATTCCCGGAACAGCCCGATGAACGATCGAATGCTGCGCGAAGAAGCCATCGGGATTGCCAAGGAATTGATGCAGAGCGTCAAAGCGCGACGATTTGCCGATTGGCCACGTCGCGCCACGAAACCGGATGCGGAAGGAAAGGTGCGCCACCCGTTCCTGGAGATGGAGGAATCGAACCTCTGGTACTGCCTACACTGCAACGCAGAAATCACCGGCCCACAGATCGCTGGAAGCCATTGGCATTGCCCGGGCTGCGGCGTATCACCAATCAACATTTTTCCAGAAGCGTTCTGGTTGGGACCGAACGAGGAAAAGCCAGTGCCGGTCCAAGCTCGCGCCGAAGGGCAAGAGGTGGAACCTATCGTCTCCATCGTCGATCCGCGGCCAAGACTTGATCTCAGCAAGGACCAGGTGATCCATTTGATCCGGGCAGCCCTGTTCGAGGATGCGACCAATGCCAGTGAGCGCATGGGCGCGGGTCTTGCCGAAATCTGGGTGGATGACGATCTCGACGTCGTTATTTCCTTCGAGGAACACTACTGGCCCGAAGAAAAGGAGCCGACAGCCGCGATCGACGTGGCTGCAGTGCTCGGGATCGAACTGGAGTTGGAAGTTATGTGGTCGGATCCGCTGTTCGCGTGGCCCAGTTTGGCCACAGTGACCCAGAGCACGGCCGACTATACCCGCATGATGCTTGATGCCTATCGCAGTCACGGCATCGTCGAAGAAAGGCACAAAGACCAGTAGCGCCGGGGCGTTGGACCGCCAACAGTTCGGGCAGTCTCGGTCGAGCAGCTTATTCATCCGGCGGGTCAGACAAACTCCAAGACAACTGATGAGGCCCCGGTTCTAGAATCGGGGTCTCATCCTCGCCTTATGATGAAGCTGGCTAGGCCGCTTCCCAGACTTGGTTCAGGATCCGTGCCGCGATCTCGGATTTGTCCTGCGGCAAGAACCGACCGTAGTGCTGTGCGACCATATCCGGGGTGTCCTGAATGGCATAGCTCGCTTGCTCGTAGGACCCGGTACGCTTCAGGATATGGGTGGCCAGAACGTCCCTCACATTGTGTGGCCCGTGCGGCAACAGGCCTTCAATCGCCCCGCGCTTGGTCCAAGGATTATAGATTCCGTAGCGCTGTATCGCCGTCCGCCATGCCTCATAGAACGTGTTCTGGCAGTATGCGGCGTTGGTGCTCGTCATCTTCGCTGTCTTGACGAAGAACGTTCCCGGGTCAGCCGCCTCGCCGATCAGACGCGCGCGATGGCGCTCGATCCAAGCTTCTATCAGTTCGTAAAGCCGCCCGAGGTCCGGAAGGATCAGGCGAAATGGTTTTGAGCCGAAGAACGACGAGTTGGCGTTCTTGAATGCCACCGACGGGATCAGGATTTCCCACCCTTGGTCGCGGCTGCTCCAACGCAGCTCGCCACGTTTCAGGTCCTCCAGCTTGCGCTCCGAGGTCGGCAGGGTCCCAGGCTGGCACAGCAGCAGTTCGCGCAAGTTCTTCTGTCGCAGCCCCGTGTGAAGGCCGATACGCAGCATAAGGAACGCGCGGACGGCCTCTGCGGCAGCGCGGGCATTGTGCATTTCGTCCGGCATCCGCCGCAGGATCTCTTCGGTGATCTTGCGGTACTCGCCGACCGAACTTGGCGCTTCGAGCACCGGCAGGATGGGCTCGAAAGGGTCGCGATGAATGCGTGCAACACGGTCGATCTCTTTGATCCGGCGACGGGCGTGCTTGTACATGCGGTCGCAGGCGGCAGGCCAATCTGACTGAACCGCGTTAACATCGGCCTCGGTGATTAAGCCCTCGATCGGACGAAGGCTGCTCCCCATGCGAGGCGATTGGCGCAGCCAGCCGGTCTCTTCTCGGCAAATCGCCGCAGCGATCGAGAGCAGGTCAATCTCCCACTTGGTGTAGAAGCCGCGCCGGCGCTCCCGCCAGTGTAGGTACCAATCCCAGACCTGCGGGAAGATCATCATCGCAAAGGTCAAAAGCTTCGGATCCACGCCGAGCCCCAGCACTTCACTCTCTGGTGGCGCGACAAACGCCCCGAACCATAGCCCGAAATGCTCCACCTTCTGGGACGCTGTCTCCGTACCCCAGACCCCATTCCGCTGCATGCCGAAGGCGGCGAAGGTCGAGGTCTTGAAGCGAAGGAGTTCGGCCATCTCGTCGTTCAGCCGTTTGGGCGCAATGACAATGCCGGACTCGTCCGGCGTCCTCGCGGGTGAAGACTTGCGAACCGGGCCCGAGGCACAGCTGAAGCGAACCGCATAGCGCTGGCGAATGGCAGCCGCTTGATATCTGCGATAATCCGTGGACCCGCTGATGATCACCGAGCGGACCCAGTTCAGGATTTCCGCCTTCTCCTGGCTTGGCCGTCGGTTGAAATCTTCGGGGAGGTGCCAAGCCAAACGCCGGCGCTCAGATGGGGAGATGTCGTCCAGATCGAAATCGCCTTGTGCTCGATCCGGAGTACCAGACAGGCGTAGGAAATAGCCCGCCGGCAGACGATAGCGCCGCTCGATGCGTCCCAAGATTTCCAGGCTGATCGCGGCGCGCGGGACCTTCTTGCCGCGCCCCCAGCTGATCAGCGTGCTGCGATTGACGCCGTCCTCGGGTCTCACCACCGCGTTGTAAAGGTGGTAGATGGTTTCGCCATGACGGCGGGCATGCAGTTGAAGGGCTTCACCGAACGTCGCAGGGTCATTCCATGTCGTGTCCAGTGGCTCGGGAAACTCGACGATCGCTCGCGGCCGGACACCGGGCTTCTTGCGAACCTTCTCGGTGCTGGTCGTGGGAACGTCAGCACGGTTCGGGGAAGGCGCGGTGACCTTGGAGGGCATTGAGCGGCTCGCCGGGCGAGCCGGGCGCAAGGCCACATTCGAAACTTCCCGTGCCACAGCATCGAAGATCGGCTGCAAGTGCGCCCGATGGGCGCGGAGTCGCTCGACATCGATGTCTAGCATGGCAGACAGCGACTGCAGGTCGAGGCCAGTGCCCCGATAGGGCGGATATTCGGCTCGTTCGAGCAGGTCGACCAAGCAGCCATAGAGCAAGCGCACCTCACCTTCGGTGAAGATCGTCGTGAACCGGCTCTTGCAAAACTCGGCGATCCTGCGCGGCGTGAGAGCAGAAGACGTTGATTTCATTTTCCATCCTTCGATTTCTGGGGCGGCCCAGCTATCGAAATGAACGATTGGACGGGAGGGGCATTCGACCGGAGGGAAGCCCAGAACCCGGCGGGTTTCCCCGCCGGGCCCGAGGGGGAGACCCCATTCTTTTCAGAACGGGATCTCGTCGTCGCGGTCGACCAGCTCGGGGTTTTCGTTCTCGGCCGATTTCGGGCGGCTCAGGAAGTCGACCTTCTCGGCGATGATCTCGCAGCCGTAGCGGTCGGTGCCGGTTGCGTCGGTCCATTTGGTGTAGTGGATGCGTCCGTGGACGAGGACCTTCATGCCCTTTTCGCAGTGCTCTGCGACGGTCTTGCCGAGACCGTTGAAGCAGGTGATGCGGTGCCATTCGGTGTCCATGACCCGGTAGCCGTTCTCGTCGCGCATCACGCGACCTTCCGAGAGGCGCGGCCGCGAGGTGGCCAGGGTAAAGTTGGTGATCTTCGTGCCGCTCTGGGTCGAGCGCACTTCGGGCTTC
>AYNO01000203.1 GCA_000500915.1 Rhodobacter sp. CACIA14H1
CTCGACGCCAATGAAGGTGTCAGCGCGACGACGCTGGGCGCCACTGCCGCCGCCGCCATCGACGTCGCAGAGGGCAAGCCCGCCAAGCCCGCGGCAACCGCCGCCGCCACCGGCACCCCCAAGGCCCCCCGTCGTCACGACGGCACTGGATGATGCGCCCGCCGCTGGCACGCCGAAACCCGGTGCCGGTGCCGCCCCCGCCCCGCAACCCGCCGCCCAACCCGCCCCGCAACCCGCCACCGGCGCGGCACAGGTCACCGTGCAGATCGGCATCTTCTCGGTCGAGGCGAATGCCAACCGCGCGGTGGACACGCTGAAGAAGGCGGGCGTCACCGCCTCCGCCCGCAAGGAAACCACGCAGGGCAAGACATGGTGGAGCGTGACCGCCACCGGACCCGCCCCCCGCGACGCGCTTCTCGCAAAGGTGAAGGGTCTGGGCTTCACCGATGCCTATCTGATCCGCTAGGGCCGGAAGGCCGAAGGAAGGAACCGCCCCATGACCCTGCCCATGTCCCTGCGCCGTGTCATTGCCCTCGCCGCGCTGGCCCTGCTGGCGGCCCTGCCCGCCCGCGCCTTCGAGACGCGGGCCTCGGCGGCATGGGTCTATGACATGACGACGCAGACCGTCCTGCTGGACAAGAACGCCGACACGCCGCTGCCGCCCGCCTCCATGTCCAAGCTCATGACGATCAACATGCTGTTCGAGGCGCTGCGCGACGGCCGCGTGACGATGGACACGACCTTCGCCGTCTCGTCCCGCGCCAAGGCGATGGGCGGCTCGACCATGTTCCTCAACGAAACCGACCGCCCCACGGTGCGCGACCTGATCCACGGCATGATCATCAACTCCGGCAACGATGCCTGCGTCGTGGTGGCCGAAGGACTGTCGGGGACCGAGGAAGCCTTCGCCCACCTGATGACCGAACGGGCGCAGGCGCTCGGCATGACGAACTCGAACTTCACGAACTCTTCCGGCTGGCCCGATCCGGGCCACCGCATGTCCATGCGCGATCTCGGCATCCTCGCCAAACGGCTGATCTCGGAATTTCCGGAATTCTACCCGATCTTCGCGGAAACCAACTTCAACTACATGGACCGCGCCCCCGCCAACGCGACGAACCGCAACCCGCTCTTGAAGATCGCCGCCGCCGACTGGCAGGCCGACGGGCTCAAGACCGGCCACACCTCCGAAGCGGGCTACGGCCTCGTCGGCTCCGCCGTGATGGGCGACCGCCGCGTGATCTTCGTCATCACCGGCCTCGCCTCCGACAAGGACCGGGCCGAGGAATCCGAGGCAATCGTGAACTGGGCCTTCCGCCAGTTCACCGAAAAGACGCTGGTGAAATCCGGCACCCGTGTGACCGCGGCGCCGGTCTGGATGGGCGCGGCCGATAGCGTGGGCCTCGTTCCCGCCGCCGATGTCCGCCTTCTCGTCCCCGCGCAGGTGCAGGAAGGCGTCACGGCCGAAGTCATCTATACCGGCCCCGTCCGCGCCCCCGTCACGGCGGGCCAGCAACTGGCCGAACTCATCGTGCATGTCCCCGACCTGCCCGATGCCCGCATACCGCTGGTGGCCGAAACCGATGTTCCCGCAGGCGGCTTTGCCAAAAGGCTGACCACCGCCGCCGAAGTCCTGATCCGCCGCTATATCGGCGGGGAAGGCACCGGCCCCGCCCCCGCCTCCTGACGGCTTCGCAGGGCATGGGCCGCTTCCTCAGCTTCGAAGGCATCGACGGGTCCGGCAAGTCCACGCAGGCCCGCCGCCTTGCCGATGCCCTGCGCGGCCTTGGCCACAGCGTCACCCTCACCCGCGAACCCGGCGGCTCCCCCGGGGCCGAGGAGATCCGCCGTCTCGTCCTCGAAGGCGATCCCGACCGCTGGTCCGCGGAAACCGAACTCCTGCTTTTTACCGCAGCCCGCCGCGACCATCTGGAAAAGACCATCCGCCCCGCGCTGGCCCGTGGCGACATCGTCATCACCGACCGCTTCGCGGACAGCACCCGCATCTATCAGGGCATCACGCGCGGCGACCTCGCCGCCACCGTGGACCGCCTGCACGACCTGATGATCGGCACCGACCCCGACCTGACCTTCCTCGTGGACATCGACCCCGAAACCGGCCTCTCCCGCGCCCGCGCCCGCGCCGGAACGGAACTGCGGTTCGAGGATATGGGCCTCGACACCCAGCGCCGGATGCGTGCAGGCTTCCTTGCGCTGGCCGGAACCCACCCCCGCTTCCGCGTGATCGACGGCGCCCGCGACCCCGACACGGTCGCCGCCGACATCCTGCGCAGCGCCCTCGCCCATCTGGCCTGACGCCATGGCCGATACCGACGACATCCCCGAACCCGACCGTATTGAAGGCGCACCCCACCCCCGCGAAACGCTGCGCCTCTTCGGCCATGCACAGGCGGAAACCGAATTCCTCGCCACCTTCAACGGCGGCCGGATGCATCACGGCTGGCTCGTCACCGGCCCCCGTGGCGTGGGCAAGGCCACACTCGCATGGCGGCTGGCCCGTTTCCTGCTCGCCACGCCCGATGCCGATGGCGGCCTCTTCGGCACCCCCGAACCGCCCGCCACGCTGGACATCCCCGAAGACGACCCCACCGCCCGCCGGCTCCGCGCCCTTGCCGAGCCGCGCCTTTTCCTGCTGCGCCGCGCATGGGACGAAGACAAGAAGCGGCTGAAGGCCGTCATCACCGTGGACGAAGTCCGCCGGATGAAATCCTTCTTCGCCCTCTCCGCCGCCGACGGGGGCCGCCGCGTCGCCATCATCGACGACGCGGACGAGATGAACCCCAGCGCCGCCAACGCGCTGCTGAAACTCCTCGAAGAACCCCCCCGCAGGCGCGACCTTCTTCCTGATCTCGCACCAGCCCTTCCGCCTGCTGCCCACCATCCGCTCCCGCTGCCGCGAGTTGCGCCTGACGCCCTTGCCCCCCGACGCGCTGGCCGCCGCCCTGACGCAGGCAGGCGGCGACGCCGCGCCCGAAGACGCGCAGGCGCTGGCCGAACTCGCCGGCGGATCGGTGGGCGAAGCCTTCCGTCTGACCAACCTCGACGGGCTGAAACTCTACGCCGCCATAACGGGCCTTCTCTCCACCCTCCCCCGCCTCGACCGCCCGCGCCTGCTGGCGCTGGCCGAAACCGGTGCCGGACGCGGGGCCGAGGCACAGTTCGACCTGATCCTCACCCTGCTCGACCTCTTCCTCACCCGCCTCGCCCGTGCCGCCGCCACGCGCACGCTCCCCCCCGAAGCCGCGAAGGGCGAAGCCGAAGCCCTGACCCGCCTCGCACAGCACCCCCACGCCGCCCGCCACTGGGCCGAAGCCGCGCAATCCCTCTCTGCCCGCGCCCGTAAGGGCAAGGCGGTCAACCTTGACCCTGCCGCCCTTCTCATGGATATGGTTCTCAAGCTTGAAGAGACGGCGGGAACGCTCGCCCCAAGGTGAGCAGATGACCTCCGACAATCGGCCCGCATCCCCCCCCGAAATCGTGGACAGCCACTGCCACCTCGATTTCCCCGACTTCGCCGCCGAACTTCCGCAGGTCATCGCCCGCGCCCGCGCGGCAGGCGTCACCCGCATGGTCACGATCTGCACGCGGCTGAAGAACGAACCCGCCGTCCGCGCCATCGCCGAAGCGCATGACGGCGTCTTCTACGCCGCCGGCACCCACCCGATGAGCGCGGCAGAAGAACCCCTCGCCACTGTGGACGCCCTCGTCGCCCTGTCCCGCCACCCCAAATTCGTGGGGATCGGGGAAACCGGCCTCGACTACCACTACACCGCCGACAGCGCCGAGATACAGAAGACCTCCCTCCGCCTGCACATCACGGCGGCACAGGAAACCGGCCTTCCCCTCATCATCCATGCCCGCGCGGCGGATGACGACATGGCCGCGATCCTGACCGAAGGCTATCGCGAACGCCCCTATACCTGCGTCATGCATTGCTTCTCCTCCGGTGCGGGGCTGGCAAGGGCCGCGCTCGACCTCGGCTTCTACCTGTCCATGTCGGGCATCACGACCTTCCCGAAATCGCAGGAACTCCGCGACATCTTCGCCGCCGCCCCCGTGGACCGCATCCTTCTGGAAACCGACAGCCCCTACCTCGCCCCCGTCCCGTACAGGGGCAAACGCAACGAACCCGCCTATACCGCCTTCACCGCGAAAACCGGCGCGACCCTCTACGGCATGACGGAAGCCGAATTCGCGGCACAGACCACCGCCAATTTCGACCGCCTCTTCCCCCGCGCCGCGCAAAAGGCAAAGGCCGCCTGACATGGCAACGCTGCGCTTCACCATCCTCGGCTGCGGATCGTCGGGCGGTGTGCCCCGCCTCGGCCCCCCCGGCGGCGACTGGGGGGCCTGTGACCCCGCGAACCCGAAGAACCGCCGCCGCCGCTGCTCGCTGCTCGTGGAACGCGAAACCGCCGACGGCACCACCCGCGTCCTGATCGACACGACACCCGACATGCGCGACCAGCTGCTCGATGCCGGCATCGGCACGCTCGACGCGGTCATCTACACGCACAGCCATGCGGACCATGTCCACGGCCTCGATGACCTGCGCCAGATCGTGTACAACATCCGCCGCCGCCTGCCCGTCTGGGCCGACGGCCCCACGCAGGACGCGCTGATCGCCCGCTTCGGCTATGCCTTCGTGCAGCCCGCAGGATCCCCCTACCCGCCCATCCTCGACCTGAACCTGATCGACGGCGACGTGCATATCGCGGGCGCTGGCGGCACCATCCGCTTCACCCCCTTCACCGCCAACCATGGCAGCATGGACGCGCTGGGGTTCCGCATCGGCCCCCTCGCCTATCTCCCCGACGCCGTGGCGATCCCAGACGAAAGCTGGCCCCACCTGACCAACCTCGACTGCTGGGTGGTGGACGCGCTGCGCCGCAAACCGCACCCGACCCACGCGCATCTGGACATGACGCTGGACTGGATCGCCCGCGCAAGGCCCGCCCGCGCCGTCATCACCAACATGCACCACGACCTCGACTTCGCGGAACTCGAGGCCGAACTCCCCCCCCATATCCGCCCCGCACATGACGGCATGGTGATCACCTACGACAACATCGGCTGACCCCGATGGAAGCCCTGCTCGACGTCATCCTACCCGTCTTCCTCGTCATCGCCATGGGCTACGCCGCCGCGCGGGCAAGGCTTTTCGACGAAACGGCGGTGGACGCGCTGATGCGCTACGCCCAGAACTTCGCGGCCCCCACGCTGCTCTTCGCCTCCATCGCAAGGCTGGACCTGCAGGCCACCTTCCAGCCCGCGCTGTTCCTCTCCTTCTATACCGCCGCCTTCACCTCCTTCTTCGCGGCCTTCACGGCGGCCATCCTAGTCTTCCGCCGCCCCGTCACCGATGCTACCGCCATCGGCTTCGTCGCGCTCTTTTCAAACTCCCTCCTCCTCGGCGTGCCGATCACGGAGCGCGCCTACGGGACGGATGCGCTGGCGGGCAACTTCGCCATCATCTCGATCCACTCGCCCCTCTTCTACGGCTTCGGCATCGCCCTGATGGAATGGGCGCGGACGCGCGGACAGGGCCTGTCGGGCCCCGCCCTGACGCGCCAGATCCTCCGCGCCATCTTCTCGCAACCGCTCGTCCTCGGCATCACGGCGGGCTTTGCCGTGAACCTCACGGGCCTGCCCCTGCCACGGGTGGCATGGTCCGCCGTGGACCTGGTTGCCGCCACGGCCATCCCCACCGCGCTCTTCGGCCTTGGCGGCGTGCTGCTGCGCTACCGGCCGGACGGGGATTTCCGCATCATCGCCATGCTCTGCGGCTGCTCGCTCGTCCTTCACCCGACGCTGACCTACCTGCTCGGCCGCTTCGCCTTCGGCCTGGACACCCCCGGCCTCCGCTCTGCCGTGATGACCGCCGCCATGGCCCCGGGCGTGAACGCCTATATCTTCGCCAACCTCTACGGCGTGGCGAAACGGGTCGCGGCATCCACCGTGCTGATCGCGACGGCCCTCAGCATCGGGACGATCTGGGTCTGGTTGCAGATACTTCCGTAGCTTCTGGCCATCGTTAGGGTGGCGGTCGCACCGCGGGGTGGCGGCATGCACGGCATGCGACCGCCCCGGTGGGGCGGGACGGCCGCCGCCCGTGGCTCTGGGCCACGGGCGATGTCCCACCGTTCCGCCCCGTCGCTCCACCTTGCGCCGGATGCACAAGGCCGCGCCCTCACCGGCGCGGCCCCGACTTTTCGCAGAAAAATCACCCCCCCGGGGGGGATCAATGCGGCGTCACGCCCCGCAGCCGCTCCGACCGCCGCCGCAGCAGTTCCACCGTCGCCAGCAGCGCGATGGAAATCACCACAAGGATCGTCGCCACCGCAAGGATGGCGGGCGAAATCGCCTCGCGGATGCCGTTCCACATCTGGCGCGGGATGGTCTGCTGGTCCGGCCCCGCGATGAACAGCACCGCCACCACCTCGTCGAAGGACGTGACGAAGGCGAACAGCGCCCCCGAAACTCACCCCGGCACGGATCAGCGGCATGATCACCTTGAAGAAGGTCCGGCTCGGCGAC
>AYNO01000204.1 GCA_000500915.1 Rhodobacter sp. CACIA14H1
AGGCCGGAGGCGATGAGCGTCGCCATGTCGCGCCAGAGCGTGCGGGTCGATACCTCCAGCCGGTCCGCCATGTCGCGGGCGGTGTGGAGCCGCCCGTCGCGCAGGATCTGGATCAGTTCGAAGAGGCGGTCGGTGCGGCGCATGGCGGCAGGGTGGCGGGGCCTTGGCCTGCGGTCAATCCATCTCCAGCGCGACGGCGTCGTGGCGCAGGGTGACGGAGGGGCCTTCGATCATCGCCATGAAGGGGGCGAAGACGGGGGCCTGCATCACCGCTTCGGCGGCGGCATGGGCGGCGGGCAGGTCGCACCATTCGACGAAATCGGTCCAGAGCCCGTCCGCGCCCCGTGTCAGGCGGCGGCGCAGGAAGCCGGGCTGCGCCTGCAGCAGCGGTTCCGTGGCGCGGGCGGCATCGACGAAGGCCTCTGCCGTGCTGCCTGCGACGAGGCGGAAGGTGACGATTTCGGCCACACGGGCGGTCGGGGCGGTTTTATCCATCGCGGTCTCCTCTGGTTGCGCTGCGATGGGGCGGTTATGGCAGGGGGCAACTGACAGGGTCTGTCGGCAGTCTTCGGGCTTCAGTCTTCGGGGTCTATCCCGGCCTGCGGCATGAGGGTGGCGATCTTGGTCAGCAGGCTGCGGGCGGGGCGGTGGCGGGGGTGCGTCTCGTCCTCGGCGATGTGGCGCAGGGCTTCGGCCAGCGTGTCCAGTTCGTCCTGCGTCAGCAGGGTGGGGGGCAGCATCAGGGGCGTCCGCAGGATGTAGCCCAGACCCCGTTCGCCTTCGACCGGCAGGCCGGTGCGGGCCATCATCCCCATGTCGCGCCAGATCGTGCGGGGCGACACGCCCAGCCGCGCCGCCAGTTCCGCCGCCGTGTGCAGCCTGCCGTCGCGCATGATCTGGATGAGGTCGAAGAGGCGGTCGTCGCGTTTCATGGGACCGGAGGCCTGGCGGGTGCTACTGACAAAATACTGTCAGTAGAGCGTGGGGGAAAGGGAAAACCCCCCTTCCAAGCGCCGCGCCTGCGGGCCTAAACATCGCAGGGAACGGGGACCGGGCCGGACTGCGGCCCTTACGGATGGAGCTGACCATGTTCAACAATATCGGCCCGATGGGCCTGATCCTGATCGCGATCGTCGTGCTGGTGCTGTTCGGGCGGGGCAAGGTCTCGTCGCTGATGGGCGAGGTGGGCAAGGGCATCACCGCCTTCAAGAAGGGCGTCAACGACGGCAAGGCCGAGATCGAGGCCGAGGCCGCGACGACCGCCCGCGATGTGACGCCGGACACGGCGGAGAAGGACAAGGCCTGAGTCACGGTCGGGCCGCGCCGCGACAGGCGGCCGGACCCGGTGCGCTGACCGCGCCGATACGGAGGAACGGGAATGGATTTCGGCTGGGCCGAACTTCTGGTCATCGGGGTGGTGGCGCTGATCGTGATCGGCCCGAAGGACCTGCCCGAGATGTTCCGGACGCTGGGACGCTTTACCGCCAAGGCGCGGTCCATGGCGCGGGAGTTTTCGCGCGCGATGGAGCAGGCGGCAAAGGAAAGCGGCGTGGACGAGGTGGCGAAGGACCTGAAGACGGTCACGTCGCCCAAGGCGATGGGGCTGGAGGCGGTGAAATCCGCTGCCGACAAGTTCGAGAAGTGGGACCCGCTGAAGAATGCGGCCAAGCCGACATCGGCCCCGCTGAAGCCGCCGCCGATGCCGCCGGTGACACCCGCCGCGGCCCCCGCCGCCGGGGCGGTGGCAGAGGCGGCGCCGATGGGACCCGCCACGGCGGCGCTGGCCGAACAGCAGGCGCAGCGCAAGGCCATCGCGGCGGAGGCGGCCGAAAAGCTGCGGGCGGTGGGGCAGACGACGCCCGCGCCGCCGCAGACCCCGCGCAAGGACGGCGCGGCGGATGACATCATCGACGGCCTGACGGGCGAGGAATGACATGAGTGCCAAGCCTGACGAGATCGACGACAGCTCGGCCCCGCTGATCGAGCATCTGGCGGAGCTGCGGACGCGCATCCTCTATTCGCTGGCGGCCTTCATGGTGGCGATGGTTGCCTGTTTCACCGTCTGGAACCCGATCTTCAACTTCCTGACCCATCCGATCTGCGACGCGCTGGCGGCGCGGAACCAGGATTGCGGGCTGGTGCTGATCAAGCTGCAGGAAGGGTTCTTCGTCGCGGTGAAGATTTCCGTCCTCGGCGGCTTTGCCCTGTCCTTTCCGGTGATCGCCTTCCAGATGTGGCGTTTCGTGGCGCCGGGCCTCTACCGGTCGGAAAAGCAGGCCTTCCTGCCCTTCCTCCTCGCCTCGCCCGCCATGTTCATCGCGGGGGCGGCCTTTGCCTATTACGTGGTGCTGCCGATCGCGTTCAGCTTCTTCCTGGACTTCCAGCAGAACTTCGGCGGCAGTGTCGCAACCGGCGAGGTGGCGACCGAGGCGCCGGCAGGCATCGTCTTCCAGGGGTCGATGGAGCAGTACCTGTCGCTGACCACGGGCTTCGTGATGGCCTTCGGCCTGTGCTTCCAGCTGCCGGTGCTTTTGACGCTGATGGGCAAGGCGGGGCTGGTCACGTCCCGGGGGCTTTCGGCGATGCGGAAATACGCGATCGTGCTGATCCTCGTGCTGGCCGCGCTGGTGACGCCGCCGGATGTGATGTCGCAAATGATCATGTTCTCGGCGATCTATCCGCTCTACGAGGTGTCGATCTTCCTGATCCGTCGGATCGAGAAGCAGCGCGAGGCGCGGATGCGGGCCGAAGGGACCTGGGTGGACGAGGATGAAGACAGCGGGGATGCCAAGGCGTGAGTCACGCACTGGAACGCATCGCCGCCGCGCTGGAGCGGATGGCCCCTGCCGCCGCCCCGGCCCCGGATTTCGGGGCCGAGGCCTTTGTCTGGCACACCGGGCCGGACCGTCTGGACCCCGTGGCGCGGGTGTCGCGGGTGGACCTGTCGCTGCTGGTGGGGGTGAACCGCGCACGGGACACGCTGCTGGCCAATACGCGGCATTTCGCGGCCGGACTGCCTGCGAACAACGCCCTGCTCTGGGGGGCGCGGGGGATGGGGAAGTCCTCGCTGGTGAAGGCGGTCCATGCGGCGGTGCGGGCGGAAGGGTTCGACCTGAAGATCGTGGAACTCAGCCGCGAGGACCTGCCCTCCGTGGGGCGGCTCTTGGCGATGCTGCGCGGGGCGGCGGAGCGGCGCTTCGTGCTGTTCTGCGACGACCTGTCCTTTTCCCATGACGACCAGCATTACAAAAGCCTGAAGGCCGTGCTGGATGGCGGGATCGAGGGGCGGCCCGACAATGTGGTCTTCTATGCCACGTCGAACCGCCGCCACCTGATGCCCCGCGACATGATCGAGAACGAGACGCAGGCGGCGATCCATTCCACCGAAGCCGTGGAGGAGAAGGTCTCGCTGTCCGACAGGTTCGGGCTGTGGCTGGGTTTCCACCCCTGCACGCAGGACGAATGGCTGGACATGATCCGCGGCTATTGCACCGCGCATGGCCTGTCGGTGCCGGAGGACCGGCTGCGGGCGGAGGCCGTGGAATGGCAGGCGACGCGGGGCGGCCGGTCGGGGCGCGTGGCGTGGCAGTTCTTCTGCGATCTGGCCGCGCGGGAAGGCGTGCGGGTCTGACGGGCGTTGCGTGACGCGGAGTCGCCGCGCCGGCCCTTCGCCCCGGACTGCCCCGTCCCTTCATCTCGGCCCAAATACCCTGGGGTCCGGGGCAAAGCCCCGGCGGCCGAAGGCCCCGCGCAACGCGGCGGGTTACTTCAGGAAGGGCATCGGGTCCGTGCTGGCCGCGCCGCGCCGCACCTCGAAATGCAGGAAGGACGGGTTGCCCGACCGGACATTGGCGATCGTCTGCCCGCGCGCGACCTTGTCGCCCTTCTTGACCGTGGTGCCCGCCACGCCCGCATAGACCGTCAGCAGCCCGCCATCGTGGCGGATGACGATGATGGGCGTCTGCGCCGTGTCCTGCGTGATGGCCGCCACGGTGCCTGCCGCTGCCGCCTTGACCGGCGTTCCGGCGGGGGCGCCGATGTCGATCCCCTCGTTCTTGGGCGGGGCATAGCCGCGGATGATGTTGCCGGCGGCAGGCATCACGAATTGCGCCGCCGAGGCCGTGGTGCGCTGCCCGCCCAGATCGGGCGAGGCGGGCTTTGCCTCGGCCGCCTTGGCGGCGGGGGGTGTCTCTTCGTCCGGCAGGGGTTTGGAGGCCGAGGGCGGTTCCGGCGTGGGCGACCCCTGGCCGGGGGCGGTGACCACCTCGACCGGTTTCGCGGGCGGGGCGCCGGTCGGCGTCGGGATCATCAGATATTGCCCCTCGCGCACCGCAAGGTCGGAGCCGAGCCCGTTCCAGTCCGCCAGCGCACGGGCCGAGACGTTGTACATCCGCGCGATGGAGAAGGCGGTTTCGCCGCGCTTCACCTGGTGGCGGGTCGGGGCCATGCCGCCCAGGGCGCTGTCATCCGGTTTCGGCTGCGCGGCGGGTGTGGCGGTGGCGGCGGGGGTGCGGCTGTCCACGCGGTCCAGCGCGGTGGTGGCGATGGAGGTGACGCTGACCGCGCCCGCCGTCGCCATGGGGGCCGAGGCGACATTGCCGCCCGTGATCGGGGCGCCCGCCGCGCCGGTCGTGCCTGCGGCGGCGACACGGCGGGGCAGGGCGAGGATCTCGCCCTCGCGAAGGGGGGCGTTGGGCTGGATGGCGTTGTAGCTGGCCAGTTCGCCCGCGCTGAGGCCGACGCGGGCGGCCACGCTGCCCACGCTGTCGCCCCGGCGGGCCACGGCGACCTGATAGCCGGGATAGGAGATGACGCCGTTCGCATCCGGCATCGGGCGGGCGGCGGTGGCCTGCTGCGCCGCCGCGCTGGTGTCCAGCGCGTTGCCGCCGCCGCGGAAGTCCCAGTCGAGGTCGGACATCAGGTTCCCGCCGCCCCCCTGGCAGGCCGAGAGCGCGGCGAGGGCCGTGGTCAGGCCCAGAACGCGGAAGGGGGGGACGCGCAATGCGGGAAATGCCTTCGTCATGCTCTGCCTCTCTGCCGTCCGGGTTGGGGTCCCGGAGCCGTTCAAATTCATTCCGTGCCGATGCCTTCGACCAGCGGCACGAAGCGCACGGGGCGAAGTTCGTCGTAGTCGAAGCCGCTTTCGGTGCGCGTCACCTTGATCAGGCTTTGCACCGTGTCGGACTGCCCGACGGGCAGGACCATGATACCGCCCAATTTCAGTTGCGCCAATAGGGGGCCCGGAGGGTCCTCGGCCGCCGCCGTCACGATGATGCGATCAAAGGGGGCCTGTTCGGGCAGGCCGAAACTGCCATCGCCCGCAATGGCCGTGATGTTGGTCAGATCGAGGCTGCGGAACAGGTCGTCCGCCTCTCGCACCAGCCGGCGGTGGCGGTCCACGGTATAGACGCGGCGGGCCAGCTGCGACAGGATCGCGGCCTGATAGCCCGACCCCGTGCCCACCTCCAGCACCTTGTCGCGGGGCTGCACGTCCAGCGCCTGCGTCATGATGCCGACGATGGAGGGCTGGCTGATGGTCTGGCCGCAGGCGATGGGAAGGGGCATGTCCTCGTAGGCGCGTTCGGCAAAGAGGCCGCGCACGAAGAGGCCGCGGTCGATGGCCTCCATCGCCGACAGGACGCGGGCATTGGTGACGCCGCGCGAGCGCAGGGTGAAAAGGAAGCGCATCTTGCGTTCGGCCGCGGAGTCTTCGTCATCGAACCCCGCCGGTCCCGTCATGCGAGCCGCGCCTCCAGCTCTGCCAGCAGGTCATGCGCCGTCAGGTCCGCCCGCAGGGGGGTGACGGCGATCCAGCCGTCCAGATTGACGGCGGCATCGGTGCCCGGCGCGGTGGGGGTGTGCTGCGGGCCGCCCTTGATCCAGATGTAGCGCCGACCGGTGGGCGAAATCTGCGCCTCGGCACTGAAGGAGGTGTCGCGGCGGAAGCCCTGTGCCGCGACCTTCGTGCCCTTCACGCGGGCGGCGGGAAGGGGCGGGAAGTTCACGTTGTAGAAGGTGCGGTAGTCGTCCTGCGTCCAGATGCCCTTGTCCAGCAGGGCGCGGATGACGGCAGGGCCATGCACGCGGGCGGCTTCGAACGGGTCGGCCAGGCCGTCCTGTTCGGGGCCGAAATATTGCGACAGGGCGATGGCGGGGATGCCTTGCAGCGCCGCCTCCATCGCGCCGCCGATGGTGCCGGAATAAAGCACGTTCTCGGCCGCGTTGTTTCCGCGATTGACGCCGGACAGCACAAGATCGGGCTTCGCCCCCTGCAGCACGTCGTAGATCCCCGCCAGCACGCAATCGGCGGGGCTGCCTTCGGCGGCATAGCGGCGCGGGGCCAGCTTCAGGATCATCGTGGGATGCGTGTAGCTGATGCAATGGCCGACGCCCGACTGTTCGAAGGCGGGGGCGACGGTCCAGACCTCG
>AYNO01000205.1 GCA_000500915.1 Rhodobacter sp. CACIA14H1
GGTCTCCCACTGGATGTCGCGGCCGTTCGGGCCGTAGTCATGGCACATGAACAGGCGCGTCTCGTCCGGCAGGGCCAGAACCTTCTGAATGCTGTCGTACAGCGTTGCTGCATCGCCGCCGGGGAAGTCTGCACGCGCCGATCCGCCATCGGGCATGAACAGCGTGTCGCCGACAAAAGCGGCATCCCCCATCACATGCACCATGCAAGCTGGTGTATGGCCGGGCGTGTAGATGGCCACAGCGTGCATGTTGCCCACACTATAGGTGTCGCCATCCTTGAACAGGGCATCAAACTGGCTGCCATCACGCTGGAACTCGGTCCCTTCGTTGAAGATCTTCCCGAAAGTTTCCTGCACGACCATGATCTTCTCGCCGATCCCGATCTTGCCGCCCAAAGCCTGCTGGATGTAAGGCGCAGCCGACAGATGGTCCGCGTGGACATGGGTTTCGATGATCCACTCGAGCTTCAGCTCGTTCTTGCGGATGTAATCGATAATTGCGTCAGCGTGAGCATAGGTGATCCGCCCCGCCGCGTAATCGATGTCCATCACCGAGTCGATGACGGCGCAAGCCTTCGACGAAGGGTCCTTCACCACATAGCTGATGGTGTTTGTCGCGGGGTCGAAGAAAGCCTCAACCTCGGGCTTGACAGAGATGTCGATCGGATAGGCGTTCATATCGGTATCCTCGAAGTTTCAGGTTTCGGGGCGCAGGACGCGCGCGGCTCGGGCATGGGTCAGGGCAATCAGGCGCTTGGCGGCAAAGATTCCAGCGATTAGGGCAGCGACAAAGACGAAGACATCGATCTGTCCGGTGCCCAAGGCAGGCAGCGCCCCGCCGGACAGAAGCCAGCAATGCCCCAACCAATCCCGAAGAGCGCCGACCCGCCAAGTAGGCGTGCGTCGATGCGCGGGTTGTCGGGCAAGTGAAACTTAGCATCCAAGACCGGGGTCGGTCTGCGCAACACGATCTTGTAGCCAAAGAAGGCCACAACAACGGCGCCCCCCATCACGAAGACAAGGCTTGGGTCCCAAGTGCCCGCTATGTCGAAGAAGTTCAGCACCTTGGCGGGGTTCGCCATGCCAGAGATGGAGATGCCCACGCCAAAGATCAGGCCGATAAGATAGGTCGAAACAAGGCGCATGGTTCAGGCTCCCAGAACGTGGCGGATCATGTAGACGGTCAGGCCGGTGGTCAGCATGAAGGTCAGCGTCGCCGCAATCGACCTGCGCGACAGGCGCGCCATGCCGCAGACACCGTGCCCGGACGTGCAACCAGAACCGTAGGTGACGCCAATCCCGACCAGAAAACCGCCAAGGACAAGCATGGGCATCGACACCGGTACTTCGACCGCGGGCATCGCTCCGGTCAGCACCAGCAGTGCAAGCGGACCACTGACCATTCCAGCCAAAATCGCAAGGCGCCAGCCTTTGTCGGGATGGGCGGACGGCGTGAGAACACCTGCAAGAATGCCGGTCGCCCCCATGATCCGGCCGAGTGATAGCATCAGCAGGACAGAGGCCAAGCCGATCAGGACGCCGCCAGCAAGCGATTGCCAAGGGGTGAAGGCCGTTTCGATGACGGAGAGTTCCAGCATCACTTCACCCCAGCCTTGATGGCGGCCGATTGCTCAGCGATGTTTCTTTTCGTGGCAAGCATGGGTCCAGAGCTCCTCTAGAGATTGGAACCCGTTTAGGACTCTCAGAATCACCTTTCAGTAACGATGTCACCAAACCCAAGAACTTTGTCAGACGACATCGCCGGAGGCAGGGAAATGCCGTGCTTGTGCTGGCAGCCTTACCGGGTTGGCTGAACAGCCACAGCCTCTACCTCAGGCCGCGTCCAGAGCCGCCAATCTCTCAAGCCCATCCGGCTCCACAAGTTCTACCGATCCGCGTGACTGCCTGATCCAGCCCCTGCGCTGGAACTCTCCCAGTTGGCGCGAGATGACCTCTCGTGCCGTCCCGAGTTCGGCGGCCAACTGCTGGTGCGTGGCCTTGATCTGGCCCGTCCCTCGCTCGAGATCCAGCAGCTTCTGCGCAAGGCGGATGTCGACACGCTGGAAGGCTATGTCCTCGATGATCTGGAACAAATCCGTGATGCGCTTGGAATAGGCCGTGAAGATGAACGTGCGGAACGTGACGGACTGGGCGATCAGGTCATCGAAGACGGTCCGGGGGATGGCGACCGCACGGACGTCGGTCTCGGCGATCCCCTCGGCCGAATAACCTTCATGGGCCAGCAGACAGGCCGTGGTCAGCACGCAGCTTTGCCCCGCTTCGACCCTGTACAGAACGATTTCACGACCGGCCTCCGACACCTGCTGCACCCTGACCCGGCCCTCAAGCAGAAGGAGAAGATTTTCTGGCGATTTTCCGGGACCAAAGATCACCGATCCTTCGCGCACCGTGACGACCGCACTTTTGCGTGTCAGCACATCTCTGATCGCCGGCTCCAACTTGGATAGTCCAGGAAACTGCTCGATCCAATCCGCGTTCATTTTGCGCTCTTTTCTGCTTCGTTTTCCCGAAATGCCGAATGCTCCGGGTTCAGGCGTGGATGCGTTTCTTCACCCCAAAAGTAAAGAAGCGCCCCTGATATGAACATCGAAAGGCCGACGAACCAGAATGCCGCCTCCAGCGCCCCCGCAAGATGGGCGGCAAGTCCGAGCCCAAGCGCCCCGATTCCGTAACCCAAGTCACGCCAGAAGCGGTAAATGCCGATAGCCGATCCACGCCAAGCAGGGGGAGTGATATCTGCAACCGCTGCGCCGAGGTTCGGATACAGCAGCGCCATACCGAACCCCGCGATCCCCGCGGAAACTGCCCACCAAAGGGCATTGTCTCCTATGGCGATCGACGCGACGCCCGCCCCGCAGATCCACATGCCAAGCACGCTCGGCCAGAAGCGCCCGACATGGTCAGACAGGCGACCTGTGACAAGCTGCGAAGCCCCCCAGACGAAGCCGTACACACCCACCGATCCAGCCCATCTGGGTCAGGCTGGCACCGTTGGTAGTCAGGTAAACGGGCAGGATCACCCAGACCAATGCATCGACGAATTTCTCGACCAACCCCGCCTGCGACAGGGCAGCCAGCCGTCGGTCACGCCACGTCATCAGGGCAAAGACCTCTCCCGTATCAGGATGGTCCGAAACACCTTTGGGATAGCGCGGCGGGCTGTCTTGTGTGCCGCCGTTTCCGCCTTTGCCCAAGGCAGGGTGTTCTTGATCCAGACCACGGTCAGAAAGATGCCAAGCACCACCACCGCCATTCCGAAGACAAGAAGGCCAAGCCGCGCGCCCAACGCCTCGGCAGAATAGGCGGTTATGACACCGGCCAGTGCGACACCAACATACCCCGAAAACTCGTTCAAACCCATTGTAAGACCGCGCTGGTCGGCGCGCGTGATGTCGAGCTTGGATGTCTGTGTCATTGACCAGCAGAGGCCCTGATTGACACCCAGCAACACCGTCGATGCGACGATCCAGCTCCAGTTTGGTGCCGCCCAGATCATGATCGGGATTGGCAGTGCAACAAGCCAACCGAGAAGAAGCACACGCTTGCGCCCGATGCGTTCCGACAAGCGGCCTGCAACGAAGTTCATGACAGCCTTGACCACGCCGAAGGCCATCACGAAGACCGTCAACATGAGGAAAGACCCTCGAACCACGCCGAATTCAGTTTCTGCCAGCGCAGGGATGACGGTGCGGGTCATGCCAATGGCGAAACCAACCAGCAGAACTTGGATGAGTTGGTGTGTGAACTGACCCAAATTCTCACGGATGCCGAGCGGTAAGGAAGCAGCAGGCATTGTAGGTGGGTCCGTTCTTCAAGGTTGTATCGAACAACTCGATAAGTTGGAAACCTAGCTAGAAGGTCAACCTTCTTTCGGTGTCGGTATGATATGTTACGACAGCAACAGGTTGAGCGATAAAAGCACAGCCGTTGGTCCAAAACTGTGTGAGAATGCCAAGCGAACACTTGCATTCTACCGCTGTCGTTGAGGGTACCAGCTTTGACGACACTGTATTTCGTCAGCAACCCAATACGTTGTGTTACACCAGCCACTGACGCACTCAGGGAGCCCGACCGCAGTGGCACAATGTTCGCGCAATCAGTGAGCGCCAAGAACAACACCAACCTTCTGCCGCTCTCGTTGAGCGTGGTCGCGATGCACTTCGCTGTGTCCCACCAGCAACCCAGACCCCACCGGCCCTCGCTTAACTCACGAGCGCAGGTACTTGATCAGCGCAGCTATGGCCAAGACCACCAAAACGAGTATCAGCAACATGCCGATGCCAGCGCCGAACCCCATGCCAGTACCAAAACCGTTCATCATCATCGTTCCTCCAGCGTCAGGTCAACGTGATACGATGCTGCCCCGATCCGACAGGTGAGGCGATGACATAGGTCAAGGTTGAAGTGCTGCGCTACCATTGCATCCAGCCCAGCAACGGCTACGCTGCACTTTCGGAAATCAAAGAAACGCATCTGCATGACCATCTTCCTGAGCATCGCCTTTAGCCTGTCGCTGGCCATCATCCTGCTGGGGTTCTGGGCGGATCGTTCGGCGATTACTGCCCGGATCAACGGCGCAAATGGCCTGCCCATCTTGGTCGCACTGATCGTATCGTTCCTTGCCTCACTGGCAGTGGCAGCGATCGCATGGCTGTTCGACAGCTTTGAAATGCTGGTCTGGGTGCTGCTGTTCACCGTCCCGTATCACGCCGGGCTTGGGGGTCTACTTATCTGGCGTTTGCAGAGCTTGGCCACCCGCGCGAAGGCCGCAGACGACGCCAACAGCCAGCGGATTGCTGACATGTTCCGGCAGCCCAGCGAGCCCCAGTCCTAAGCTGCGCCCAGCTTGAGCGCGATGCGTGTATGCGCCACGCCAATCACAATCCCGGTCAGGAAATACCCCGTCCACATGGCCATGTCGCCTAGTTCCGGGTTCACATGAAATGCTTCGACCAGGAGCATGTTCATGGCTATGGCCAGTACTGGTAGGAACAGCAGCACGGCCCCAAATGCCAGATACAGTAGTCGCAAGGGCCAAGGTCGTTCGGCGACCATGGCGACACGTCCACCCGCGCCAAAATAGTAGAAGCCGTTCACGACCGGGATCATGGCTAAGATGATGTTGGCCCAGTAGACGCTCTTGCGCTGAGCATTGGCTGTCCGCTGTTGGATAGTTGCGTCGCTAGCCCGTTTCATTCCGTGTGTCCCCAGTGCCCCTGCGTCGGAATAGCAGGGCTCAGGTGGCGAATGCAAATACAGCAGTGGTTGACGGATACTGTGTTACCACAGCAACTGACGCACTCGGCGAGCCTGACAGCACGATCCAGCTATGTCAGCACACTTGGGGTGCAGCTGACGCCAGATGTGCTGAAAAGCTCTCGTTCTGCCCTGAAGCCCAGCAACCACCATGTTACCACAGCAACCCAACTCGCTGTGTTCAGCACACCAATCCAGCTCACTGTGTTCAACACAGCAAACGAGTCGCGCTGCTGCTGAACTAGCGCAATAACGCTGGCAGAAGTGTGCTATGACTGTGCAACGCACGAACTCGAAAGTGTGTTATGTGTAAGTCTTTGATTTTTTAGGGTAAAAATGGTGCCCAGAGCCGGAATCGAACCAGCGACACGCGGATTTTCAAGATTTGGCTTGACGATAAGCCATTGATAGTAAACGCATATAAACTGCACGGAATGAATGTGCTACAGAATGTGCTATGTAGTGCTGCTTCACCATATATAGGTTTTGCTATGTTGAACACAGTAACACAGAACACTGAGGTAACACAGTCTTTTCATGTGGTTAGAGCCAAAGCGCATATGCCGCCAGACCCACTGGCATCGCCATAAACCAACCCCAGAAGTACAGCCCTGCATGTAGGCTCAGACGCCTAACCGACTTGTTCATCGTGTCCAGTTGCCCAACCATTTGGTCCGCTTTTGACAGCAGGTCGCTGATTTGGGCCGCTCCTCCATCCTTCAACTTGGTCTCTGCGTTCGATCGCAGGTTGGACAGTTCCCCAAGCGCAGCTTCAAACTTGCTTTGCAGTGGACTGCCGCCAAACCCCATTCGCGACACGCCGCTGACCTTGGTTTCGCTGTTCCAACCCTTGAAGCTATGCAGATCACCCAGCCAGCTGAGAAGGTGGTTTAGCGTCAGAAACACGAGCAGGATGTCAGCGGCAATCCCGATGGCCTCCTGTCCCGGCTTCACATTCATTATCTGTAGATCGTTCAAG
>AYNO01000206.1 GCA_000500915.1 Rhodobacter sp. CACIA14H1
GATCGCAACCGTCGAAAGCCCCTCGACCGTCCGCTGCAGCCGCAACTGCATGTCGGCCCGCCGGTCCATGCTTTCCAGCAGCTTCTGGTTCTGCGCCGACCGTTCCACATCGACCCGCGTCCGCAGCAGTTCCGCCGCCCGCTGCGCCCGTTCCGCCATGCTCTTCAACCGCGCCTCGGCAGATTTCACCGTCCGCATCGCGGGGTCATAGCGGCGCATCATGAATTCGCCGAAGGTCTGGCGGCCCTGAATCCGCGCCTCGCGCATCACCTCGATCCGCTGGTTCACGATCGCCTCATAGGCCGCCGTCGCCCCGAAGCGGAAGGAAAACTGCACCGCCAGCGACTCCAGCTCGGACGAGATCGCAAGCAGCTCATGCAGCGCCGCCTCGGGCGACCGCTCCGTCGTGTCCAGCGCCGACACCAGCGCCATCAGCTTCGGGTCCAGCGCGTTCAGCCGCGCCGTGAGTTGCCGCGACCGCATCAGCCCCAGCATGGACATCGACCGATAGGTCTCCACCTCGCACAGCCGCTGCACGATCCGTCCGACACGCCGGCTGCCCGTGCCGGGACGGACAAAGACGGCAAAGCGCATATGCCCCGCCGGATCGATGCGGAAATCCCCCGCCACGATGGCCGCGCCATCCACCACACGGCTGACGGCAAGGCTTTCGGGAACGAACCAGTCCTCCAGCTTGGCCAGCACCGCCTCGTCCTCCTCCGGCATCTCCTCGACGCGGATCAGGACGGAACAGATGCGCTTGCCGGGCGCGGCGGACAGCCAGTCCTCGGGAAACACCTCCGCCTCGGCGGGGTCGAAGGGGCGGTCCGACAGGCCGGGGCCGAAGGCGGAATAGGTGACGAACTCGGTATGGCTTTCCCATTTCAGGTCATGCCGCCCGATGGGGCCGGAGAAATGCGTGGCCTCCGGCTGCGGATGGGCCGACCCGTTGCGGTCCAGCAGCGCCAGCAGATGCGCCCGGTCCTTTGCCCGGTCGCGGTTGGCGGCATCCACCGGTTCCTTGATCGCCACATAGACGGCATGGCACGGCACTTCCAGCGACGGGAAGGGACGCGCGTGAAGCTCGTTCACAAGCGCATAGCGAAGCGGGTGGTCTGCGATGGTGGCCATGGTCGTCCTGCCTGTCTTTCCCGCGAGTTAGGCCGCTGCGCGGTCCGGTTCCACAAGATTGCAGGAATACCGGGGTATGCAATGCTGCTGTTGCACAAAAGCCCTGTAGGGTGCGCCATGGCGCACCCTACGCCCGCATTTCCGCCTTCCCCCGCACGGCAAAAGGCCCCGTCCTTGCGGGCGGGGCCTTCCATCCGGCATCAAACCTGACCGGTCACTCGATCATCGGCAGGAGCTGATCGATCGACTTCTTCGCATCGCCATAGAACATCCGCGTGTTCTCCTTGTAGAACAGCGGGTTCTCGATCCCCGAATAGCCCGTCCCCTGCCCGCGCTTGGACACGAAGACCTGCTTCGCCTTCCAGCATTCCAGAACCGGCATCCCCGCGATGGGGCTGTTCGGGTCTTCCTGCGCGGCGGGGTTCACGATGTCGTTCGACCCGATCACGATGGCGACGTCCGTTTCGGGGAAGTCCTCGTTGATCTCGTCCATCTCCAGCACGATGTCGTAAGGCACCTTCGCCTCGGCCAGCAGCACGTTCATGTGGCCGGGCAGACGCCCCGCGACGGGGTGGATGGCGAAGCGCACGTTCTTCCCCTTCGCCCGCAGCTTGCGCGTCAGTTCCGACACCGACTGCTGCGCCTGCGCCACCGCCATGCCGTAGCCGGGGATGATGATGACGCTATCCGCATCGTTCAGCGCCGCCGCCACGCCTTCGGCATCGATGGCGATCTGTTCGCCCGTCACTTCCATCGCAGGGCCCGTGGTCCCCCCGAACCCGCCGAGGATCACGCTGATGAACGACCGGTTCATCGCCTTGCACATGATGTAGGACAGGATCGCACCGGAGGAGCCGACCAGCGCCCCCACCACGATCAGCAGGTCATTCGACAGCGAGAAGCCGATCGCCGCCGCGGCCCAGCCGGAATAGCTGTTCAGCATCGACACCACGACGGGCATGTCCGCCCCGCCGATCCCCATGATCAGGTGATAGCCGATGAACAGCGCGGCCAGCGTCATGACCAGCAGCGCCAGCGTAGAGCCCGACTGCAGATAGACGAACAGCAGCACCAGCGAGATGATCGCCGCCCCCGCGTTCAGCGCATGGCCACCCGGCAGCTTCTTCGCCTTGCCGTCCACCTTTCCGGCCAGCTTGCCGAAGGCGATGACCGACCCGGTGAAGGTAACGGCCCCGATGAAGACGCCAAGGAAGGTTTCCACCCGCAGGATCGCCACCTCCACTGCCGTCTTCTCGGCGACCTTCGCCGCAAAGCCCGTCAGCGCCTGACGCGCCGCCTCGTCCATCCCCGCAATCGCGGTCAGTTCGATATGGGTATTGAACCCGATGAACACCGCCGCCAGACCCACCAGCGAATGCATCGCGGCGACAAGCTGCGGCATTTCCGTCATCTGGACGCGCTGTGCCACATACCAGCCGATCACGCCACCCACGGCGACCATGACCAACGAGATCAGCCAGTTCCCCGCCCCCGGCCCGTACAGCGTCGCCGCCACGGCCAGCGCCATGCCGACGATCCCGTACCAGACGGCGCGTTTCGCGCTTTCCTGCCCCGACAGCCCGCCAAGGGACTGGATGAAGAGAACTGCCGCGACGACGTAAGCAGCGGTCGTAAATCCGTATTCCATTCCGCGCGCTCCTTACGACTTCTGGAACATGGCGAGCATGCGCCGGGTGACCATGAAGCCACCGAAGATGTTGATCCCCGCCATGAAGACCGACAGCGCGGCAAGAATGACGACCAGCCAGTTGCCCGACCCGATCTGCATCAGGGCGCCAAGGATGATGATCGACGAAATCGCATTCGTGACGGCCATCAGCGGCGTGTGCAGCGAGTGGCTCACGTTCCAGATCACCTGCACACCGACATAGACCGACAGGACGAAGACGATGAAATGGCTCATGAAGCTGGCGGGCGCATAAAGCCCCGCCGCAAGGATCAGCGCCCCGCCGACGACCAGCATCCCGACCTGGTCCCGCGTCTGCTTCCTGAACGCCGCCAGTTCGTTCGCCCGCTTCTCCTCGGGCGTCAGTTCCTTGGGCTTCTCCTTCGGCTTGGCCGCCGCGATGGCCGCAATCTTGGGCGGCGGCGGCGGATAGGTTACCGCCCCCTCATGCGCCACGGTCGCGCCGCGGATCACGTCATCCTCCATGTTGTGGTGGATCACGCCATCCTTCTTGGGCGTCAGGTCCGTCAGCATGTGGCGGATGTTGGTGGCATAGAGCGTCGATGCCTGCGCCGCCATCCGGCTGGGGAAATCGGTGTAACCCACGATGGTCACGCCGTTATCCGTCACGATCTTCTGGTCGGGCACCGTCAGGTCGCAGTTGCCGCCGCGTTCGGCGGCAAGGTCCACGATCACCGACCCGCGCTTCATCATCTTGACCATGTCCTCGGTCCACAGCTTCGGCGCGGGCCGGCCGGGGATCAGGGCGGTGGTGATGACGATGTCGATATCGGGCGCCAATTCGCGGAACTTCGCCAGTTGCTTCTCGCGGAACTCGGGGGAAGACGGGGCCGCATAGCCCCCCGTCGCCGCCCCGTCCTGCGAGGCTTCGAATTCAAGGAAGACGAACTCCGCCCCCATCGACTCGATCTGCTCCGCCACTTCAGGCCGCACGTCGAACGCATAGGTGATCGCGCCCAGCGAAACGCTCGTCCCGATCGCTGCCAGACCGGCGACACCCGCCCCCACGATCAGCACCTTGGCCGGCGGGATCTTCCCCGCCGCCGTCACCTGCCCCGTGAAGAAGCGGCCAAAATTGTTCCCGGCCTCGATCACCGCGCGATAGCCCGCGATGTTCGCCATGGACGACAGCGCATCCATCTTCTGCGCCCGCGAAATCCGCGGCACCATGTCCATCGCGACGACCGTCGCGCCCTGCTTGGCCACCTGCTCCAGCAGCTCCGCGTTCTGGGCCGGCCAGAAGAAGGAAATCAGCGTCTGCCCCTGCCGCAGCAGGCCCGCTTCCGATGCCTCCGGCCCGCGCACCTTGACCACCACATCGGCCGCCTTGAAGACCGCCTTCGCGTCCTTCACCACCTCGGCACCCGCCGCCTCATAGGCCGCGTCGGTAAACCCGGCCCTGGCACCCGCGCCCGCCTCGATCACCGCCGTATGGCCCAGCTTGGCCAGCGCCTGAACCGAGTCCGGCGTCATCGCCACCCGGTTCTCGCCCTCGAATATCTCTCTCGGTGCCCCGATCTTCACGCTTCGTCCCCCGTCCTCGGCAATCCTCGCTGCGATTGCAGCATCCCGTTGTTTCTGCCCGCGCACATAACACGACGCAAGAATATTTCAATCATCCGACACATTCTTTCGCACAGTTGCGCGACGTCATAGCCACCGCCGCACCCGCGCCGCCCAACCCTCGAACCTGTCGCCAAAGACGGACCGCAGCCGCGCCTCCTCGCCCTCGATGAACCGCTTGCGGATCAGCCACATGAACCCCGCCACCAGGGGCAGCGCCAGCACCGCATCCATCCACAGGATCGCCGCCAGAAGAAAGGCCGCATCCGCCAGATAGATCGGATTGCGCGACAGCCCGAAGACGCCCCCCGTCACCAATGCGCGCGGCATCAGATGCGGAATCACCGTCGTCCGCGCCGCCCGCATCGCGGCCACCGCCCCGCCGGTCAGCCCCGCCCCGGCCAGTGCCAGCACGGCCGCAACCAAGTCGCCCGCCCGCCCGAACAGGTCCAGCGGCAGGACATGGTCGATCCCCCAGGCGGCGGCGACAAAGGCCACCAGCCACAAGGGCGGCAGGTCAAGGAACTTGGGCAACGGCACTCTCCCCTTTGCCAGTCCGCCCCCTTCTTTCCGCCCGCGCGGCGAAGTGCAAGATGCCATCCGCCATTTTCGACGCTTTGCCGTCCAAATCCGCCGCCTGCCCCCGTTGTCACCGCCGAACGGACAGGGCACCTTCGGGCGCGACAGACAGGAGTGACCGATGCCCACCGACTTCGACGCCACCAAGGCCCAGTTCGTCCTGCCCGACGGGGTGATCTACCTCGACGGCAACTCGCTCGGCCCCCTGCCGAAGGCGGCGGCGGCGCGGGTGGCTCGGACGGTGACCGACGAATGGGGCCAGATGCTGATCACCGGCTGGAACAAGGCCGGATGGATGGACCAGCCCGCCCGCATCGGCGACCGCATCGCCCGCCTGATCGGCGCGGAACCCGGCACCGTGGTGATGGGCGACACGCTGTCGATCAAGGTCTATCAGGCGCTCGCCTCCGCGCTCGAGATGAACCCGACGCGCAGGGTGATCCTGTCGGACACCGGCAACTTCCCCTCCGACCTCTACATGGCCGACGGCCTCGTCCGCACCCTTGGCAACGGCTACGCGCTGAAGACCGTCGCGCCCGAAGACGTCATCGACGCCATCGACGACACCGTCGCCGTCACCCTGATAACCGAGGTGGATTACCGCACCGGCCGCCGCCACGACATGGCCGCCATCACCGCCAAGGCCCATGCCAAGGGCGCGCTGACGATCTGGGATCTTGCCCATTCCGCAGGCGCCCTGCCCGTGGACCTTGCAGGGGTCAAGGCCGACTTCGCCGTCGGCTGCACCTACAAATACCTGAATTCCGGCCCCGGCGGCCCCGCTTTCATCTACGTCGCCCCCCGCCACGCCGATGCGGCGCGGCCCGCCCTCTCCGGCTGGCTGGGCCACGCCGCGCCCTTCGCCTTCGATCTCGACTACCGCCCCGGTCGCGGCATCGAACGGATGCGCGTGGGCACGCCCCCCATCCTGCAACTCGCCGCACTCGAGGCCGCGATGGACATCTGGGACGGGGTGGACATGGCCGACCTCCGCGCCCGCTCCCTCGCCCTCACCGACCGCTTCATCGCGGGGGTCGAAGCCGCCTGCCCCGGTCTCACCCTCGCCACACCCCGCGACCATGCGCAGCGCGGATCGCAGGTCAGCTTCCGCCACGCCGACGGCTACGCCATCATGCAGGCGCTCATCGCCCGCGGCGTCATCGGCGACTTCCGCGCGCCGGACATCCTGCGCTTCGGCTTCACGCCCCTCTAT
>AYNO01000207.1 GCA_000500915.1 Rhodobacter sp. CACIA14H1
GAACTGTTCATTGAACAGCGGGTCCCAGAAGATCGTCCGTATCGCCTCCACCGGGTCCTTGCCCAGCATGGCGAACATGATCCCGCCTGCGATCATGGTCAGCACGACCGCCAGCACCGGCGTCGCCCATTGCCAGAAGGCACTCGGCGACGGCCGCTTCTCAAGCCTCACCATGCCGAAACTCCCCCGACATTTTCCGTCCCCAGATATCCCCGGGGGGTCCGGGGGGCAAAGCGCCCCCGGCGGCATCCACCCCGCGCGGCGGCCAGCCTGCCGCACCCCCAAATTCCTTCGAAGGAATTTGCAAAAAGTTTTCGAAAACTTTTGCCCATCACCCTGCATGATGCGCGACCTCCATCCCGTGGGCGCCGCCCATCATCAGCCCGATCTCGTCGATGGTCAGCCCCTCCACGGGGCGCGGGCGGGTCATCCGCCCCTCGTTCAGCGCGGCGAAGTTGTCGGCAATCTCCAGCAGCTCGTCCAGGTCCTGCGAAATCACCACCACCGCCGCCCCCGCCGCCGCACGGTCAAGGATGGCCTGCCGGATCGCCGCCGCCGCCGCCGCATCGACACCCCATGTCGGCTGGTTGATCACGATCACCGAAGGCGCCTGCGACAGCTCGCGCCCCACAACGAACTTCTGCAGGTTCCCCCCCGAAAGCGCCCGCGCCGCCACAAGCGTCCCCGGCGTCCGCACGTCGAAATCCTTGACGATCCCCGCCGCAAATTCCCCCGTCGCCACCCAGTCGATGAAGCCACGCCGCACCAGCCCCTTGCGCACCGCGCCCGACAGCAGCGCATTCTCCACAAGGCTCATGTCCGGCGCCGCCGCATGGCCCAGCCGCTCCTCCGGCGCCGCCACCAGACCGGCCGTCCGCCGCGCATTCGGCCCCGCGTCGCCCATCGGCTGCCCTTCGATCCTCACGGCCCCGGGCGCACAGCGCAACTCTCCCGACAGGGCCAGCAACAATTCGTCCTGCCCGTTCCCCGCCACGCCGGCGATCCCCAGAACCTCGCCCTTGGCCACCGAGAAGGTCACATCCTTCAGACTGGTCCCGAAGGGGATGGGCGACGCGACCGACAGACCCGTGACCTCCAGCGCGATGCCGCCCTTCGGCGCCGCCGCCCGGGCAGGCGGCGTCAGCGTCGCACCCACCATCAGCTCCGCCATCTCCCGCGCCGACCGCTCGCGCGGGGTGCAGGTCGCCACGACCTTCCCGCGCCGCAGGATCGTCGCCTCGTCGCACAGCGCCCGGATCTCCTCCAGCTTGTGGCTGATGTATAGGATCGCCGTCCCCTCGGACGACAACTGCCGCAGCGTCTTGAACAGGATCTCCACCTCCTGCGGGGTCAGCACCGATGTAGGCTCATCCATGATCAGCAGCTTGGGGCCCTGCAGCAGGCAACGGATGATCTCCACCCGCTGCCGCTCGCCCGCCGACAGGTCGCCCACCATCCGCCCCGGGTCCAGCGGCAGCCCGTATTCCTCGCTCACCGCCTTGATGCGCCCCGCCAGTTCCCGCATGGGCGGCGGGTTCTCCATCCCAAGCGCCACGTTCTCGGCCACGTTCAGCGCCTCGAAAAGGCTGAAATGCTGGAACACCATCGCCACGCCCGCCGCCCGCGCCGCCCGCGGCTCGGCCGGCTGGTAGGGCTGCCCGCGAAAGCGCATCGTTCCCGCATCGGGCTTCACCAGCCCGTAGATCATCTTCACCAGCGTGGACTTCCCCGCCCCGTTCTCCCCCAGCAGGGCATGGACCTCGCCCTCGCTGATGGAAAACGACACATCGCTGTTGGCCACCACGCCCGGATAGGCCTTGGTCACACCGCTGACCGCCAGCAGTTCCTTCCCCGTCCCCGTCATCCCGCGTTCTCCTGTCGTGACGCGTTTTCCTTCGTGCCCGCGCGGCGCAGGAAGGCCATGGCAACCCCCACCGCAATCGCCTGCGGGTGTTTTCCTAGGGACGGATCGCCGATCGGGCAATCTATCCTTGCGATCTCCCCCGCCCCGTGCCCCAGCGCCGCCAGCCGCGACCTGAACCGCGCCCGTTTCGTGGCCGACCCGATCAGACCGCAGGCAGCGAAACCATGCGCCAGCAGCCGGTGGCACAGCTCAAGGTCCAGCGCGTGCGAAAAGGTCAGGATGTAATGCTCCGCCCCCAGGGGCGCCTCCGCGACCAGCGCGGCAGGATCACCGGCCACGCGGCAGCGCACCGCCTCCGGCACGGCATCGGGAAACCGCTCCGCCGCCACATCCACCCATGTCACCGCCACCCCCGGCAAGGGCGCAAGCACCGCGACCAGTGCGCGGCCCACATGCCCCGCGCCCCAGACCCAGACCTCGCGCCCCGCCCGCGCCACGGGCTCCACCATCCAGCCCTGCACCAGCGCAGGCACAGGCATCACCCCCTCGCCCCGCGCCCGCGCCAGCATCCGCCTGACGGACAGCGGCATCGCCCGCCCGTCCACCGCCCGCGCCACCACGCCCGCCTCCGGCAAAGGCAGCGCAGCAGCGTCATACACCTCGGTCAGCACCGTCACCGCCCCGCCGCAGCACTGCCCCAGCTTCGGCCCCAGCGCCTCGCGGTCCAGCCGCGCACCGCCCGCCGCCAGCATCCCCCGCGCCCGCGCCACCGCCTCGAATTCCAGCGCCCCGCCGCCGATGGTGCCCGACTGCCCGGCCCCCCAGACCAGCATCGCCGCCCCCACCTCGCGCGGGGACGACCCGTCATGCGCGGCAACGACCACTCGCGCCACGCGGCCATGGCAGGAAACAGCGGCAGCAAGAGCATCCAGATCAAACATCCGCGCCTCCAAAGCGATTTCTGAACGCAGAAATCGCAGCGAAATCTGCGCGCAGATTTCGGCGCGAAATTTGCGTCAAATTTCGCTTCCCCCTACGCATCCCCACGCACCCGCTTCACCGCCGCCAGCACCCGCTCCGCCGTCGCAGGCGCGTCCAGCGCCGGATAGACCGACCCGTCGCCACAGGCCGCCACCGCATCCGACAGCGCCATGAGCGCCGAGATCCCCAGCATGAAGGGCGGCTCTCCCACCGCCTTCGACCGCCCCACCGACTCCTCGCGGTTGGGCCGCCCCCACAGCGCCACGTTGAACACGCGCGGCCGGTCCGAACAGGCCGGTATCTTGTAGGTGGACGGCGCATGGGTCGCCAGCCGCCCCTTGCCGTCCCAGACCAGCTCCTCGGTCGTCAGCCATCCGGCGCCCTGTACATAGGCGCCTTCCACCTGCCCGATATCCAGCGCGGGGTTCAGGCTCGACCCCGTATCATGCAGCAGGTCCGCCCGCAGGATGCGGTTCTCGCCCGTCAGCGTGTCGATCACAACCTCCGTCACCGCCGCGCCATAGGCGAAATAGAAGAACGGCCGTCCCACGCCCCGCATCCGGTCCCAGACGATCTTCGGCGTCGCATAGAACCCGGTGGAAGACAGCGACACCCGCGCCTGATAGGCCCAGCCCACGACACGGGCAAAGTCGTATTCCTCCCCCGCCACGCGCACCATGCCATCCACGAACTTCACCGCCGCAGGCTTCACCTGATGCTTCTCGGCGATGAAGGCCGCCAGCCGCCCGCGGATGATCTCCGCCGCCGCCTTCGCCGCCATCCCGTTCAGGTCCGACCCGCTGGAGGCCGCAGTGGCCGATGTATTGGGCACCTTCGCCGTATCCGTCGCGGTGATCTTCACCACCGCAGGGTCCACCCCGAACACCCCCGCCACCACCTGGGCGACCTTCTGGAACAGGCCCTGTCCCATCTCGGTCCCGCCATGGTTCAGGATGATGGACCCGTCCTGATACACATGCACCAACGCCCCCGCCTGGTTCAGATGCGTCAGCGTGAAGGAAATCCCGAACTTCACCGGCGTCAGCGCGATCCCCCGCTTCAGCACGGCACTCCCACGGTTCCATTCCGCAATCGCCGCCCGCCGCGCCGCATAGTCCGAGGTCCGCACCAGCTCCGCCACCAGCTCATGCCCGGCGAAATCCTCGACCGGCATGTGATAGGGCGTCGTCTGCACCGGCCCGTCCGCCGGCAGCACATGGGACCCCACCGGCACCGCCGCCCCGCGAGAAGTCAGATCGACCCCTGCCTCCTTCGTCTCGGCCGAAATACCCTGGGGGTCCGGGGGTGAAACCCCCGCCGCCGCGGCCATCGCGCGATAGAAATTGACGCGCCGCACCTCCAGCGGGTCCATGCCCAGCGCGAAGGCGACATGATCCATCACCCGCTCGATCCCCACCATCCCATGCGGCCCGCCAAAGCCGCGGAAGGCCGTCGCACTCTGCGTATTGGTCCGCAGGCGGTGGCTTTCGATCCGCACATCCGGCAGGTGATAGCAGTTGTCCGCATGCAGCATCGCCCGGTCCGCCACCGGCAGCGACAGGTCCTGCGACCAGCCGCAGCGGAACAGATGCGTGAACTCCAGCCCCGTCACGCGGCCCTGCCCGTCAAACCCCGCGCGATAAAGAATCCGCAGGTCATGCCGCTTGCCCGTGATGACCATGTCGTCATCCCGGTCATAGCGCATCTTGCAGGCCCGCCCCGTCCGCACGGCCACCACGGCGCAGGCAATCGCCAAGGCGTTCCCCTGTGATTCCTTGCCGCCGAAGCCGCCGCCCATCCGGCGCACCTCGACCCGCACGGAACTCATGGGCAAGTGCAAGGCATGGGCAACCTTGTGCTGGATCTCGGTCGGATGCTGGGTGGAGGAGTGGATGATCACATCCCCCCCTTCCTGCGGCAGGGCAGCGGCAACCTGCCCCTCCAGATAGAAATGCTCCTGCCCGCCGACCTCGAAACGGCCCTCCACGGTGCGGGCGGCCTTGGCCAGCGCCCCCGCCGGATCGCCCTTGGTCCACACCACCGGCCCCTGCTCGAACCGGCTACCCGCCGCCAAGGCATCATCCACCGTCAGCAGCGCGGGCAGCGGGCGATACTCCACCTTCGCCAGACGCACCGCCTTCCGCGCCGCCAGATGGCTTTCGGCGGCGACAAGGAAAATGGGCTGGCCGACATAATGCACCTTGCCCACAGCCAGCAGCGGCTCGTCATGGACCGAAGGGCTGCAATCCGGCATCTCGTCGAAATCTGCAGCCGACAGCACCGCCACCACCCCCGGCGCGGCCCGCACCGCGGACAGGTCCAGCGAAACGATCTCCCCATGCGCGATATCCGACAGGCCGAAGGCCAGATGCAGCGCCCCGGCAGGCAGCGGGATGTCGTCCACATAACGCGCCACGCCCGTCACATGCAGCGGCGCGGCGTCGTGGGGAAGTGGCTTGCCCATGCTCATGGCTGCACCTCCAGCACCGACACCGGCACCCCGCTCAGGTCATGGAAATAGCGCAAGAGCATGTTCGCCGCCGCCTCCAGCCGATACCCCGCCGTCGCCCGCATGTCGCTCAGCGGCGTGAAGTCGGCAGCAAAGGCACCCATCGCCCCCCGCACCGTCGCCTCGTCCCACGCCCTGCCGACCAGCGCCGCCTCCACCGCCGCCGCCCGCTTCGGCACACCAGCCATGCCGCCGAAGGCGATCCGCGCCGCCGTCACGCGGCCCCCCTCCACCGTCACGTTGAAACAGCCACAGACGGCCGAGATATCCTGATCGAACCGCTTCGACAGCTTGTAACACCGCAGCGCAGGCGCGGTTTCGGGGAAGCTGACCCCCGCCACGAACTCCCCCGCCCGCCGGTCCTGCTTGCGATAGTCAAGGAAGAAGGACTCCAGCGGGATAGACCGCATCTCCTCCCCCCGCCGCAGATGCAGCACGGCCCCCAGCGCGATCAACGCGGGCGGCCCGTCCCCGATGGGCGAGCCATTGGCGATGTTCCCCCCGATCGTCGCCGCGTTCCGCACCTGCTCCGACGCATAGCGGCGCAGCAGCTCGCCAAAGGACGGCAACCGCTCCGCCACCGCCTCGCGCAGCGCGGCGATGGTGACGCCAGCGCCCACATGCAGCATCCCCCCCTGCCGTTCGATCTGCTGCAAGTCGGTGACCCCGTTCAGGAAGGCCACCGGAGACAGGTCGCGCAGCGCCTTGGTCACCCAAAGCCCCACATCGGTGGCCCCCGCGATCAGCGTGGCCGCAGGGTTGGCCAAATACCATTCCGCCAATTCATCCGAAGACGCAGGGCGGAACGCCTCCGTTCCGGGCGCTTGGGGGGGC
>AYNO01000208.1 GCA_000500915.1 Rhodobacter sp. CACIA14H1
CCGACCCGCGGATTCAGACCTGAGGTTCGATCATGACACAAATAAAGAACTTCTTCGTCTTCCTGGTGGGCCGTCCTGCCGCGACCTTCGGTCTAGCTCTGCTGCTGCTTCAGATCGTTGCCATCATCTTCGCTCCGCTTCTGGCCACGTACGCTCCGACCGAGGCCGATCCTTTGGCATCTCTTCAGGCGCCATCTGCCGCGCACTGGATGGGCACGGATGTGTCTGGCATGGATATCTATTCTCGGATCATCTTTGCGACACGGATCAATCTGCTCATCTCTGTAGTGGCGGTTGCCGTCGCCTTCCTTATCGGTGTGCCGATCGGACTACTTGTCGGGTACTACCGCAGCTGGGTCAGCACGCTGGTCATGCGTATCTTCGACTTTATCCAGTCCTTTCCGGTGTTCGTCTTAGGCATGGCTCTGGTGTCTGTGATGGGACAGGAAATCTGGAACGTCGCAATCGTTCTGGCTGTGTTGTTCATCCCGATC
This sequence comes from Rhodobacter sp. CACIA14H1, assembly GCA_000500915.1. Taxonomy (GTDB): domain Bacteria; phylum Pseudomonadota; class Alphaproteobacteria; order Rhodobacterales; family Rhodobacteraceae; genus Paragemmobacter. The sequence goes on from AYNO01000208.1 coordinate 495, forward strand.
TTTGCGCGCCTCATCCGAGCGGAGACACTGTCTTTGCGTGATCGGCCCTTTGTGTCGGCCGCGCGCTGTTCGGGTGCAACCGATGGACAGATCATGTTCCGTCACATCCTGCCCAATGCTCTGACTCCGGCGATCGTACAGATTTCGATTTCGATTGGCATGGCGATCCTTCTGACAGCTGGCCTGTCATTCATCGGGGCAGGTGTTCGCATGCCGACGCCGGAATGGGGGCTGATGGTGTCGGTTGGCTCACAGCAGATGATCTTGGGCATCTGGTGGGTCGCGCTTTTCCCGGGCCTCGCCATTGTCTTCTCGGTGCTGAGCTTTGCGCTGCTGGCTGATGCTCTGCGCGACTTTGTTGACCCCCGGAGGGAAAAAGCATGATTCAGATGAGAAGCAAATCAGCGCTGTTGGAAACGCAGGCCCTGTCCGTCAACTTCGGCAAAAAGCTGGTTCTGGACCAGATCACCCTTCGACTAAGTCCCGACGAAGTTCTGGGTGTTGTAGGCGAGACGGGTGCGGGTAAGTCAGTACTGGCGCGCGCCTTGATTAACCTGGTGCCAGGCAAGGGGTACATCAGCGGTGGGCGCGTGCTTGTCGGTGGACAGGATGTTCAAGAAATGTCGTCCGAAGCGCTGCGCCAGCTGCGCGGCGGCGTCGTGTCGCTCATTGGAACCGATGCCAAGTCCCTGCTAGATCCAGTTCGGCCGGTTGGAGAGCAGGTTGCCGATGTGCTGCGGGCTCACAGGGGGTTAAGCGCTTCCGAGGCACGACTTGAAGCTATCGACCTTTTCGCCAAGGTCGGGATTGTCGATCCCGAAAAGCGGGCCGAGGCCTATCCTCATCAGCTGTCCGGTGGAATGGCTCAGCGAGTAATCATCGCCATGGCTCTAATCCCCGAACCGAAGGTTATTCTGGCTGATGATGCGACGCTGGGTCTGGATGCGACGATCCAACTGCAAGTCCTGGACCTTTTGGTCGAGCGCTGCAGGGAAGCGGGCATGGGAGCCGTTATCATTACCCATGATTTGGGTATTGTGGCGCGCTACTGTGATCGGGTCGCGATCATGCGCGAGGGCAGAATCATCGAGGAAGGCTCTACACGGGCGTTTCTTAAAGCTCCCTCAACGCCTTATGGTCGGGAACTCCTCGACTCCGCCCGGGTCCGGCCGGCACCCATGGCACGTGCGGAACATGGGATAGATATCGGTTCGGTTCGGCCCATGCTGGAGATAAGGAACCTAGTTAAACATTTTCCGACACCTTCGGGCCACGTTGTCAAAGCCGTGGATGATGTGTCCTTCCAGGTGCCGCGCGGGGAGACCCTGGCTCTGGTCGGCGAGAGTGGGTCAGGCAAGACAACGGTCGGCCAGTGTCTCGTGCGCCTGCTCGGTTCGAATAGCGGTTCCGTGCTGTTTGACGGCACGGATGTCCTGACCTTGTCGGACAAGGAGTTCCGACCGCTGCGTCGCAACATCCAAATGGTCTTCCAGGAGCCTTATGTAGCTCTGAACCCACGCTGGACCGTCGAGCGGTTGATCGGTGAGCCGCTTGCACTCGATCCGACCATCCAAAGCAGAACCGACCGCCGCGCGCGGGTGATGGAAATGCTTGACCGTGTTCGGCTGCCCTCCAAATTGGCCCAAGAGTATCCGCATGCGCTGACGGCGGGCGAGCAGAAGAGGGTCGGCATGGCTCGGGCGCTGGCGACGCGTCCCGGCTTTGTTGTCTTCGACGAACCGACCACGGCACTCGATATCCGGGTCAGAGCGCAGATCATTGATCTGGTGCGTGATCTCCAACAGGAAATGCAGCTGGCTACCCTGTTCATCACGCACGACCTGAACTCAGTTCGATCTCTGGCTCACAACGTTGCTGTCATGCGTCATGGCAAAATTGTCGAAATCGGAGAAACCGAACGTATCTTCGCGTCGCCGAACCATGACTACACACGGATGCTGCTGGGTGCGGAACTGCCGATCGAGGAATTCGCGGCATGACGACAGTGCGTGAAAGCGAAATCATGAAAGAAAAGTACGTTCTTGTAACCGGTGGGATCGGTCTGATCGGCAATGCGGTGCGCCGCAAGCTGGAGGATCGTGGGACACGTGTTATTGCCATAGACCGCATCGCCGGAGCGATTGACGGGCGGGATGTGTTGGAATGTGACGTCACAGATGTGCATGGCCTCCATGCTTTGGCGCGGCGCTTCGACATCAGCCATATTGTGCATTGCGGAGCCTATTCCGGGCCCATGGTCTCGCCCGATCACCCCGTCCAGATGGTGCAAGTCAATATCGGAGGGGCTGCCAACATCGGGGAACTCGCCAGAATTGTTGGCAATGTGCGCGTTGTCTTCGCGGGAACGGCAACTGCCTATGGCAAAACACCGCACGGACCGGTGCATGAAAATACCGTTATGGTGCCGGACTCGATGTATGGCGCCTCGAAAGCGGCGGCTGAGCACGTGCTGAACGCCTACAAGCTTCAGTTTGGTGTCGATACCGTCAGCCTTAGGATCGGTTGGGTTTATGGCCCGCGGCGCAGCACAAGTTGCCTTATCCGGCAGATGCTTCTGGACGGTCTGGCGGGACGAACGACCCACATTCCGTTCGGCCCCGATTTTCCGCAGCAGTATATGCACATTGATGATGCAGCCGATGCAATGATCGCAGCGCTGGACCGGCCAGACCTGCCGCAACAAGCTTATAACGTCACGGGTGGCTCCTGGCTTAGTTTCGGCGAGATCGCCAATATCGTCAGGGAGGTTCTTCCCCAAGCGAGGATCGAGTTTGGTCAGGGAGATGATCCCGGGGACATGCGTCAGGAAAAATTCGACATTTCTGCCGCGGCTCTTGACCTTGATTACCGTCCCAGGGTCGACCTTCGAGACGGCATGCTTAGTTACCTGGATTGGCTTGAGCATCAGGAGACCGACCGATGACCGTGATGCACCCCTTCTCACTTGAAGGTCGGACTGCTCTCATCACCGGGGGAGCCGGGGCATAGGTGCTGCAATCGCCGGAGCTTTTGCCGAGGCAGGTGCGCGGGTGGCGATCTGCCACTTCCGTGATGAAGATGGCGCGAGAAATCTGGCAGCCGACTTCGCGTCCAAGGGGCGCCAGCTCGCCGCCATTGAATGTGACGTTTCTGATCAAGCATCCACCGACGATCTGGCGGTCTGGACGCGTCGCGCAGTGGGAGAGCCCGATATCTTGGTCAACTGTGCTGGTATCGGCGGCCAGGACAAGCCATTCGGCGAGGTATCTGTAGCAGACTGGGATCACATGCTTGGGGTCAACCTGCGTGGTGTGTTTCTCGTCACCCGGGCGTTCTTCCCTGGCATGATTGCCCGGCGATATGGGCGCGTGATCAATATCGCATCGCAACTGGCCTACAAGGGTGCGCCTGGCCTTGCAGCCTATGTGGCGGCAAAAGCCGGTGTTGTCGGTCTTACGCGCGCCTTGTCTTATGAAGGGGCGCCTCACGACGTAATGGTCAATGCCATCGCACCTGGGCCTGTTGAGACACCGCTGCTGATGGCTCATAGCCCGGCTTGGCTGGACATGAAGAAAGGTCAGTTGCCTGTCGGCCGGTTCGGTCAACCCGACGAAATTGCCCCGACCGCATTGCTGCTCGCATCCGAAACCGGCGGCAAGTTCTACTGCGGACAAACCCTTTCGCCCAATGGCGGCGATGTGATGCTCTGAACTGGAGAGAAAGATGCAGGAACTTGACCTGGTGATCCGGGGTGGCACCGTTGTCACCGCGGCCGATACGGCACGCGCCGATGTGGGGATCCGGGATGGCAAGATCGTCGTAGTCGGGCTCGACTTGCCGCAAGGCAAACGCGAAATCGACGCGACTGGTCTCAAGGTCATGCCCGGAGGGATCGACAGCCATGTTCATCTTGCACAACCCGCTTTCGGGGGGCCGGCCATGGCTGATGGCTTCGAAAGTGGAACCCGGTCTGCCATAGCGGGGGGAAACACCACTGTCGTCCCGTTTGCCCTCCAGGCGCGCGGGGCCTCCCTGCGCCAATCGGTGCAAGATTATCACAAGGAAGCCGAAGGGCAGTCCTACTGTGACTACGGATTCCATCTTATCCTGACCGATCCTACACCTGCTGTTCTGGGGCAGGAATTGCCCGCCTTGGTGGCTGCCGGATATACCTCGCTCAAGGTATTCATGACCTATGAGGACATGGTTCTGAACGATCGCGAATTGCTGGAAGTCTTTGATGCGGCTGGTGAGCTGGGTGCGCTCGTTATGGTGCATTGCGAGGGCTATGACGCGATCCGGTTCATGACCGAAAAGCTGGAGAAGGCGGGAAAGGTCGCTCCATACTATCATGCTGTGTCACGCCCGCAGTCGGTTGAGCGTGAAGCCGCGCATCGGGCGATCAGCCATGCCGAGCTGACCGGCGTGCCGATCATGATCGTCCATGTGTCTGGCCGTGAGGCAATGGAACAAATCCGCTGGGCTCAGAACCGCGGATTGAAAATCATGGGAGAAACTTGCACTCAGTATATTTCCCTGACGGCCGACGACTTGAAGGGCCTGAATATGGACGATACCGGTAGCAAGTACGTCTGCTCGCCCCCGCCGCGGGACACGGAAAGTTGGGACGCGATCTGGAACGGGATCAAGACTGGCGTTTTTCAGACATTTTCATCGGACCATTGCCCCTTCTTCTTTGAAGGAGAAATGGGGAAACAGAATCCGAAGGCGCGTACCTCCTTCAAGTGGGTTCCGAACGGCATTCCCGGCGTGGCCGTACGCATGCCAGTCCTCTGGTCGGAAGGGGTCGCCAAAGGTCGTATTACCGAAAACCAGTTTGTTGCCCTTTCATCCACTAACCACGCTCGGATTTACGGCCTGACTAATAAAGGATCGATCGCTCCAGGTTTTGATGCTGACATCGTGCTGTGGAATCCTGAGAGGAAAATCACAATCACGCAGTCCATGATGCACCATGGTGCGGACTACACCCCATGGGAGGGGTTCGAAGTCACAGGTTGGCCGCAGACCACGATTCTTCGTGGTGAAGTAGTCATGCAGGACGGAGAAATTCTTGGGAGGAAGGAGGGAGGGAAGTTCCTACCTCGGACTCTCTCGCCACTGGCGGGCCGCGGCAGCGGTGCCGCGATGGATTGATCCGATGGCGAACACCGGCAGGCATGACACCAGTTCAGATTGCAGAAAAGGCTTCCCCAGAACGGCTTGAACGGCATTTATCGAGCCTGGCCACAATCGGAGGAATGCCTGATGGTGGAGTTAATCGTCAGGTTTTGACAGTCGACGATCGGGCAGGCCGTCGCTACCTTGTCGACCTTGCACGCGAGCTGGATCTCGAAATCTCAACAGACGCGATCGGCAACCAGTTCTTTCGCTTTCCTGGCGTGGACTCGCTGGCCGCTCCGGCAGTCACCACCGGGAGCCATCTCGACACCCAGCCAACTGGGGGTCGTCTTAATGGCGTTCTGGGGATAGTCGCCGGGTTTGAAGCATGTGCCGCGATGCGCGACGCGGGCTTCTCGCCGCATCATTCCATCGAGATCGTCAACTGGACAAATGAGGAAGGATGTCATTTCTCCCCAGGTTGCATGGGTTCAATGGTCCATGGAGTGAACCCCACGGACTGGAG
>AYNO01000209.1 GCA_000500915.1 Rhodobacter sp. CACIA14H1
GCCTGACGGAAATGGGCGTGCCCTGCCCCAACCTCTTCACGGGGATGCAAGAAATCCACGGGCCACTGGAATGGGTTTCCGTGCAGGACATGGAACGCGCCTCGGACCTGATGCTCGCCATCCTGCGCCGCGCGGCGCAGGGCGGCTAAGTCCCCGCCGTTTCACGGAAATGCGCCACCCGTCGCCCTACCACGCCCCCGGTTTCTACGACACCGCGCTGGCCCAGGGCCGGCACCGCGACATCGTCGGCGGGCGCTGGGACGAAACGCCCCGCATCGTGCTGCCACTGCTGGCGCAACACGGGCTGACGGGCAGCGACACCCTGCTGGACATCGGCGCAGGGTCGCTCCGCCTCGGCCGCCACCTCGTGGCAGACCTCCCCGCCGGCCATTACTGGGCCACCGACCTGTCCCGCGCACTGATGCTTAAGGGTTGGGAAACCGAACTGGACGAGGATACCCGCCTGAAACTGCCACCGGACCACCTGATCGAAGACGCCGATTTCGCCTTCCCCGCGATCCCCGACACGATCACCGTGGCGCTGGCCTTCGCGGTCTTCACCCACCTGCCCGCAGACCACCTGTCGCGGGCGCTGGCGAACCTCCGCCGCTTCCCCGCGCTGCGGCGCGTCATCTTCACCGTCTTCCTCGCCCCCGAAGGCACCACCGGCCCGCACCGACAGGCCGATGGCGTTGTCACCCATGCCGACCGCTTCCCGTGGCACATGGATTCCCTGCAAGTCATTGAAATTGCAGAAAAATATGGATTCTCAGCGCTAAATCACCCCCACCGCCTGCCGCGCGGGCAGGCACTGTTCACCGCCGACCCCGCCTGACGGCGTCAGAAATCGGTGGGCGCCCCGCCTTCCTGCTTGCGGCGGGCGACGAAGCGGCGCAATTCCTCCTGCGCGTTGTGGTCCATCGCGGGGGCCTCGAACTCCTCCAGGATCTGCTTGTAGATCCGGTGCGCCCGTTCCGGCGTCCAGACCGACCCGTCATTCTGCCAGGCCTCGTAATTCCGCCAGTCGCTGACGAAGGGCGCATAGAAGGCCGTCGAATAGCGTTCCTGCGTGTGCTGGCAGCCGAAGTAATGCCCGCCCGCACCCACCTCCCTGATGGCGTCGAAGGCGATGTCATCCTCGCCCGTGGCAAAGGTCGCTTCCTCGAAATACCTCTGGATCATCTGCAACACTTCGCAATCCATCACGAATTTCTCGGGCGAGGCGATCAATCCGCCCTCCAGCCAGCCCGCCGCGTGATAGACCATGTTGGTCCGCGACTGCACTGCGGCCCACAGGCTGTTCGACGTCTCCCACATCGCCTGACCGTCCGGCACGTTGGCGGCACAGACCCCCGACGACCGCAAGGGCAGCCCGTAGAACCGCACCAGCTGCCCCGTCATCTGCGTCGCCCGCATGTATTCCGGCGTCCCGAAAGCAGGCGCACCGGATTTCATGTCCACATTTGACGTGAAAGTGCCGATGGCGACCGGACAACCCGGCGCGATATATTGCAAAAGTGCAATCGCGGCCAAAGCCTCGGCCAGCGACAGCGCCACCGCCCCCGCCATCGTCACGGGTGCCATCGCGCCCGCCAGCGTGAAGGGCGTCACCACCACCGGCTGCCCCCGCTTGGCCAGCCGCATCGCCCCGTCCAGCATCGGGAAGTCGTGCTTCAGCGGCGAGACCGAGTTGATGTTGGTATACATCCTCGGTTTCGCACGGAATTCATCCTCGGTCAGACCCCCCGCGATGCGGGTCATCTCCATCACATCCTCGACCCGCTCCGCCCCCAGCGAATAGGCATGGACGACCTTGTCGGTCAGCGTCAGCTTCTCGTACAGACAGTCCAGATGCCGCACCGACGGGTGGATGTCGATGGGTTCCACCGGATAGCCGCCCGCGATGTGGATGCAGTTGAAATACTGCGTCAGCTTCATGAATTCCTTGAACGTCTCGAAATCCCCGGACCGCTTGCCGCGTTCCAGATCCCACGCATTGGGCGGGGAAGAGACGTTGACGAAGACCATGTGCTTCCCGCCGATCACCAGCTCGCGGTCAGGGTTGCGCGGGGTGATCGTGAACTCGGACGGGGCCTTGGCCACCATCTCCATCACGAAGGACTCGTCGAACTTCACGTTCGTCCCGTCCACCTTGCAGCCCGCCTTCTTCAGGTGCGCCACGGCGTCGGGGTTCAGGAATTCGATCCCGATTTCCTTCAGGATCCGCATCGCCCCCTTGTGGATGCGCTGCACCCCATCGGCATCCAGCGGTTCCACCGGCGCGTCGGGGTTCACCGGAATCCGCCACGGCATCTGGTCGATGACCGAGGTGCCCGCCCGCAGCTTGTTCCCCGCCCGTCCCCCGGCGCGGCGCTTGCGTGGCTCTTCGTTCATGGCGTCCTCCGTCAGGTCTTGCCCGGCTTTGGGTCACCATGACGAAGGCAGAGGGCAAAGGACACTCCGCCCACGACCTGAACATGTCGTTTTTGAAAACCGCCCCCGCGTCAGAGGGTCAGCGAAGCCGCCCGTCAGGCCGCCAGCCCGTCGATCCAGCCCGCCAGATGGCCGATATCGGGCAGCACCACATCGGCATGGGGCGCCAGATCCGACGCCCCCGCCATGCCCGTCAGCACGGCCACGGTCCGCATCCCCGCCGCACGGCCCGCCTGCAGGTCGTGCAGGCTGTCGCCCACCATCACCACCCGTGCAGGGTCCAACCCCAACTGCCGCGCAAAGGCCGCGCACATGCCGGGGCCGGGCTTCGGCCCGTGGCCGCTGTCATAGCCCGCGATATAGTCGAACAGCCCCGTGATCCCGTGCGCCGCCAGATGCGCCCGCGCCGCATCCTCCATGTCGTTGGTGGCCAGCCCGACCTTCATCCCCCGCGCCCGCAACCCGCCCAGAACCACCGGCAGATTGACCGCAGGCAGCATCGGCGCCCCCTCGGCCAGCCGGTTGATCCGCGCCTCCAGCGCACCGACCGTCATCCCCGGCAGCGCCCGCACAAGATCCGACGCAATTTCATGCGGCGTGCCCGCGATCACCACGCTGTCACGGGAAAACTGGCCGGATGCAGGGTCAAACCCGATGGCCGCCCCCATATCCGCCGCCGGAACACCCGTCTCTGCCGCCATCACCTCCAGCAGACGCTGCGCCCAGGCCCCCCAACTCGCGCGGAAATCGAACAGCGTTCCGTCCTTGTCGAAGATCACGCCGTCAATCATCCGCCTGCTCCGTTCGCTTTATCCTGCCCGAACCTTGCCCGCCTGCCCGCAGTTTTGCAATCAGGTCCAGTGCTCGACCTGCCCGCCGGGCAGCGCGGCGCGGGCCTGCATCGGCAGGGTATAGGCAAGGCCTTCCGCATCGCAGAACGCCGTCACCCAGGCATCGTCCATCAGCAGGAAATCCAGCACGCCGCCCAGAAAATCGGGCCGCTCCGCCGCCGCCGCCACATCCGCAACCGATGCCCCCGTCGATCCCAGAAAGACCGGAAACAACCCGTCATCCGCCGCAAGCCAGCCCAGCGCCCGCAGCGCGATCGTCTCGGCGGCATCCCTGTTCATGGCAATCCCCTGCTTTCCCGTCTCCCGGCAACCTTTCGTTAACCGGATGGTAACACTTTGGGAACCAAGATCATGGCGAACAGGGCGCCGCCGCGAACGGAACGGCGGGTGGCAGGCAGAACGCGGCATGACTGGGCGACTTCTCATCGTTGACGACGTTGCCACGAACCGGATCGTGCTGCGCAGCAGGCTGGCCGAATCCCTGCATGAAACCCTGCTCGCGGCGGACGGGCTGTCAGCGCTCCACAGCATCCGCGACCACCGGCCCGATCTCGTCCTTCTCGACCTCGACCTGCCCGACATCCCGGGGACCGAGGTGCTGGCCCGCCTCCGCGCCGATCCTGCCACCCGCGACCTTCCGGTCATCATCGTCACCGCACGCATCGGCGATGCCGCCCGCGCCGCCGCCTTTGCCGCAGGCGCCGACGACGTGATGCCCAAACCGCCGGACCTGCCGCTGCTGCTGGCCCGCATCCGCACACTCCTGCGCCGCCGGGACGAGGCGGTGGCCGTCGCCGCGCTTCCCGGACTCGACGATGCCGCCAGCGAATACGACTGGCCGGGGCTGGTGGCCCTGGCCGGCTTCGCCGCGCAGGCATCGGACGCGGTGCGGGGCCGCATCCCTGCCTCCCTGCCCCACCGGCTGACCCTCACCGACCGGCAGGCCCTGCTGTCCGCCGCCACCCCGGGCAGCATCCCGCCCGACGCCATCCTGATCGACGCGACCGGGCACGAAGGCGCGGCGATGGCGCTGCTGTCCGAACTGCGCAGCGCCACGGCCAGCCGGACGGCAGGCATCGCCATCCTGTCGCCCGATGCCCGCCTGTCCGCGCTGGCCTATGACCTCGGCGCGGATGAAGTCCTGCCGACCGACGCCTCGGGCGAAGAGATCGCGCTGCGCCTCGACGCCCTGCTGCGCCGCACCCGCAGCGCGGCCGGGCGGCGTGCGGCGCTGCACGACCATGTCCGCCTCGCCCTCACCGACCCGCTGACCGGCCTGCACAACCGCCGCTACGCCCTGCGCCGCCTTGCGGAACTGTCTGTCACGGCAGTCGGGACGGGGCGCGATTTCGCCGTGCTGCTGGCCGACCTCGACCTCTTCAAGCAGGTCAACGATGCCCATGGCCATGTCGCAGGCGATGCCGTCCTGGCCGAAATCGCCGGCCGCCTGCGCGACCAGATGGGCGAAAGCGACCTGCTGGCCCGCATCGGGGGCGAGGAATTCCTGATCGGCCTGCCCTCCGCCACCCGGGCCGAGGCAGAGGCCCGCGCCCGCCTCATCTGCGATGCCGTGGCCCGCAGCCCCGTCACCCTGTCCGACGGCCGCAGCGTCGCCGTCACCGTCTCCATCGGCCTCGCCCATGCGCGGCCGGGCAGCCTGCCCGAGGATATGATCGCCGAAGCCGACCGCGCCCTGCTGTCGGCCAAGACGCAAGGACGCAACCGCGTGATCGTCAGCCGCTCCGCCGCCTGACCGCCTGCCCGTCTGCTTCAGTCCCTCCCGCCAAAGCGCAGCCGGCGTTCCAGCCTGTCGGCAAAGGCGGCGCGGTCATCGGGCGACATCGACGCCAGACGGTCAAGGATCAGGCTCTGGCCCAGATCGACCCGCTCCTGCATCCGCCCCCGCTGCTGCCGGAGGATCGCCCGCGCCGCCTCCACATCGAAAGGCTCGGACCGCAGCACCTCCAGCAGCGCGGCGAAATCGCCCCGCATCGCCTGCCGCATGTCGCGCAACGCGGGCATCCGGGCGATGAAGGCGCGGCGCATCTCCTCGCGGTCCTCGGGGCGGAACGCTTCGGTGAAGGGACCAAGGTCAAGGTCGCGCACCATCCGGTCCCGCGGCCCGCCATCGCGCAGCACGGCACCGGCGACCAGCCCGACCACCAGCAGGTTGAACGCGACCGACAGGCCAAGCGCGATGCGCAGGCCCTTGCCCGCCCCGGGCCGTGCGGCCTGTGGTCCCTTGCCCTGCGGCTGTTCCGTCACGTCCGGCAGGTCCTGCGGTCCGGTCATGTCATTCCCCTCCGGCCAGAAGCGTTGCGACATCCGGCACCAGTTCCACCGTCTCCACCGGCGCGCCCAGCACCGCATCGCCCAGCAGGTCCAGCCCAGACGGCTGCACATAGCCGATCAGCAGCCCCGCCGCCGCCGCCGTGCCCATCCCCGCCAGCGCCCCCATGCCGCCGAAGACCGACGCAAGGCGCGACAGGACCCCCGCCTGCGCCACCACGGCCACCGCAGGGCGCGGCGCCGGCTGTTCGGCCAGCGCATCCGCCAGCACCCGCGCCATCAGCGCATCCGAAGGCGCAGGCGCATGGTCCCGCGCCGCCGCCAGAAGCTCGTCCAGATCGTCAGGCCGTTGCATCGCCGTCAGTCCCCGTCCTCATATCCCAGTTCGTCGCGCCGTCCGGCAAGAAGCGCCGCCAGCGCCCGCTTTCCCCGGGCGGTCAGACTTTCGACCGCCTCCACGCCGATGTCCATCAC
>AYNO01000210.1 GCA_000500915.1 Rhodobacter sp. CACIA14H1
TAGCTTCTTCAGCTTCGCGTTCTCGTCCTCGAGCGCCTTCAGCCGCTTGGCCTCGGACACCGTCATCCCGGAATACTTCGCCTTCCAGGCATAGAACGTGCCCTCCGACATCCCGTGCTTGCGGCAGAGATCGGCACACTTCGCGCCAGCCTCATGCTCCTGCAGGATGCCAATGATCTGCTCTTCCGTCAGTCGTGCCTTCTTCATCGTCCGTCCTCTCAATGGGCCGGACTCTAATCGCAGATGGAGGAAAAATCCCGTGGCAGGTCAAAACCATTGGAGATGTGACAGAAAGCTTAGGCCACTGCACTTATATCGGGACCTCTCGGGTATCGTCTCCAATCGGCCAGTTTAAAGTGTTTGTGCTTGCGGCCCCAATCCCGCAGGCTGTAGTCTCCGAAAACCAAAGGAAGGCAAAAGCGCTGTAAAATCAAGGAAGTGCTCGTTCAAAAGAGCCCCGTTTCTTTGACAAGCCGCTTGCCAGCTGATCGTCTTTTGTAACCGGGCTTGGAAGTTTGCGTATGAACGAGGCCGATACCTGCAGGAAGTTCGTAGTCCCGAAACTGCAGGCAGCGGGGTGGGAGAACCGTCCTCATGCTATCAACGAACAGAAGAGCTTTACGGACGGCCGTGTTGTTTTCGTTGGCGGTAAGGCTCGGCGAGGGAAGCAGAAAAGGTCCGACTATCTGCTTCGGTATAATCCTGACTTCCCGATCGCTGTCGTGGAGGCCAAGTCTCGGTACAGGCATGCCGCCGACGGGCTGCAACAGGCCAAAGAGTATGCGGAGATCCTTGGTCTGCAGTTCGCATATTCTACCAATGGCTCAGACATCGTTGAGTTTGACTACACGACGGGCGTCGAGCGGACAATTTCAGATTTTCCTGCGCCGGATGAACTCTGGCACAGACTGCGTCGTTCCGAGGGAATCGTGGACGACCTGGTTGCTGACCGCTTGCTTACTCCGACCTTCCCGGATCGAGCCAAGCCACTCCGCTATTATCAAGAGATTGCTGTAAACCGTTCTGTGCAAGCGGTGCTGCAGGGCAGGAAGCGTGCGCTGTTGACCCTCTGCACGGGCGCGGGCAAGACGGCAGTCGCCTTCCAAATTTGTTGGAAGCTCTGGTCCGCACGCTGGAACTCAAAAGGCACCAATCGGAACCCCAAGGTTCTGTTTCTTGCCGACCGCAACGTGCTGGTCGACGATCCGATGGCAAAGGACTTCAGCCCGTTCGGTGACGCTCGGCACAAGATTTCTGGCGGAGAAGCCGTCAAGAGCCGCGATATGTATTTCGCGATCTATCAATCGATTGCTCGGGATGAAAATCGGCCGGGCCTTTATCGCGAGTACCCGCGTGATTTCTTTGACTTGATCATCATCGATGAATGCCATCGCGGCAGCGCGCGCGACGACAGCAACTGGCGGGAGATCCTCGAATGGTTCGAGCCCGCGACGCAGATCGGAATGACCGCGACACCCCGACGCGAGGATAACGTCGACACGTACAACTATTTCGGCGACCCGATTTACGAGTACAGTCTTGCCCAGGGCATTGCTGATGGCTTCTTGGCGCCCTATCGGGTCCACCGGGTCATTTCTGACTATGATGCCGCGGGATGGCGGCCGTCGCGAGGCGAACTCGACCGCTACGGGCGCGAAATCCCGGACACCGAGTATTCGACCCGGGACTTCGAACGGGTTGTCGCTCTGCGGGCCAGGACACAGGCAATCGCCACGCACCTGACAGGTTTCATGGCCGAGACAGATCGGTTCGCCAAAACGATCGTGTTCTGCGTTGACCAAGAGCACGCTCTCGAAATGAGGCAGGCACTCGCTGCCCTGAACACGGATTTGGTCAAGGACCACCCAGACTTTGTCTGCCGGGTCACATCGGACGAGGGCGACGTCGGCAGTGCCCACCGTGCCAAGTTTCAGGACGTCGAAACTGAGACCCCGGTAATCCTGACGACGTCCCAGCTATTGACGACCGGCGTCGACGCCCCGACCTGCAAGAATGTGGTCTTGGCTCGGGTCGTGGGTTCAATGCCCGAGTTCAAGCAGATCATTGGCCGCGGAACCCGCCTCAGACCCGACTACGGAAAGCTTGCCTTCAACATTATCGACTATACAGGCACCGCGACCCGAATGTTCGCTGACCCAGCCTTCGATGGCGATCCGGTCCGTGAAGATGAGGCGGTCATAAATGCCGAAGGCGAAGTGGTCGAAGAGCGTCAGGTCGAGGAGCTTTTGCCCGATCCTGATGACTTTCCGGAGGCTGGGACCCAAGCAGGTGGCGCGGCCGACCTCGGAACGGATCGGGAAACTGGACCGCGAAAGTTCTACGTCGACGGTGGCGAGGTCTCGATCGTCCGTCACCTCGTCTACGAGCTTGACGCCGACGGGCGTCAGCTCGCCGTGCGCCAGCTTACCGACTACACTGGCGACAAGGTTCGCACGCTATACCCGAACGCTTCAGAGCTGCGGGCGGATTGGCTGGATCCAGAACGCCGGGCGGAGATCGTCGAGCGTTTGGAGGAAAAGGGCATCGACCTTGACTCTTTGGCGGATTCGGTCGGCCGGTCGGAGGCCGATCCTTTTGATCTGCTTTGCCACCTTGCCTACAACGCACCCCTGCGCACGCGCAGAGAGCGGGCGGATCGGCTGATCAGAGAGCAGGACGAGTTCCTCGCTGGATTTGGACCGGCGGCCCGCGAAGTCCTGAACGCCGTCCTCGAAAAATACGCCGAGCACGGCAGTGCGCAGTTCAAGCTTCCCGACATCCTCGAGGTGCCCCCTTTCAACGAATGGGGCAACGTCATCGAAATCGCCGCGCGCTTCGGCGGCGGCAAGGAGTTGCGCAGCGCCGTCACTGAGCTACAGCGTTTGCTCTACACTGCCTGAACTGAAGGAGTTCCCGATTGGCCAAAACTGCCCGCAAGAAGGCTGCGCCGAAGCAACTGACAACTGCCCAGCGTCTGGACAGCATCATCAAATCCGCCCGCAAGATCATGCGCAAGGACAAAGGGTTGAACGGCGATCTTGATCGCCTTCCCATGCTGACCTGGATCATGTTCCTGAAGTTCCTTGACGACATGGAAAAGATCGAGGAGGGCCGCGCCGACTTGGCGGGCAAGGATTACCGGCCGATCATCGAGGCTCCTTACCGCTGGCGTGATTGGGCTGCAGACTCGGATGGCATCACAGGGCCCGACCTCCTTTCATTTCTGGTCGCGGAAATGGCCGAGCGGCCTGACGGCACGTGGGGAGAGGGTCTTTTCAAATATCTTCGAAGCTTGCGTGGCGACAACGCGCGCAAGGAACGCCGCGACGTGATCGCAACCGTCTTCCAAGGTTTTTCAAACCGGATGGAAAGCGGCTACTTGCTGCGCGACGTGGTCAACCTCATCGACGGCATCCATTTCGACTCGTCCGAAGAGGTACATACCCTCGGCCGCTTGTATGAAACGCTGCTGCGCGAGATGCGCGACGCGGCAGGCGACTCCGGCGAGTTTTACACGCCCCGGCCGGTCGTGCGCTTCATGGTCGAGGTGACGGATCCCAAACTCGGTGAGACCATCCTCGATCCGGCTTGCGGCACCGGTGGCTTTCTGACGGAAGCCTATCTGCACCTCGAACGCCAAGCCGACACAGTAGAAAGGCGGCGCATCCTTCAGGACGAAAGCGTTCAGGGTGGCGAGGCCAAATCCTTGCCGTTCCTACTGTCGCAGCTGAACCTTCTGCTGCATGGCATGCATGCCCCACGCATCGATCCGGGCAACTCTTTGCGGTTCCGGCTGGCGGAAATCGGCGAGGAACAACGCGTCAACGTCATCCTTACCAACCCGCCCTTCGGCGGCGAAGAGGAAGCGGGGACCCTCAATAACTTCCCCGAGGATCGGCGCACCGCCGAGACGGCGCTGCTGTTCCTGCAACTGATCATGCGGCGGCTGAAGCGCGCCGGGCGCGGGCGCGCTGCTGTCGTCGTTCCACATGGAACGCTGTTCGGCGACGGGATATCGGCGCGAATAAAGGCCGACCTGCTGGAAAAGTTCAACCTCCACACCGTCGTCCGCCTGCGCGAAGGGGTGTTCGCGCCCTACACCGACATCCCGGCGAACCTGATCTTCTTCGACACCAGCGGGCCAACGACGGACATCTGGTATTATGAGCTGCCCTTGCCAGAGGGCCGCAAGAAATACTCGAAGACGGCACCGATGACCTATGAGGAGTTCGCGGGCTGCCTGGCTTGGTGGAACAACCGCGAGGAAGACGAGCGCGCATGGAAGGTGTCAGCTGCTGATCTGATCCAGCGTGACGCTCAGGGCCGTGTCACGGGCTGTAACCTGGACATCAAGAACCCGCATTCTGGCGACGTCGCGGATCACCGTGCGCCGACCGAGATCGTGGACGCGATCATCGCGAAGGAAAAGCGAATCCTCGGGATCATGGACGAGATCAAAGCCGCTCTGGCGGAGCTCGTGTGATGTCGCAGACGATCACCATCGAAAGGTTCCTGACCAAGTCAGAGGCATGGGTCCCTGTCGCGCCGGACAGACATTATAAGCAGATCACCGCGCGCCTGTGGGGCAAGGGCCTGACGCTTCGCGGCGAAGTACCGGGGGCGGCGATTGCGGCCCCGCGTCAGTTTTGTGCTAAAGCCGGTCAGTTTTTGATTTCCCGGATCGACGCGCGCCACGGCGCATTCGGTATTGTCCCCGTAGAATTGGACGGTGCCTTGGTCAGCAACGATTTTCCCTGCTTCGACATCGACGCCTCGACTGTGCTGCCGCACTATTTCGAATGGTATTCGCGTACCTCGCAGTTCGTCGACCTGTGTCGCCGAGCCAGTGAAGGATCGACAAACCGCGTGCGGATGAAGGAAGAAAAGTTCCTGAAAATGACGGTGCCACTGCCGTCCCTGGACGAACAGCGCCGCATCGTCCAGCGGCTAGACACGGTTGCTGCACTGGTGGCGGAACGTCGACGCGCCATCGAAGCCGCGGAACGCGAAACCCATGCCCTGCTGCTGAAAGCCTTCCAGCGCGCCATCGACGGCGCGCCACTGCGCCCCATGTCCGAAGTCGCCCCCTTGGTGCGCCGCCCTGTCGAGATCGACCTAGATGGCACATATCCCGAACTCGGCGTCCGTTCCTTTGGAAAAGGCACGTTCCACAAGCCGGACCTGTCAGGGTCGGAAGTTGGCAACAAGAAGCTGTTCCGCATCAATGCTGGCGACCTGCTGTTTAACATCGTTTTCGCTTGGGAAGGCGCGGTGGCAGTCGCACAGCCGGCTGACGATGGTCGCGTGGGATCGCACCGCTTCCTCTCGTGTGTGCCTGCACCGGATACAGCATCTGTAGAATTCCTACGCTTCTATTTTTCAACCCACGAGGGCCTGCAGAAGTTGGGCGAAGCATCGCCTGGCGGGGCGGGGCGAAATCGAACGCTAGGCTTGCAGAAGCTGGAGGACCTCCAAGTGCCTGTACCTTCAATCGAGCGCCAGCATTGGTTCGACCGTCTCCAGACAATGGCCCGCGAAGCTCGCGCCATTCGCACCAGCACCGCCCGGGATGTGGAGGCCCTAGTCCCTGCCATGTTGCACGAGATCTTCAATGGAAAGGCAGCCGCTGCATGATCCCACGCGCCGCGTTGACCCGGATCGATCGAGTTGCCTCGCAAGGCCGCACGGGCCCGATCTTGTCAGCCTGTGAGCTCGACGACGGCAGCGAAGTCGAAGCCTTCGTCAAACTCTCTGCCGGTTGCGACCAAGGCGTGGTCAACCTTGCGCGCGAAGCCATCGCAGTATGCCTGGCCGCCGACTTGGGACTGCCCGTCCCAAAACCGATGATCGTCGAAATTCCTCCCGAGATCATTCCGATCGTCGCCGACGCGCAGATTGCCGACCGGCTCCGCAAGAGCTGCCCCGTGGCCTTCGGATCAACCCGAACACCGGGCTTCACAGCGTGGTCCACCGGGCAGCGTCTGACCGATGCGACGCGCCCTACCGCCGCCGGGATCCTGATGTTTGAC
>AYNO01000211.1 GCA_000500915.1 Rhodobacter sp. CACIA14H1
ACGACTACCTCAGGTCTGAATCCGCGGGTCGGCCAGTTCGTAGAGGATGTCCACGACCAGATAGACCACGAGGATGAAGACGGCGGCCACAAGGACAAAACCCTGCAGTGCCGGATAGTCGGAATAGGTCACGGCCTGCACGGCATATTGACCCAACCCTCCCCACGAAAAGATCGTCTCGACAAGAACGGCTGCCCCCAAGAGGAAGCCGACGAGGAAGCCGACAAGTGTAATGATGGGCGGAAGGCTGTTGCGCAGCGCGTTGCGGATGATGCGTTTTTGGCTCAGTCCGCTGGCACGTTGATGGCGGATGAATTCCGACTGCCAGATATCGGCGAAGACCGTCTTGGTCATTTTCATCAGGGCACCGGCGTTAACGATGGTCAAGGTCAGAACTGGGAGGAGCAGACGACCTGCAGCTGACTTGAGTGCGGCGAAATCTCCGGAGATGATGGCGTCAAAGGTATAGAAACCTGTGACCGTCGGCGGCGGCATGATCATCGGGTCGATACGTCCGAACGGTGCCGCTGCGATACCCAGTACGCTGAACAGAAAGAAGATCAGCAGAAGGCCCACCCAGAAATCCGGAATGGCCCCGGCAGCCATGCCGTAGCCGCGGCTGAAATAGTCTGCGAACCCCCTCGGTCGCACGACAGCCAGGACGGCAACCGTTACACCGATGATTACGGTCAGGACCATCGAGTAGAAGATCAGTTCAAGCGTCGCCGGGGCCCGCTCCATCAAGTCAACGGCGACCGGATTGGATGTGAACAGCGAAACGCCGAGATCGCCATGCAACACACCTCCAAGATAGCTGGTGAATTGCTGCCAGAGCGAGCCGTTCAGGCCAAGCCGTTCGCGCAAATTCGCGATGCTCTCCTCAGTGGCCATGTTGCCAAGCATGACAAGTGCCGGGTCTCCAGGCAGAAGGCGAACCATCATGAAGGTTACAAAGATCACACCCAGAACCTGGGGGACCACCATGGGAAGCCGGGTCAAAAGGATGCGTATGGGGCGCGGCGTCTGCCGCCAGACGGAGGAAAGGGTCATGTCGTACTTCCAATCGAAAAGTCCGGTCGAGCCAATGCCCGACCGGCAAGTCAGGGGAGGCGGCCTATTCCTTGTAGAAGTCGAACCAGGCGTTACCGTTCGGTGTGTACCAAGAGTATCCCTTGACGTTCTCACGCGTTGCCAACTGATATCCCGGGTTGAACAGGAACACCCAAGGCGCGTTCTCCATGGTGATCTGCTGAACCCTCTTCATGTGGGCCAAACGCTGTGCCTCGTCCGTTGACGTCAGGGCTCCGTCGATCAGTTGGTTGACCTCTTCACTGTGGAAGCGCGAATAGTCGATCAGGGATTTGCTGTTGAGCCAAAGGTTTGCGACATAGGCCGCGTCGGGAACAATTGCCATGTCCCGGAAGAAGTACATCGGGATCTCACCCTTGGTGTAGCGTTCAACAAGAGTCGAAGCAGGCAGCTTGGACAAGGTCACATCAACGCCACCTTTGGCGAAGGCTGACTTGAGGACGACCGCAAGCTCCTCTTCCATCTGATCGCCCGTCCTGTATCCTAGTTCCGTTTGGAACCCGTCAGGGAAACCGGCTTCTGCGAGGAGTGCCTTGGCTTTCTCGACGTCATAGGAGAACGGGTAATACTCGTCGGTGAACCCGGGATAGATCTCCGAGATCGGGCTTTTCGTCGGCCGGGCCATTCCGAAGTAGATCGCCGATGCGATCTCGTCACGTGGGACCAGATAATTCAAAGCCTCGCGCACTTTGGGATTGTCGAAGGGTGGGGTCTCGTTCTGCATCTCGACCCGATGGATATAGTTGCCAAAGACCTGGTTGATGGTGATCCCAGGCATCTGACCCAGCATCGAAAGTTCACGCGGCGAGAGATACTCTGCCACGTCGACCGCACCAGCCTGAAGTGCGGCCAAGCGGTTCGCGCTCGTGGGCATTTCGCGGAAGATCACCTTCTTCAGCCGCGGGACACCGCGGTAGTAGTCGGTATTCGCCTCATAGATGACTTCCTGACCTGGTGCGTATTTCGTAACTTTGTAGGGTCCGAATGACGCGGTATTCGTAGCCAGGAAGCGCTGCGCCCAGGGGTCATCCTGACTGACCTGTTCTTTCACAACATCGGCATCGAGAATGCCGAGATCGCTGTTCACCCAAAGCTTATCAATCAGAGGCGAGGGATACGGCGTGGAGACCTTGACGGTCATATCGTCGATCTTCTCGAACGCCGCATCGAAATCCTCGATCTTGAGGATCTGAGTCATGTACCAGTGGAAGTTCGACTTGAGGTTCCAGCCACGCTCGAATGACCACATCACATCATCGGCGTTCAAGGGGTGTCCAGCCCCGCTGATGACACCAGGGCGCAAGTAGAATGTGATGGATTTGTAGTCCGGGCTTACTTCCCACCGCTCAGCCAAGGCGCCTGTGAGCTTCGAGAAATCTTCGTAGAACACCCCGTCTTCGCCCTGCTTCATCTCGTAGCCCAGAAGCCGCTCGTTGACATTGCGGCGAAGCTCATGGACCGCCTCAGTGGGCGGATATTCCTGATCGAGAGACTCCGGTGTGCGCGGTCCAGCAACGATCAGCGTCTCCGCCGCGGACTGCGCAGACGCTGGTGTGGCACCAAACGCGGCCAGGGCGAGCAGGCCGCACACGGTCGTGGTCAGCAACACTCGGCGCGTTGTTACAATCGATGTCGTCATCCTTGTCATGCTTTCTCTCCTGTTGACGTGGTTTCGTTGCTCTCTTGGCGAAGCCTTCTCAAGACATGGTCTGTCTTTTTCATTGTATACAATGATGGCCTGAACATTGGATGTGTCAATTGAAATCCGGTGTGCGGCGTGCGATATCTAAAGGAGAGGTTGATCGAAGCGAGCGCGGCAGGGATGCGGCACTCATGAAAATACCTTGTACTTCAAACTCTTAGGAGTATTCCTGATGAACGTCGGCCTGGAAACGCTCACCGCTAGGAGGCAGCCACGTCGGCATGGGCATACCGAAAGTGAGATCACGCGGCGGCTGATCGAAGCCATATTCGAGGAGCGCCTGCCACCGGGGGAGAGAATCACCGAAAGTCAGCTTGCTGAAACCTTCGAGGTCAGTCGATCGGTTGTACGACTGTCGATGAGCAAGCTGTCTGAGATCGGCGTGTTCAAGAAGACGCCGAACCTGGGATACACGATTGCCGCGCCGACACGCTCGGAAGCTCGCATGATGCTCGATCTTCGCCAGATGATCGAGCCGGAAATGGTGCGGAAGATTGCCAAGGCTAATACCGATGCAGACGTTCAAAGTCTGTGGGAGCATCTCGATGCAGAAAACAAGGCGCGTGAGTGCAGTGACCGCTCAACCCTTGTAAGGCTTTCGGGAGAGTTTCACCTCAAGCTGGCCGAGTGCAGCAGGAACGTGTACCTAGTCCAGATGCTGACACAACTGCAAGTGCTGACATGTCTGGCAATTCTTGTCCATGCAGAGCGGGAGGTAGGATGCCCGCGGGACGAACACAGCAAAATCGTGCAGGCCATCGCCGATCACGATGGAAACCGTGCCGCAGAGGAAATGAAGCACCACCTGCAGCACATTGCCGAAGAACTTCAGCTTGATGTTCAGCGCAATGAACCAAGTCTGGAGAGCGCATTTCAGTGGTTAAGCCGTAGCCAAAGGCAAGAAATCTGAGATAGGCGGCACTACCGAGGGTTAGCGATCATATCGGCTAAATCCTGCTTCTAAGATCTCTCACAGTTCCCATCCGAGGTCGCGTTCGCGCTGCCGCCTGCGTTCTTCGTCGATTTCCTGCTCGCGTTCCTTCTGGCGCACCGTCTCCCTTTCCCGCTCGACCGCCTTCTCCCTGCCCAACACATCGGCAAGCCTGCCGCGTATGTCCCGACTCCCCCGCCCCGGCCCATGATCATGGGCCTCGTTCTGCTCCCTCCCGGCAATGCGCGCCAGGCGTTCCTTGATCTCGTCCTGGTCCAGCTGCTTCGCCTGCCGCCCTGCGGCGGCGCGCAGCGCCGCCAGACCGGCGCTGACATGGCCCTGCCCCTCCTCCCGGGCCTCAGCCCAGGCATCGCGCGCCAGCTCCAGCCGCTCGCGCATTTCCGCGAACATCACCTTGGCCTGGCGCACGGCATGCACCCGCGCGCCCCTCTGGGTCAGCGGTTCATACTCGCGGCCCTCGGCCTCGGCTGCAAGCTGTTCGCGGCGCTCGATGGCATTGGCCGCAGGGCCAAGCTTCAGCTCCGGTTCACAGTCCAGCTCCTCGGCCTTCAAAGTGTCCCCAAGGGACAGCGCCTCCTCGCGTTGTGCCTCCAATGACCGATGATCGACGCGCTCCTCTGAGGTGCCCCTAGTTTCCTAGACACCTGCCTCGTTCAGTTTCTGCTGCCTGATTTCGAAGTCAACGGGCGACAGCATGCCGTTGTTTGTGTGCTTGCGTTTTGGGTTGTAGAACATCCCGATGTAATCGAACATGTCCTGCCGTGCGGTTTCCCGGGTCTGGTATGTGCGTCGGCGGATGCGCTCTCGCTTGAGGAGTTGGAAGAAGCTTTCCGCTACCGCATTGTCGTGGCAGTTGCCGCGGCGGCTCATGCTGGCATCCAGATTGTGCTGGCTGAGGAAGCGCTGCCACTCACGGCTGGTGAACTGCGATCCCTGGTCGGAATGGATCGTCACCTTGGCCTTGGGTTTGCGCCGCCAGACGGCCGCGAGCAGAGCCTGCAGCGCCAAGTCGGTCGTCATGCGAGGCTGGGCGGACCAGCCGACCACACGGCGCGAGAACAGGTCAATGACGACCGCCAGATACAGCCACCCCTCATGAGTCTTGATGTAGGTGATATCGGTCACCCAGACCTTGTCGGGCGCATCGACCTCGAATTGCCGGTCCAGGGTGTTGGACGCGACAACAGCAGGCTTGCCGCCATATCGTCCCGGACGGCGCTTGTAGCCAATCTAGGCAATGATGCCTGCAAGACTGGCCAGCCGGGCGACCCGGTTCTCGGAGACCTGCTCCCCCTGATCGCGCAGATCGTCAGCCAGCTTGCGATAGCCATAGACCTTGCCGCTATCGGACCAGGCATGCCGTATCAGGGCTGTCTGCCGCGCATCGTCCTGCGCGCGGCGACTGAACGGTTCCTTAAGCCATGCGTAGAAGCCGGAGACGTGGACCCGCAGCACCCGGCACATGGCCCGGACGCCGAACTCGGGCCCGATGCGCCTGCATGAAGGCGTACTTCACCTTGCATTCTGCGCGAAGTACGCGCCTGCCAGCGGTCTTGAACCGATGGCGTCCACTGGCAGGCCCTTTTCTAGGATGTCGCGCTCCTCGGTCACCCGGGCAAGCTCGCGCTTCAGCCGACGGTTCTCGGCCTCATGGTCAACGCCAGGCTTCTTCGGCTCAGGACCGCCAAAAAGCTTGATCCACTTATAGAGCGAATGCGTGCTGACGCCCAAACGCCCGGAAACCTCCCGAACAGCATATCCTCGCACCATGATCTGATGCACCGCGTCTCGCTTGAACTCGTCATTGTAATTGCTTGTCCCCATGACGGCCTCCTAGCCTCAAAGTTAGGGCGCAAAGCGTCTACAAATCTAGGGGCACCTCACATGCCCACGGGTCGACCTCAGCGATCACTTGAACCTCGTCTCCGTCGATTTCATCGGCGGGGACGGCGCCGAAGGTTCCATCCCCTGCCTGGAAGACAACGATCGAGACCATGAGCGTGGCGGCGAGGGAGGCGGCGAAGGCGTGTGCATCTTTGCGGGACATCTGTTTGGCTCCTGTCTGCGAGGCGGGGGACCATCCCCCGCGCGACAGGACCTCGAAGGCCCGAAGACTGGCTGACATCCCCGGGTGCGTTCGGCTCGTCCGAATCCACCCGGCGGCAAGGGCTTGCCCGTAGTCCGACCCCGCGCGGGTTGATCTCGAAGACGGGATTCGGGGCAAGGAAGGGAATGGCGAGCGGGG
>AYNO01000212.1 GCA_000500915.1 Rhodobacter sp. CACIA14H1
GATGGGGGGTGGTACCCGCCAGAAACCCTGCGTCTGGTTCTCGGGGTTCTCGTCCCAAGGCGACGGCGCATCCTTCGAAGCCACGGTCCGGCATGCCAAGGGGTCCGCGCGCGAAATCCGCTCCTATGCCCCGAAGGACGAGACCCTGCACAGCATCGCGGACCGCCTGCAGGGCACTCAGCGGCAGAACTTCGATCAGCTCACTGCCGATGTGACGCATCGAGGGCGCTACTATCACGAATACTGCATGACCATCGACGTGATGCGTGACAGCCCGACTGGGCAGGCGCCGGTCGAAGGGAGTGAAGAGACCGTCGTAGAAACGCTACACGATCTTGCCCGCTGGCTCTATCGGCAGTTGGAGGCTGAATTTGACCACCTCACCTCGGATGAGGCGGTTGAGGAGGGGATCACTATCAACGGATTCACCTTCACCGACGCCGGGCGGCGGTTCGGGTGATATCAGTTCTTGAAGGATTTCGGCACATGATGCAAAAACGCAGAACAGGCAGGGAGAGTATCAATATGTTGGGGACTTCCCTCGAGCTTTTCGCAGGGGCTGGTGGCCTTGGGATAGGGCTCTCCGCTGCTGGCTTCAAACCCCGAGCCGTGGTTGAGTTCAACAAGTGGTGCTGTGACACGCTCCGCCAGAACCATTCGACGTTGTCAAAAGACGGTGGAGATTGGAACGTCATCGAGGGCGATGTCCGAAAGGTTGATTTCACCATCTATGAGGGCAGAGTCGATCTCATCTCTGGCGGACCACCGTGCCAGCCGTTCTCTCTCGGTGGGCGACACCGTGCCTATGACGATGCACGGGATATGTTCCCCCAGGCCGTCCGCGCTGTCAGGGAAGCCCGGCCGCGAGCCTTCATCTTCGAGAATGTGAAGGGCCTCACCCGCGCAAGTTTCCACGACTATTTCTCCTACGTCCAGCTTCAGCTCGAACATCCTGAGTTGATCGCCCAGTCTGAGGAAGCATGGCAGGATCATCTTCGCAGGTTGCAACAGCACCACACCTCAAAGTCCCGGCCGGGGCTTCACTACAAGGTTGTGACCAAGCTTTTGAATGCGGCCAATTTTGGTGTTCCGCAGAGACGGGAACGTGTGGTTTTCGTTGGGTTTCGTGACGATGTTGACGCGCGTTGGGCGCCTGAGAGCGGCGGCCACACACAGGAAAGCCTGATCTGGGACCAAGTCTTTGGCGACTACTGGGATCGCCACAGGGTCGCAAAGTCTGATCGCGTCCTTGAAGGGCGTTCGCAAGCAACCGCGAGGCGGCTGTCCAGAGACGAGAAGCCCATCGCGAAGCCGTGGCGCACAACGCGTGACGCCATTGCGGACCTGCCGGATCCGACTGGAAGACATGCGCCTGGAATCCATGATCATCGCTTCCAGCCGGGTGCAAAGGCTTATCCCGGCCATACCGGCAGCTACATTGACGAGCCGGCCAAGACCTTGAAAGCTGGGGTGCACGGTGTTCCTGGCGGCGAAAATATGGTTCGTCTGCCGAATGGTGCTGTGAGGTATTTCACCGTAAGAGAGAGCTGCCGGATCCAGACCTTCCCCGATGACTATCGCCTTCATGGGGCTTGGACGGAGTGCATGCGTCAGCTTGGTAATGCAGTGCCGGTTGAGTTGGCGCGGCAAGTTGGTGTCAGCGTTATGGAAAAACTGAAAGCGACGGCCTGATGGTAAAACGTCAGGAGCTCGATAAGGCGGAGCAGACTGCCCAGAAGATCGAGGAGCTTCGGCAAGCCGTTCTCCAGGGCGGGATCACTGCTGTCACTCGAGGAAAACTTCTGACATCGATTTCGCTGATGAAGGACAGCCTTGATGCGCTCAGCCGAGAAATCGATCCTGTGCGCATGCCGGATTCCTTCTTCGATCCGACCGAACCCAGGCTGATTGGGCATTTCGTCGCGTTGGCGCTCATCGCGCAAGAACGGCAAGCCCTGAAGGACTTGACCAAATTCTACGGCGCCGGCGTCTACGCGATCTATTACACTGGCGATGCAGACCTATACGCTCCCATTTCTCGCACAGAAACGCCAATCTATGTCGGCAAGGCCGACCCGAATGCGAATGCGAAGACCCTGATCGAGCAGGGTACAAAGCTTGCGGATCGACTGAATGAACACCGCAAGAGCATTGGCAAGGCGAGCACCACCCTCGACATCGCCGATTTCGAGTGCCGAGCACTGGCGGTTCAGAGTGGTTACCAAGCGGCAGCCGAAAGTCACCTGATCAGGTTGTTCAAGCCAATCTGGAACAACGAGACGCGGATTCTGTTTGGTATCGGTAAGCATGGCGACAGCGCGGAAACTCGCGCAAACAACAAGTCTCCTTGGGACACGTTGCACCCCGGCCGGAAATGGGCTGACGCAAACACTGAAGCAAAGACCGCCGGCGAAATCCGGGCGGAAGTCGCTAAACACTTCGCAGAGGCCACGATCTTCAAGCGGACGGAAGATGTCTTTGCTGCGTTTGCCGCCGGGATCAGGCGCGCTGATCAACTGGGGGCAGACCCAGAGGATGAAGTTCTAAGCGAAGACTAGTCCTCGCTCACCTGTTGCCGTCGATCCACTTCGACATGAGCCCCTTGTCGCGAAAGCATTCGTCAGGAACCGCGCGACGCTTGATGCGGGCGAGGCGTTCGGCAAATGCGACCTGCTTGGTCGACGGCAGACGATCCAATTCAGAGACTGGCTTCAGGTTTGCCTGGGCCTCGATCCAGGCGCTGAGGGTGCGTCGGTCCTGTTGAACCTCCCAAGGCAGAAGTGTCTGGTTCCGCAATGCCAGTGAGCGCGCATAGGCGATCTGCTTCGGCGTGGAGGGCAGGGCGAAGGTGGTGCTTTCCATCGGGTATCTCCCTTGGCTCGTCACTCTGAATATAGAACATAACAGGAACAAATTCAACTCTGCCGCAGCCGGAGAGATCGAGGGAGGCGGAATTCGGGTGGGCACCTCCCGGCGTGCCGCCGTGACCGGGCCTTGGTCCTGCGGACGGGAGCCAGCCTTGGCCGTCTCCCCCATGCGGGCAACAGTCCCTGGCGCAAGAAGGGGAAGGGAGGGAGAGGGCTGCCGGAAGGGGTCAGGTTCCGGCGGGTGAGAGAGAGCGCCGCGCGGGACTAACCCTCCAGCTCTCTTGAGGTTTCCCTGATGAACGATCTTTCCACTGTGACCCTGGCGCCTGCGCCGACTGCCGCGCCGTCCCCGTCTATGACGGCGTCCCGCATCCTGGAGGTGGCTGAAGCGCTGCAGCCCGATCTGGCGCAGGGCTTCCAGATCGATACCCTGCGCTTGCGCCTTGAGATGGAGCGCGCCTTTGGCGGCTCCGATGCTGCGCGCGCTTGGGACTGGAAGCTCGCCTATGAAGCCGGTGAAGTGGCGCTGGTCCTCTTCCTGCGGAAATTCGGCCGTGCCCTCCTGGCCCGGGCGGGCTCGCCGGGAGCCTCGCTGCCGATCCTCACCAAAGTCGCGGGGCTCCTGCCCACGCATACAAGGCGCTCAGAGGAGATGGAGCGCTTTCAACAGTTCTCGACGCCCTTGCCCACGGGGCTTGCCGCTCTGGCGGCAGGGCAAGTCACGCCCCGCGATCTGGTCCTAGAACCTTCGGCCGGGACGGGGCTCCTGGCGATCCTCGCAGAGATCGCGGGCGGTAGCCTTGCGCTGAACGAACTGGCCGACACCCGCGCTGATCTTCTGCGGCTCCTGTTTCCGGGTCGCTCGGTCACCCGTTTTGACGCTGCGCAGATCGACGACCATCTCGACACCAGCCTGCGCCCGAGCGTCATCCTGATGAACCCGCCCTTCTCGGCTGTGGCCCATGTTGATGGCCGCAGCGCCGAGGCGACGGCGCGGCATCTGCGCTCGGCCCTCGCGCGCCTTGCGCCGGGCGGGCGCTTGGTCGCCATCACCGGCGCCAATTTCGCGCCGGATGCACCCGCCTGGGCTGAGACCTTCGCTCGCCTGACCGAGACAGCGCATCTAGTCTTCACCGGGGCTGAGTCGGGCGGCGCCTTTGCCAAACATGGCACCAGCTTCGAGACCCGGATCTCGGTCTTCGACAAATGTCGTGGTGGCGAGCAGGGCGGCATCACGGCCGACCTAGCCCGGCCCATCTCGCCCGATGTGGCGCACCTGCTGGCCCGGATCACCGCCGAAATTCCGCCGCGCCTCGAACCCATGCGCGAGGTCGCGACCGGGCAGGGCCACTCTTCTCCCTTCCTGGGAAATCCTGCCCGCGCTGCAAAAACCACCGTCAACAAATTTCGGGCTTCCGCCTCGGCCTCGCCTTTCGGGGCAAACACGCTGGTCGACGCCGAAGACCTCGTCTACATCCCGCGCGAGGTGACCGAAGACGACAACGCTGCGCGTCTGTCGGATGCGATCTATGAAACCTTCCGTCTGCAGGCGATCGACATCCCCGGCGCGGCGTCGCATCCGACCAAGCTGGTGCAATCGGCAGCCATGGCCTCCGTCGCGCCCCCGAAACCGACCTACCACCCGAAACTCCCCGCCGCCGTTTTGTGGGACGGACTCCTGTCGGATGCCCAGCTCGAAACCGTGATCTATGCGGGCGAGGCGCATGATGCGCATCTTGCGGGGGCGTGGTGCGTCGACGAGACCGGCGACATGGTTTCCGCCGCGCCGGAGGATGCTGTTGACGCTGTTCGCTTCCGTCGCGGCTTTTTTCTCGGTGACGGCACCGGCGCTGGCAAGGGCCGTCAGTCGGCAGGGATTCTGCTCGACAACTGGTGCCAGGGCCGCCGAAAGGCGCTCTGGATTTCGAAAAGCGATAAGCTCTTGGAAGACGCGCAGCGCGACTGGTCGGCCCTCGGACAGGAACGGCTGCTGGTCACCCCTCTTTCCCGCTTCGCGCAAGGGCGCGACATCCCGCTCTCCGAGGGTATCCTCTTCACCACTTATGCGACTCTGCGCTCGGAAGTGCGTGGGGCGAAGAAATCCCGCGTTGACCAGATCGTCGACTGGCTCGGGGCGGATTTCGACGGGGTGATCCTGTTCGATGAAAGCCATGCCATGGCCAATGCCGCCGGAGCCAAGGGCGAGCGCGGGGATACCGAGGCGTCACAGCAGGGCAGGGCGGGCCTGCGTCTGCAGCATAAGTTGCCCAATGCCCGCGTGGTCTATGTCTCGGCCACCGGGGCCACGACGGTCCACAACCTCGCCTATGCGCAGCGCCTTGGGCTCTGGGGTGGCGAGGATTTCCCCTTCGCCACCCGAGCCGAGTTTGTCCAAGCAATCGAGGCGGGTGGGGTCGCTGCGATGGAGGTCCTCGCGCGCGACCTGCGGTCGCTCGGCCTCTACACCGCCCGGTCCCTCTCCTATGATGGTGTCGAATACGAGATGCTGGAGCACGCGCTGACCCCCGAACAGCGCGGCATCTATGACGCTTATGCGGTTGCCTTTGGCGTGATTCATCGCAACCTGACCGCAGCACTCGAGGCCGCCAACATCACCAGCACCAGTGGCACATTGAACCCGCAGGCCAAGTCAGCCGCTCGTTCGGCCTTCGAATCCGCCAAACAGCGGTTCTTCGGTCATCTACTCACTGGGATGAAGACCCCGACCCTCATTCGGTCCATCGAGGCAGACCTCGCGGCGGGCCATGCTGCGGTTATCCAGATCGTCTCAACAGGCGAGGCGCTGATGGAGCGCCGCCTGTCGGAGATCCCGACCGACGAGTGGAACGATGTCAGGGTTGACATCACGCCCCGCGAAAGTTGCCTTGATTACCTGCAACATTCTTTTCCAGTCCAGCTCTACGAGCCTTTCACCGACAGTGAGGGCAATCTGACCTCGCGGCCAGTCACGCGCGATGGCCAGCCGGTCGAATGCCGTGACGCCGCCCGCCGCCGCGATGCGCTGATCGAACACCTGGCCTCTTTGCCACCGGTGCCGGGGGCGCTTGACCAGATCGTCCAGCGCTTTGGCACCGACCTCGTGGCCGAGGTC
>AYNO01000213.1 GCA_000500915.1 Rhodobacter sp. CACIA14H1
GCCTCGCCGGTGGAAAAC
Source organism: Rhodobacter sp. CACIA14H1 (assembly GCA_000500915.1). Classification (GTDB taxonomy): domain Bacteria; phylum Pseudomonadota; class Alphaproteobacteria; order Rhodobacterales; family Rhodobacteraceae; genus Paragemmobacter. Next base: position 19 of record AYNO01000213.1, read on the forward strand.
GCGTGGAACTCGCGCATCCATGCCGCGATGCAGGCTGCCGCTGCCGACGGGCTGATCGAATACGAATTCTCGGAAGGTGTCGCTGCGACGGACTACTCCCCGCGCCATGCGCGAATATGCCGAAGGCGGCGCGAAACTGATCTGGGGCGAAAGCTACGCGGTGGAAGCCGAAGCCCGCGCCGTCGCTGCGGATTACGCGGAAACGGCCTTCCTCATGGGGTCCTCCGGCGGGCCGGAGGGTGACAATTTCGGCGTCTTCGGCACCCGCAACCACGAAGCCGCCTATCTGGCGGGGATGCTGGCGGGCAAGATGTCCAAGACCGGCACCTTCGGCTCGGTCGGCGGCTATCCGATTCCGGAAGTGAACCTGCTGATCAACGCCTTCCGCATGGGCGTCAAGGAAGTGAACCCCGAAGCCAAATTCCTCAACGGCTTCATCGGCGCGTGGTTCGACCCCGCCAAGGCCAAGGAGGCGGCGGTCGCCCAGATCGACGGCGGCGCGGATATCCTGTTCGGGGAACGCATCGGCACGGCGGATGGCGCGGCAGAGCGCGGGGTCAAGGCCATCGGGTCGCTGATCGACTACACTCCCCGCTATCCCGGCACCGTCTTCGCCAATGCCATCTGGAACTACCGCCCCACCATCGACGCCATCGTCGCCGATGTGGTAGCCGGCAAGCCGGTCGGGCGGGACTATACCGAATATTCCTTCATGAAATACGGCGGGAACGAGCTGATCTATGTGGCGGAAGAAGTCCCCGCCGATGCCGTCCCCGCGATGGAGGAAAAGAAGGCCGCCATCGCCGCAGGCACCTTCGAGGTTCCGATCGACGCGAACGAGCCTGCCTGATCTTGCAGGACGCCACCTCATTGGCCGAAGCGATTGCCTCGGGCGCGGTCTCCGCGCCCGATGTGATGGATGCGGCCATGAGGGCGGCGGAAACGCGGGGGCAGGGCGCGATTGCGCGTCTTGCCCCCGGTCTTGGCAGGGCAGGGGCGGCGCAGCCCCTGCAAGGCCCTTTCTCCGGCGTCCCCTTCCTCGGCAAGGACCTCGGCTCCGGCGCGGCGGGCCTGACACCCGTGGCGGGTTCCAAAGCCCTCGCCGCCCGCATCGCCGACCAGACCACCGACAGCGACCTATTCGCCCGCTTCCGCAGGGCGGGCCTCGTCCCCTTCGGGCTGACCACCGTGCCGGAATTCGGCCTCGCGCTGACCTCTGACCCCGCGGCGAACCCGTGGGATGATACCCTCTCCCCCGGCGGCTCCTCCGGCGGGGCCGCTGCTGCCGTGGCCGCAGGCATCGTGGCCATCGCCCACGCGACCGACGCCGCAGGCTCCATCCGCGTCCCCGCTGCCGCCTGTGGGCTCGTGGGTCTGAAACCATCCCGGAGCGCGATCCCGCAGGGGCCGGATCACGGCAACTGGCTGATGGGCCTTGCCGCCGAACTGGTGCTGGCCCGCTCCCTCCGAGATGTCGCCACCGCCTTCGACATCGGCGCCAACCCCCATGCGGGACACCGCCCCCTGACCACGGGACGCCTTGCCCTGACCATCCCCGAAGGCACCACGCCCGAGGCCGGCCGCGCCGCCGAAACCCTTGCCGCCGTTGCGAAATCCGCAGGCTACGCCATCGAAACCCGCCCCTTCCCCGCCCCCCTCGCCATCCGCGCCGCAGAAACCGCCCGCACCATCCTGACCGCTTCGCTGGCCGAATGGATGACCGCCTTCGGCATCCGCCCCGACGACCTCTCCCCCCTCTCCGCCGCCGTCCTGCGCGAAGGGCTGGCCATGCCCGCCAGCACCTTGTTCAAGGCCTCCCGCGACCTCGCCATCCTCACCGACCAGTGGGAACGGTCCCTCGACGGGATCGACGCCATCCTGTCCCCCGTCCTGCCCCGTGGCACGCCCCCGAAAGGCGCCTTCGACTTCACCGCCACCGACCCCGCCGCCCATTTCGCGCAGATGGAGGCTACCGCCCCCGGGGCCGCCATCGCCAATGCGGCAGGTGCGCCCGCCCTTGTCCTGCCCGTCGGCAGCCACAGGCCCGTGGGCATCCAGATCGCCGCCCGCCACGACACCGACCGCGCCCTGCTTGCGCTCGGGGCCACACTTGCCGCAGAACTGCCGCCCGTCGCCTATCCCCATCCCATCGCAGGCCACCCATGACCGCCCCAGTCCTTGAACTTGACGGTATCACCAAGCGCTTCGGGGCGCTGACGGCCAACGACGACGTGTCGCTGACCCTGGCCAAGGGCGAAGTCCTTGCCCTGCTTGGCGAAAACGGCGCGGGCAAGACCACGCTGATGAACATCCTCTTCGGCCATTATGCCGCCGATGCGGGCGAGGTGCGTGTGAAGGGCAAACCCCTTCCCCCCGGCAAGCCCCGCGCCGCCATCGCGGCGGGGGTCGGCATGGTGCACCAGCATTTCACGCTGGCGGGCAACCTGACGGTGCTGGAAAACATCACCATCGGGTCAGAACCGCTCTGGCGTCTGACCACCGACCGCGACAGCGCGGCGAAGAAGATCGCCCGGCTGTCGGAAACCTTCGGCCTGCCCGTGGACCCCGGGGCCCGCATCGCCGACCTGTCGGTCGGCGAACGCCAGCGGGTCGAGATCCTCAAGGCGCTTTACCGCGATGCCGAGGTGCTGATCCTCGACGAACCCACCGCCGTCCTTGCCCGGCCCGAGGCGGAACAGCTTTTCCGCACCCTGCGCGGCATGGCGCTGGGGGGGCTTTCCATCATCTTCATCAGCCACAAGCTGCACGAGGTGATGTCCGCCTCCGACCGCGTCACCGTCCTGCGCGGCGGGCGGGTGGTGGCCGAACGCAGGACCGCCGACACCAATCCCGCCGAACTGGCCGAACTGATGGTGGGCCGCGCCGTGTCGCGCCCCGTCCGGCAGGCGCATGAGGCGGGTGGCCCGGTCCTCGTGGCGAAGGGCCTGCAGGCAAGGGGCAGCGGCACCCCCCTCGACGGCATCGACTTCGAGGTGCGCGAAGGCGAAATCCTCGGCATCGTGGGAGTCTCGGGCAACGGGCAGGCCATGCTGGGCCGCGTCCTGTCGGGCCTGACGCGCCCCCATGCCGGAACGCTGACCTACAGGGGGCAGGACATCACGCATCTTACCCCCCGCGATGCCGTGCGGATGGGGCTTGGCCGCATCCCCGAAGACCGCCACGCCGAAGGCATCGTGGGCGACCTGTCCGTCTGGGAAAACGCCGTCCTCGAACGCATCCGCGACTTCGCCAGCCGGGGCTTCGTCCGGCGCAAGGCCGCGCAGGAGCACGCGGCCGACCTGATCCGCCGCTTCGACATCCGTGGCGCGACCCCTGCCACGCGCACGCGCCTGCTGTCGGGAGGCAACATGCAGAAGCTGATCCTCGGCCGCAACCTTGCCGCCGGACCGCGCTTCCTGCTGGCCAACCAGCCGACGCGGGGGCTGGACGAAGGCGCCATCGCCGCCGTCCACCGCGAATTGCTGCAGGCCCGGGCCGAAGGCGCCGCGATCCTGCTGATCTCGGAGGACCTGGACGAAGCCGTGGGCCTGTCAGACCGCGTGCAGGCGATCGTCAAGGGGCGGCTTTCCGCCCCGGTTCCGGCCGAGAGGGCCGATGCAAGGAAACTGGGTCTGATGATGGCCGGAGTATGGGACCACGCCGATGCGGTTTGAACGGCGCGAAGACGTATCGGTGACGGCGCTGCTGGTTGCGCCCTTCGCGGCGGTGCTGGTGGCGCTTGTCCTCTGCGCGGGACTCATCGCCATGGCAGGGGTCAGCCCGCTGACCGCCTATGCCGGAATGCTCAAGGGTGCCTTCGGCTCCCGCCTCGCCGTCACCGAAACCCTGACCCGCGCCTCGCCCCTGATCCTGACGGGGCTGGCGGCGGCGGTGGCCTTCCGTGCAAGGCTCTGGAACATCGGGGGCGAAGGGCAGTTCTACCTCGGCGCACTGACCGCCACCGCGCTGGGCCATGCCACGGTGACGGCGCTTCCCGTCCCCCTTGCATGGGCGACCCTTGCCCTTGCGGGCATGGCCGCAGGTGCGCTCCTCCTCCTTATCCCCGCGCTGCTGCGCCTGAAATTCGGGGTGGACGAGGTGGTGACGACCCTGCTTCTGAACTTCATCACCCTGCTCTTCGTTGGCCTCATGGTGGAAACCGTGCTGAAGGACCCGATGGCCTTCGGCTGGCCCCAATCCGTTCCCGTCGCGGCAGGGCTGCGGTTGCCCGACCTTGTCCCGCGCTCGCGCCTGCATATCGGGCTGATCCTTGCGGTGGTCGTGGTCCTGATCGTCTGGCTGGTGCAGTCCCGCACCGTCTTCGGCGCGGAAACCCGCGCGGCGGGCCTGAACCCCCGCGCCGCCGCCTTCGCGGGCGTGCCCATCACCGCCACGCTGGTCAAGGTGGCGATCCTGTCGGGCGCCCTTGCGGGCCTTGCCGGCGTGATCGAAGTCCTCGGCCCCGTGGGCTATGTCACCACCACCATGTCGCCGGGCTTCGGCTATGCGGGGATCGTCGTCGCCATGCTGGCCGCGCTGCACCCGCTGGGCGTCGTGGCGGCGTCGGTCTTCGTCGCCACCATCTTCGTCGGCGCCGATGCCATGAGCCGGGCGACGGGCGTTCCCTCCTTCATCGCCGATGTCATCATGGCGGTGGCGCTTCTGGCCATGCTGGTGGCCCTTCTCTTTACCACATACAGGGTGCGGCGATGACGGCAGCCTTCGACATCCTCGCCAATGCCTCGCTGTGGGAGGCGGTGCTGCGCATCGCCACGCCGCTGATCTTCGGCGTCCTCGGCGCACTGGTCTGCGAAAGGGCAGGGGTGCTGAACCTCGGGATCGAGGGGATCATGACGCTGGGCGCGATGGTGGGCTGGCTGTCGGTCTATTGGGGCGCGGATCTCTGGACGGGGCTGGCCATCGCGGTGCTGGCGGGGATGATGATGGGCTGGCTCCATGCGATGCTGACGGTGCCGCTGGGCCTGTCGCAGCATGTGTCGGGCCTCGGCATCACGCTCTTCGCCTCGGCCTTGGCCTATTACCTCTACCGGCTCTGGGTGCAGGTGGGCGACCTGCCGCCCACGATCGAACCCTTCCGCCCCTGGCCCATCCCCGTCCTCTCCGGCATCCCCTTCATCGGGCAGGTCCTGTTCACCCAGATGCCGCCCACCTATCTTGCGATCCTTGCCGTCCTCCTCGTCGCCTATATCCTGAACCGCACCCCCGCCGGCCTTGCCCTGCGGATGACCGGCGAAAACCCCCACGCGGTCGAGGCGCAGGGCCTGAACCCCGTCCGCATCCGCATCTGGGCGGTGATGGCGGGCTCCGGCCTGATGGCGCTGGGCGGGGCCTTCCTGACCACCGCCACCTTCAACAGCTTCTTCCCGACCATGGTGCAGGGCAGGGGATGGATCTGCATCGCCCTCGTGGTCTTCGCCTCGTGGCGACCCGGCAAGGCGCTGGCGGGGGCCTTGCTCTTCGCCTTCTTCGACGCCTACCAGCTGCGGCTGCAGACGATGGTGCAGGGCGTGCCCTACCAGCTTTTCCTGATGGCCCCCTATGTTCTGTCCATCGTGGCGCTGATCCTCGTCGCCCGCCGCGCAAGGGTTCCCGAGGCGCTGATGCAGCCCTACAGACGCGGCGAACGATAGGGCGCGGCGCCCGCTCAGGCCGCGCTGGCCCGCACCGCTTCGCCGGGTTCCACGGGTAGGTTCTCGCGGATCACCACCTCGATCCGCAACTGCTCCTGCCCCTCGTCTATCGCCTGCCGGTCCGCCTTGGCCCGCAAGACGCGCAAGGCCGACCGCGCCAGATGGCCCGGATTCTGCGCGATCACCGCATCCAGATGCCCCGCCAGCAGCGCCGCCCGCGTATGCGGCGTCAATTCGTGCCCGATCACGACAAACCGCCCCAGAAGGCCCATCTCGCCCAGCACCGCCGCCAGCGCCCTGTGA
>AYNO01000214.1 GCA_000500915.1 Rhodobacter sp. CACIA14H1
AGACCGCCAGCGCCGCGATCTCTTTCGGGCTGGCCGATGCGGCCCATGGGCTGGCGGGCGATGAAAGCGGCGCGCGCGGCTTCGTAATCCCCCTGCGCCCGCATCCGCTGTTCCAGTGACGGGCTTTCCACCGTGGCGGGGCAGATGGCGTTGCAGCGGATGCCTTTCGTCACGTAATCCGCCGCCACCGATTTGGCGATCCCGATCACGGCGGCCTTGGACGCGCCATAGACGAAACGGTTGGGCGCCGCGATGATGGATGAGGCGACCGAGGCGATGTTGACGATGGACCCGCCGCCATTGTCCAGCATGGCAGGCAGGAAGGCGCGGGTCATGCGACTACAGCGCCTTGACGTTCAACTCGAAGGAAAAGTCGAAATCCTTTTCCTCGCAGTCCAGAATGGTGCCCGCATGGACAAAGCCCGCGCAGTTGAACAGCACGTCCACCGCCCCCATCTGCGCCGCCATCGCCCGGACCGCCGCGCCGTCGGTCACGTCCAGACGGTGCGCCTCGATCCCTTCGGCCCGCAGCGCCTCTACCGCGTTGGTGTTGATGTCGGTGGCGATGACCCGCGCCCCTTCGGCCTTGAAGGCCCGCACGGTGGCAAGCCCGATCCCCGCCCCCGAAGCGGTGCAGAAGGCGGTTTTTCCCTGAAGGCGCATGTCCAACTCCCTGACGCGACACGCCCCGCAGTGAAACGGAAGCGCCCGTCAGGGGCAAGCGCAAACTGACATGTCAGTTCAGCAGGTCGAGGATCCGCGCCGCCTCGGCCCGCGGGTCGGCCAGTTTCGACCGGTCCTCGCCGGGGTGGAAACGGGCGCGGACGGCGGTCGGCATCGGCGCGGGCGCCGCGATCACGACGCGCGGCCCGTGCTTCGTTGCCTCGGCCGCCCAGGACCGCGCCAGCGCGATCTGCGCGGATTTGGTCGCGCCATAGGCGCCGTGGAATTTCTCGCCCCCCTTGGGGTCGTCGAGGAACAGCGCGGTGCCATCGGGCGCGGCGCGGAGCAGCGGTTCCACCATCGGGATCAGCAGGCCGGTGGCGCGGGTATTGGTGGCGATGGATTTTTCCCAGTCCTTCGCATCCATCGATCCCATCGGGGCCAGCGGCGCGGCATGGATGGCGCTGTGGACCCAGAGGTCCAGATGCCCCCAGCGGTCGAAGATGGACCGGCAGAGGTGGCGCATTGCGTCATCGTTCGTGATGTCCATCGGGGCGAGCGTCAGCCCCCCGCACCGGGCAGGCCCGCGGCCTTCACCCGGTCGTCCAGTTCCTCCAGCCCGCCCACGGTGCGGGCAACGGCCACCACATGCCAGCCGCGCAGGGCAAGCTGTTCGGCCAGCGCCGCGCCAAGGCCGCGCGAGGCTCCGGTCACGAGGGCGATCTTCTGGGTCATGGGCAGTGCTTCCTTGAACCGGTGGAACCGGGGGTTTCACACCCGCCTGCCACCGGTCTTGGACCAGTGGCGACTCGGTGGCAGGCCCCCGTGGGATATTCGGGAACGGATGAAAGGGGAAGCTACTCCGCAGCCTTCATCTGGAAGCCTTCTTCGATCTTGTCCGAAGGGGCGACGGGGTAATCCCCGCTGAAGCAGGCGTCGCAATAGCGCGGGGCGGCGGGGTCGCGGCCCGCGGCTTCGCCTGCGGCGCGGTAGAGGCCGTCGAGCGAGATGAACTTCAGGCTGTCCACCCCGATCCAGTCGCGCATCTCGTCTTCCGACATGGTGGCGGCAAGGAGTTTGGACCGTTCGGGCGTGTCCACGCCGTAGAAGCAGGGCCATGCCGTGGGCGGCGAGGCGATGCGGAAATGGACTTCGGCGGCGCCTGCGTCGAGGATCATGTCCTTGATCTTGCGAGAGGTGGTGCCGCGCACCACCGAGTCATCGACGAGGATGACGCGCTTGCCCTTGATCAGCGCGCGGTTGACGTTCAGCTTCAGCCGCACGCCCATGTTGCGGATCTGTTCGGTCGGTTCGATGAAGGTGCGGCCCATATACTGGTTGCGCGTGATGCCCAGACCGAAGGGAATGCCCGACTCGGCGGCAAAGCCGATGGCGGCGGGGGTGCCGCTGTCGGGCACGGGGCAGACGAGGTCGGCCTCCACCGGTGCCTCCCGCGCCAGTTCCACGCCGATCTGGCGGCGGGTTTCATAGACGGACCGGCCCCCGAGGATGCTGTCGGGGCGGCTGAAATAGACATGCTCGAAGATGCAGAAGCGCGACTTCGCGGGGGCGAAGGGGCGGAAGCTTTCGACCTTGTCATTCTCGATCACGACCATCTCGCCGGGGTCGATCTCGCGGATGAATTCGGCGCCGATGATGTCCAGCCCGCAGGTTTCCGACGACAGCGCCCAGCCGTGATCGCCGACGCGGCCAAGGACCAGCGGGCGCACGCCCAGCGGATCGCGCACGCCGATCAGCTTCGTCCGCGTCATGGCGACGACGGAGAAGGCGCCTTCGACCCGGCGCAGCGCGTCCTTGATGCGTTCGGGGATGTTCTTCTGGATCGACCGCGCCATCAGGTGGATGATGCATTCGCTGTCGGACGAGGACTGGAAGATCGACCCGCGTTCGATCAGTTCGCGGCGCAGCGCGGCGGCATTGGTCAGGTTGCCGTTATGGGCAATCGCCGCGCCGCCCATGGAGAATTCGCCGAAGAAGGGCTGCACGTCGCGGATCGCCGTCGCGCCCTTGGACCCTGCCGTGGAATAGCGCACATGGCCGATGGCCAGTTCGCCGGGCAGGGTGTCCATCACGTCGGCCTTGGTGAAGTTGTCGCGCACATAGCCGAAGCGGCGGGCGGAGTTGAAGCCTTGGACGGGGTCGTAGGAGACGATGCCGCCTGCCTCCTGTCCGCGGTGCTGCAGGGCGTGCAGGCCGAGCGCCACGAAGTTCGCCGCATCGGCCACGCCGATGACGCCGAACACGCCGCATTCCTCCTTCAACTTGTCATCATCGAAGGGGTGCGAAAGGAAGGGGCGCATGGGGCCTCCGAATCCGGGTGTCTGGATGCGGATCATCTAGAACGTTGTGCGGGGGAAGTCACGCCCCTTTGGCCGCAGTGCGGCATGGTGTGGATGAAGCGGAGGTAAGCGCTGCGTGCGCCGCGTGCTGACACATTGCGGTACAGTCTGCGGCACAAGGCGCGGCATGGCTGCCGCAGCGCGTTTTCAGCCGTTGGTCGCGGGCGCGGTTTCCGCCGGTGCGACGTCGCCGACGCAGACCTGCGTCAGGTCGTTGTAGCGTTCCACGATCCAGCCGGGCGCGTCGGAGGGGATCTGTTCGTCGATATTCGCCTGGAAGGTGGCAAAGACCTTGGCCGAGCGGCTGTCATCCACCATCGGGATCGCGTTCGAGGCCACGGCGCGGTCATAGACGAGGAAGGCCACCGCCACCAGCAGCACGCCCCGCACCACGCCGAAGAGGAAGCCGAGGCCCTGGTCCAGCCCGCCGAGCGCCGTGCGATGGATCGCCGATGACAGCAGCGGCGTGAAGAGCGAGGCCACGATCAGCGCCGCTGCAAAGACCACCGCAAAGGCCGCGATGATCGACAACTCGCAGGAATCGCCAAGGAATTCGCCCACGACGGGCAGTTCCTTGACCAGCGGTTGCACCGCGGCCGCGAAGAGGAAGGCGACCAGCGCCGCACCGATCCAGCCGACGATCGCCATCGCCTCGCGCACGAAACCGCGGGAATAGGCGAGGATCGCCGAAATCACGATGACGCCGGCCACGACCGCGTCGATCAGGGTGAAACCTTCCATCTGCCGTCCTGCTCCTGTCCCTGCCGGGGTTCTAGCCTGCCCCGAACATTTCGCCCACGAAGGCCGTAAGGTCGGGCATCTGACGCACCCGCATCCCCGTTTCCGCCCCGATCTTGGAACGGTCCGGCGCAATCGCCTGTGAGAAACCAAGTTTCGAGGCTTCTTTCAACCTGTTTTCCGTCTGACCCACCGGACGCAGGGCCCCCGAGAGGGAAATCTCGCCGAAAAGCACCATGTCGGGGGGAGGGCGACATCCTCGCGGGCCGACAGCAGGGCGGCGGCGACGGCAAGGTCGGCGGCGGGTTCGGAAACGCGCATCCCGCCGGCCACGTTCAGGAAAACGTCCAGCCCCGCGAAGGGGATGCCGCAGCGGGCCTCGAGCACGGCGAGGATGGTGGAGAGGCGGCCGGAGTCGAGCCCGACCACCGTGCGGCGCGGTGTGCCGAGGTTGGAAGGCGCGACGAGGGCCTGTATTTCGGTAAGGACCGGCCGCGTTCCTTCGATGCCGGCAAAGACGGCGGAACCGGGGGTGGCCTGCCCGCGGTCGGACAGGAACAGGGCCGAGGGGTTCGTGACCTGCGCCAGCCCGTCGCCCGTCATTTCGAACACGCCGATTTCATCGGCGGGGCCGAAGCGGTTCTTCACGGCGCGCAGGATGCGGAACTGGTGGCCGCGTTCGCCTTCGAAATAGAGGACGGTATCGACCATGTGTTCCACGACGCGGGGGCCGGCGATCTGGCCTTCCTTGGTGACATGGCCCACGAGGATGACCGCCACCCCGCGCCGCTTTGCGAAGGTGACAAGCTCATGCGCGGCGGCGCGGACCTGGCTGACAGAGCCGGGGGCGGCCTCGACCGTGTCGAGCCACATGGTCTGGATCGAGTCGATCACGGCCAGATGGGGGCGTTCGCTGTCCAGCGTCGTCAGGATGTCGCGCAGGGCGGTTTCGGCCCCCAGCGCCACGGGGGCGTCGGACAGGCCGAGGCGCTGCGCCCGCATCCGGACCTGCGCGGCGGCCTCTTCGCCCGAGATGTAGAGGCATTTCAGGCCCTTGCGGGCGAAACTCGCGGTCGCCTGCAGGAGGAGCGTGGATTTCCCGATGCCCGGATCGCCGCCCACGAGGATGGCCGAGGCGGGAACCAGCCCGCCGCCCAGCACGCGGTCCAGTTCCTCCATCCCGCTGGCGGCGCGGGGGGGCGGTTGTTCTTCGGTGGCAAGGTCGGTCAGGGGGATGCTGCGGCCCTTGGCGCCCAGCGATTTGGGGCCGGAGGACAGCGGCGCCTCCTCGACGATGCTGTTCCATGCGCCGCAGGCATCGCATTTGCCCGCCCATTTGCGGTGGACCGCGCCGCAGGCGGTGCAGGTGAAGCTGGGGGCGGATCTGCTCATGCCACTTGGGTAGCCTGTGGCGGCGGGTGGGGCAAGCGGGCTACTTCGACGGCTTGGGCAGTTGCACGACGGTGGCGTCGCGCTGTTCCTCGATCTCCATCGCGTAGCCGAGCTGGGGCAGGATCTCGCGCAGGTCGGCCTCCAGCCGCTTGATCTGCACTTCGGCCTGCCGCTCCTCGCGTTCCACATCGGTCAGCCAGCGGCGGAGTTCGTCCACCGTGCGGCGGGCGATGGCCAGACGGTCGGCCATGGCCTGCGCCTCTTCCTGCCGGTGCCTGAGGAACGACCGTGCGCGGTTCACGCGGTCGTCGGAATAGGTCCGGGCAAGATCGCGGGTGGCAAAGCTCATCTGCGCGGCCATCTGCAGGATTTCGGGTTCCAGATGGGCAAGGTCGGGGTGTTTGCGGATATGGTCGAGCCGTTCGCGCACGGCATCGAATTCCGCCGAAAGGGCAAAGACCCCCGCGCGGTCGGCGGCATGGGCGATGCGGTAGGCGCGGGCGACATCCTCGATCCCCATTTCGAAGGAGCGGTGGCTGCGTTCCAGCCGCGCCATGCGGGCATTGGCGGGCAGGACGAGGCAGACGAGGCCCAGAAGGACCGTCAGCCCGATCTGCGCATACATGCCCGCCTGCGGCAGGGGCGTATCACCGAAGCTTGCGGGAAGGCTGGGCCAGGGAAGCTGTCCCGTGGCGGCAAGGAGGGTGGCGGTGGCCATGGCGGCGGCAAGAGCCAGCACGACCCATTGCGCAAGGGTCTGGGCAAGACGCAGCAGAAACTGCGTGTTGGAATA
>AYNO01000215.1 GCA_000500915.1 Rhodobacter sp. CACIA14H1
ATGTCGCTCAAGGAACTGCGGCAATTGCAGAAGGACCTCGCCAAGGCGATTTCCACGTACGAGGACCGGCACAAGGCCGAGGCCCGCGCCAAGCTGGAAGCCATCGCCAAGGAGATGGGCTATTCCCTCGCCGATCTGATCGGCGTCGAGGTGAAGAAGACCCGTGCGCCAGCCGTGGCGAAGTACCGGCACCCTGAGAACCCGGCACTCACCTGGTCGGGTCGTGGGCGCAAGCCGCAGTGGTTCGTGGAGGCGGTGGAGGCAGGGAAGACGGCAGGCGAGTTGGCGGTCGGTTGAGCGAAAGCGGCGACGCACCCGGCCCAAAGCCTCCTTTCCCATCGGGCAAACCTACAGACTGCTATCGGTCAGGGATACTAGCGCCAGTCTAAACGTAGATTGGACGACAGGAGGAGGGGGAGGGAATGTGGTTCAACCTCCTCCTCCACATGAAATCATTAAGTTGCAATGGCTTGTTGGTTGGGCTTGCCCATGCCTGCTCTTCGGCACTGAAAGTTCGTGACATCGCCGGTGAACGACGGTGATCATTGCTCGCCGGAACCCGCCGCGTCGCATCAGTTTCCGGTTACCCTCGGTGCAAAGAGGACGATTGCCGCTCCGAGCAAACAGAGCATGGCACCGCTCAGGTCCCACGCGTCCGGTCGTTGCTTCTCCACTGCCCACAGCCAGACTAGCGAGGCGGCGATGTAGATGCCACCGTAGGCCGCATAGGCGCGCCCGGCGAAATCCGAAGGGGCAAGAGTCAGGAGCCACGCAAAGACCGCAAGGCTAAGGATCCCCGGGACCAGCCAGAGCATGCTTGCCCCTTGCCGCATCCAGGCCCAGACCGCAAAACAGCCTGCGATTTCGGCGAGTGCGGCACAGATGTAGATGGCGAGTGTGCCAGGGGCGGTCATAAGGACAACTCGGGTTCTGGGTGGCTGTGATCGGTCGCGCAGAGGGAATGGTCGCCCAGTACCTCGATCACCCGGCAGTCTGCGATCCGCCCGCCCGCGCATTGCAGGACCATGCGTTCGAGTTCCGCCTTAAGCGCCATCAGGCGGGCAAGGCGGCTCTCGACCTCGGCCAACTGGGCCCTAGCGATGGCATCGGCGGCGGCGCAGAATTGGTCGGGATTGTCTGACAGGCTTAGGAGATCGCGGATCGCCTCGAGTGTGAAGCCAAGGTCGCGCGCATGCCGGATGAAGGCCAGCCGCTCCAGCGCCTTGCGGCTGTAGAGGCGTTGGTTTCCGGCACTGCGCTCGGCCTCCGGAAGAAGGCCGATCTGCTCGTAGTAACGGATTGTCGGCACCTTGACCCCGGCCTGCTGCCCGAGTTTCCCGATGGTCAGCATCAGATTCCCCTTGAAGCTATAGTTGCTAGAGACATTAGGTTCCTGATTCGATGAAGGCAACTGTCCGCATTCGGACAGAGGGGACCACGATGACAGACGCTACACGCGAAGCCACCTGCGACTGGACAGTTTCGGGTATGGACTGCGGATCTTGTGCCACCAAGATCAAAGATGCTGTGGCGCGGCTGCCAGGGGTTAGCGGCGTCGAGGTCGGCATCATGTCCGAACGCCTGCGCCTGACGCTGGACGAGGGCCGGACCAGCCGCGAGAAGATTGAGTCCACGGTCAAGTCGCTAGGCTACGGGATTGCACCGCGCGCGGCCGGGGCGAAGAAGGACTTCGTTCTGCCGGGAGCGCCCCCCGCGACCAACCCGCGCGGCGAGGAGAGCGGAGACGACCACACAAGTCACGACCACGCCACGCAGGCGGAACGGATAGTAAGGTCTGACGACAGCGGCCACGACAGCCTCGGCCATGTGCATGACGTACCCGCCGATCGGGGCAAGCACTGGTATCAGACCGCCAAGGGGCGCTTGGTGATCGTGACTGGCTTGCTCCTTGGGGCCGCCTGGGTTGTGGAAACCCTCGCGCCCGAGATCGGTCGCTGGGCCTTCATTGCTGCCTGCCTGATCGGTGTCGCCCCCGTGGCGCATCGTGCCTTCGCCGCGCTGCGGATGGGCCAACCCTTCACCATCGAAAGCCTGATGACCATCGCGGCCATCGGTGCCTTGATCATCGACACGGCCGAGGAGGCAGCGCTGGTCGTGTTCCTGTTCGCCGTGGGCGAGGTGCTGGAAGGTGTGGCCGCGGGCAAGGCGCGGGACGGAATCCGGGCGCTGGCAAATCTCGTGCCCAAAACGGCCCTTCTGGAGGTTGGGGGCACGACCCGCGAGGTTCCGGCGTCCAGCCTTGCCATCGGCCAGATGATCCTCGTGCGCCCCGGTGACCGGATTCCTGCCGATGGCGAGATCACCGAGGGCACCTCGGGCATCGACGAAAGCCCGGTGACGGGGGAAAGCGTGCCGAAGTCGCGCGGACCGGGGGACTCGGTCTTTGCGGGGGCGATCAATACCGAGGCGGCCTTGCGCGTACGCGTCACCAAGGGTCCCGAGGACAACACCATCGCCCGCATCATCCGCCTGGTCGAAGAAGCTGAAGAGGCCCGCGCGCCAACCGAACGCTTCATCGACCGCTTCAGCCGCTGGTACATGCCCGCCATCGTGGCGGTGGCGGCACTGGTGATCGTGGTGCCGCCGCTGGTCTTTGGTCAGCCATGGGATACCTGGATCTATCGCGGGCTGGCTCTGCTCTTGATCGGTTGCCCCTGCGCGCTCGTCATCTCGGTCCCGGCCTCCATCGCCTCAGCCATGTCGACGGGTGCGAAACGCGGGCTGCTGATGAAGGGCGGCGCCGTGGTCGAGGCTGCGGCCAAGGTTGGCTGGGTCGCCTTCGACAAGACCGGCACCCTGACACATGGTCGACCGCAGGTCACCGATGTCGTGCCCTTCGGCAGCATCACCGAGGCGGACCTGCTGGCGGTGGCGGCAGGTGTCGAGACAGGGTCGAGCCATCCGTTGGCCATCGCTATCCTGAACAAGGCGAAAGCGGCCGGGGTTTCCGCCCTGCCGTCGCGGGATGCCAAGGCTCTGATGGGCAAAGGCGTGGTTGCTACCGTTGGCGAGGCCTCCGCCTGGGTTGCTTCGCCGCGCTATGCGATGGAGCACGATGGCCTCGATGGTCTTGGCCTGCGGCGGGCCACGGTGTTCGAGGATGCAGGTAAGACCGCTGTCGCTGTCTTCCGCAAAAAGACTCCGCTCGGCCTGATCGCCATGCGGGACGAGCCGCGCGCGGATGCAAAGGAAGCCGTGCGGCAGCTAACGGCGATGGGTGTCTCTTCTGTCATCCTGACCGGGGACAATCCGCGCACCGCAGCGGCCATTGCCGGGGTTCTGGGCCTGAAGTTCGAGGCCGACATGATGCCGGAGGACAAACTCGCTTACATTCGCGAGATCGGCACGCGGGACGGCGTGATGATGATCGGCGACGGCATCAACGACGCGCCCGCGCTGAAACAGGCGAGTGTCGGCGTGGCTATGGGGTCGGGCACCGATGTGGCGCTGGAAACCGCGGATGCGGCGATCTTGCGCGACCGGGTGACGGACATTCCCGCCACGATCCGGCTGTCGCGGGCTGCGATGGCCAACATCCGCCAGAACGTGACCATCGCGCTTGGGCTGAAGGCAGTGTTTCTGGTGACCTCGGTTTTCGGTTTGACCGGCCTCTGGATTGCGATCCTGGCCGATACCGGGGCAACTGTGCTGGTCACTCTGAATGCGCTGCGCCTGTTGCGGTTCAATCCGGAACGCGAGGCGTGATGCGATGATCTCCGGTTTTGGCTGGGCCGCGCTGGCCCTTCTCTTCGGCTATCTCGCGCTGTTCTTCTGGGGCAGCGCCATGGCGGCACAGACTGCGGGTAAACCCGTCTGGCTTTTTGCGCGCGCCACGGGGCGCGACCGACTGGCCGCCATTGGGTTCCGTGCGGCCTTTGCACTCGCCTTCTTCGGGCCACTCCTCTGGCTCGCCGTGCCCATGCTCCACAAGATCGATCCGCTCTGGACCGAGGGCCGTGCCGTCCTTATCGGCCTGATCGGGGTCTTTGTCGCAGGGCTCGGCGCGATGGTGGCCTTTGCCGCACAGATGTCGATGGGGTCGTCCTGGCGCGTTGGCGTGGTCGGCGGCGAGACAGGTGAACTGTTTACTGGCGGGCTCTACCGATTTAGTCGCAATCCAACCTTTGTTGGGCAGGCGGCACTTTTGGCCGGGGTCGCTCTTGCTGTGCCATCCACTCCGAGCATCATTGCGCTGCTACTGTTTCTCTGGTCGGCCGTGACACAAGTCCGGTCGGAAGAGTCTGCCCTTCGGCGCTCAGTCGGGTTGGATTATGACCGATATGCCGCGTTGGTCCCGCGCTGGATAGGCTTGAATCGGAACAAAACCCAGTGACCGCATGACTGACTTGGATTCAAAACATCGCTATGGCTGACCGGGCTTTGCGCACTGATCGCAATCATGATCGTCGTGTTGAACATGAGCCATATGCGGGCAGTCCTGTTCGGCTGAGGCTTCACCGTTGCGTGACGGCGAGAATTGAGCCTTGAACCTCAAGTTGCTGGAGGGTTTAGCCATGATGCCGAATGAGGAGTTAGAGCCGGATGCGACTGACAGGGATGCAGAAAGCCTTGTGGGCGGCGGCGGGGATCGCTGTCCTTGCCTACGCAACCCTGCTGCGTGATGCGGGCCCTTCACCCGGATTTGTCGCCGGGGCCCCGTTCCACCCGACCTTTTCCCTGCCGGACGAGACCGGTCGCCTGCTTTCGCCGTCAGACTTCGGAGGCAAGCACCTTCTGGTCTTCTTTGGCTTCACGAACTGTCCGGATGTCTGTCCGACCACGCTCGCCGAAGTCGCCCAGGTGATGGACGATCTCGGCCCGGACGCGGGCAAGGTGCAGCCTCTGTTCATCTCCATCGATCCAGAGCGCGACCGCCGGCTGGGACTGGCCGATTTCACCGCCGCCTTCCACCCGGCGATCATCGGATTGGCAGGAGACGCGGCGCAAACGCGCGCCGCAGCGGACAGTTTCCGCATCCACTTCGCGCGTGAAAACGATGCGACAGCACCCGATGGCTACACGATTTCCCATAGCCCCGCCCTCTACCTCATCGGGCCCGAAGGCGACTGGTTGCGCCAATTCACCTACGGCACGCCCGCTTCCGAAATCCTTGCCGACCTTCGTTCCAGATTGTGAGTTCCATGAAAACCCTTGCCTTCTCCGCCATATTGTCCCTGACCGCCTCTGCCGCCTTCGCCTGCGAGACGGTCACACTGGGTGATTTGATCATCCAGAACGCCTGGTCGCGCGCCACTATCGGTGCGGGTCGGCCTGGCGTGCTCTATCTCGAGATCACCAACAAGGGTAGCACGGACGACGCTCTGGTAGGGATCGCCACCCCGGCGGCGGGGATGCCGATGCTGCATGAAACCGTGGTCAGCAATGGCGTCGCCTCGATGCCGCATGCCATGGCTGTGCCGGTCCCAGCAGGTCAGACAGTGGCGCTGGCGCCCGGCGGGTACCACGGGATGCTGATGGATCTGACCGCGGCCCTGAAGGAAGGCGAGACCTTCCCGGTCACGCTGATGTTCCAGACGGCAGGCGAGGTGACCGTGACCGTCGATGTCCTTTCGATGCGCGCGGAGGGACCGGATTGCGCGGACGCCGGACAGTAATCCTCGGCCTCGGCGGAGTTGCGGGCGCCACGGCCTACATGCTCGGTCTCGGCTGGTGGCAAAGCCGTAGCCGCGAAGGGGCAGGCCCGGCGCTGCTGCCGTTGCCGGTCGCCGAGATGGCTTTCAGCCTCACCGACCACCGCGGTAACCGTGTGACGCCCGCTGACTGGGTCGGCCAACCGACGCTGGCCTTCTTCGGCTTCACCTGGTGCCCTGATGTCTGCCCGACCACTCTGAGCGACATCTCGCTTTGGCTGGAAGAGCTTGGTCCTGCCGCCGACCGATTGAACGTAGTGTTCATCACC
>AYNO01000216.1 GCA_000500915.1 Rhodobacter sp. CACIA14H1
GCTTTTCGCCGCGAAGGGCTGAAAGCCGTCTAGGCGCGGTGCGACAACGCCATCCGCAGGCGCTCAGTCAGTGAGCCCGCGACCCTAGGCGTCGACGTCGATCATGGGCACTGTCCCGCTGAACTGCAGGGTAGAGATGAGTTTGAACAGAAAGGCAGTCGCGGCCTTAGTCTCTCCTTCGAATACGTATTCAGACGACGGCCTATCGTAAAAGAAATGGCCATGGAAACCACGCATCCTATGTCGAGGCGTCCAGACGCCTTCGCTCGCATCGCCCTTGGATCCGGGGTGTTGAATGCTCTCGCGGACGAATTTGAGACGGGTCTAAATGTCGCTATGGAGGTTGGAAATCTACACGCCTAACAACTTGTAGTGGTTCGTGCTCCCACTAAACTGCCGAAGCCCCCCGTTCATGTAGTTCGCTATGGATCGTCGCTTCATTGACCTTACTTCCGAACAAGTTGCTGCCTTGCTGGAGGCATCAACGATGCCCTGGTTCGGGCATTCCCGCGGGATCGACTGGACGGAACTTCTACGATCGCGCCGGATCACGATCATTTCAGAGGCGGGCTCAGGGAAGACGTTTGAATGCCAGGCGCAGCAGCGACGCCTGTTCGCTGAAGGCGAGCCCGCGTTCTTTTTCGAACTGAGCGAACTTGCGCGGTCCGAGGCCCCAGGCTCCCTTTTGACACCTGAGGAGTTGTCGCGTGTCGACAATTGGCGCGCTGCCAGTAGTGAGATCGCAACTTTCTTTCTTGATGCCTACGACGAACTGCGACTGACACGCGGAAGGTTTCGCACCGCGCTGACGCGCCTAAGGGCATTCGTCGGAGCAAATCTCGACCGAATCCGTCTGGTCGTAACTTCGCGGCCAGTTCCTTTCGAGCGCGAGCTAATTGGTCAGTTGTTCCCGCTCTCGACCCCGCCCAAAAAGACGCGCACTTTCGTCGATGACGTCATGGGGTCCGTATCCCAAGAGGTTTCAACGTCGGCGATCGAAAAACTGCCACCCCAGTGGCGCACGGTATGTCTGACGCCGCTCGACGAACCGGCGATCCGCGAACTTGTCTCGGGTCAAGGTCTCACCGACGTTGATGCTTTCATTTCAGATCTTCGTAGTCGGGACGCTTTTGACTTCGCCCGACGGCCGCAAGACCTGATTGAACTTTGCCAGGACTGGCGGCAGCATCGTCGGATTCGCGTCCATCGCGATCAGGTGATGACGAATATCAACCTGAAACTGAAGCCGCGCACCGACCGCGACGAAGCGGGTCCACTGTCTGAAGCGAAAGCCAGGGAAGGCGCGGGAACGCTTGCACTTGCCGCACTATTGATGAAGTCCCTGACCATTCGGCACAGCATCGACCCGCAGGAGGAAGGTGCATCCGAGCCGTGCGTCGATCCGACGCGACTCTTGCCGGACTGGACGCAGGAGGAACAGCGGACGCTCCTCGAACGACCACTGTTCAGCTACGCTTCTTACGGGCGGGTCCGGTTCCACCATCGCTCGGTTCTCGAGTTCCTGGCCGCGGAACGTCTTCAAGCGCTGATCCGGGCAGGGATGTCGCGGCGTGCTGTCAAGCGTCTCCTGTTTGCGCGCACTGCCCAAGGGATCGCGGTCGTACGACCGAGTTTGCGGCCGGTAGCCGCTTGGCTGTCTCTGCACGAACCGGATGTTTTCAAAGAGGTCTGTCAGCGCGAACCGGAACACCTGATTTGCCTCGGCGATCCCTCGTCGCTCTCGATCGAGCAACGCGAACAGGCCCTTGAGGCTTTCGTGGAGCGCAACAGACATGGCACATGGCGCGGACACCATGTCCCTCGCGTTCAAACCCAGCGGTTCGCCGATCCCGCACTCGGGCCTGCCGTGAGGCGCTTGTGGGACAGCGGCATTGCGAACGGTGAGATGCGGGAGTTCTTGCTCGAACTTGCCGCGACTGCGCCTCTAGCAGAGATGTCCGGTCCAGCGGTCGAGGTTTTCATGGACCGGGCAGCGCCCGACGAGGAACGGCTGGACGCGCTCTGGGTGCTCATTGCACTGAAGGATCCACGTCTTCCCGAAGTCACGTCTGCGGTGGCGGCGGAGCCTGCGAGGTGGTCGAGCCGCGCGCTACGATATGCCGTGATCGACCTTTTCCCGCAGCACCTTTTCGGCGACCAGTTGCGCTCGGTTCTGCTGGCCTTGAAACCGTCGAAAGCGACAGTCGACGCGATCACCTGGAACTGGCCGGAGTTGATCCAGAGCGCACCGCTGCCGGCACCTGCTGCGATAGAACTTCGCGAGATGCTTCACAAACTTACCGTTGAGACGGCAAGCTGGCACAACGATGCGCACCGCTTGATGACGACCCGACCACATCTGGTTCCGGCGCTAGCAGCCGCCTGCCTGAAAGAGTTGAGTATCGGACCACCTTCGGAAGGCTGGATCGACGCGGCCGTTGCAGCGGTCAGGCTCATGAGCGATCGCGAGTATGACGAAGACCGCCCTGTCGGGTCACTCCGACGCGCTCTGGCCAACTTGTCGCCAGAGGATCGGGCGCGAGCATTCTGGACGGACAACGCACTGCTCGAGAGATTTCGTGCTCGTCAAGAGCCGTGGCCGCGGTACTGCGACCTCGTGCATCACGGGGTCATTTCTTTGGAACCCGAGCGCGACCGAGCATGGGTGATGTCGGCTCTCGCCGATCTCGAGCGCCCGGAAGCGCAGCGCCATGTCGCTCTCCACGTGGCCCTTCGTCAGACAGCACCGAGCAGGCAAGGAAACGACGATTATTGGGCCGAGGTTTCAGCCAGCGTAGCGGATAACATGACTCTCGCCAACGAGATGGCGTCAGCCCTTAAGCCCCGTGTCCCGGACCCGCGCGAACTCGAATGGCAGGAGAAGAGCCGGAAGGAGAAGGCTGCCCGCGACAGGAAAGCTGCGAAGGATCGCAAGTCCTGGGACGACTTTCAGCGTCTGATCCTTTCTGACCCGGAAGCAGCCTTTGCCGGGAAAAAGTCCTTCAACACCTGCTGGAACCTATGGAGGGGGATGCGGCGGGGTGAGGAGTTTCGCGAGGTTGGTTGGGATCGTGCCTTTATCGAGACCCACTTCAACCCTGACATCGCAGATCGTCTGCGCCGGGCCATGATGGGTCATTGGAGGGACGTGAACCCGCCGCTCCAGTATGAACGACCGCCTGAGGAGCGCGCCACATTCTACTACAGCTGGCATTTCGCGTTAGCGGGCGTTTACGCTGAGGCCGAAGATCCGAACTGGGCACGGGCTCTTGCGGTAGACGAAGCCGCGAAAGCGGCACGGATCGCAAAGCAGAAACTGAACGGTTTGCCGGACTGGCTTGCCACCCTAGCGGCGATCCAGCCGGATACCGTCGAGAGAACGCTCGGCCCCGACCTATCGGCGCAACTCCATGGCGGCTCGGGGTGGTCGGATTACCTTCAGGCCCTCCGCGATTGTGGGCCCGGACTTCGAGCGCTGTTCGTGCCCAGGATCAAGGCGTGGCTTCAGGAAACACTCGCGAGGAACGAAGCCGCCGAGGTTGGCAAGCAATTCGACGACTTGCTTCGCCAGGCCATTCTCGTGCTGCTCGCCCACGACGATCCATCGACGCGGTCGTTTCTCGCAGAACTGGCGGCGAAAAATGTTCTCCGGCCGATTGACCATCCTTGCGCCATTACATGGGCCCAGACGCTGCTTCGCCTCGATCCCGACAGCGGCACGCTGAACCTCGAACGTATCTTGTCGGGGCAACCCGAACCCGACAGAGCGCTCAAGGAGGCATGGATCGCAGCGATCTTCGGTGATCGTCACGGGCGCGGCATTCCCGTGGACTTCAGCTCCGAGCGCTTCACCCCGAACATTCTGCTCCGTCTCGTGCTCCTGGCCTATGCACAGGTTCAGGTGGCCGACGATGTCCATCATGAGGGGACCTATTCGCCCGATACAAGAGACGACGCCCAGACAGGTCGGAGCGCCATTCTGGACGTGCTCTTGGATCGTGAAGGACAGGATGCCTGGGCTGCCAAGCTTCGTCTCGCCGACGATCCACTACTTGCGCATTTCCGGGATCGGGCACTTGCCCTTGCCCGAGAGAAAAGCGCCACCGAGGCCGACAACCTCCGTTTCACCGAAATTGAAGTCGCGGGCATCGTGACCCGGTTTGAAGCCCCGCCCAAATCCCGTGAGGACATGTCGGCACTGCTGTCGGACCGGCTGGACGACATCGAGGACCTACTCCTCGCCGACGCGTCTCCACGAGAACTCTGGGCCAGGATAGATCAGGAGCATCTTCTGCGACGCGAGGTGGCCCGCGAACTTACGAGGATGTCAAACGGCCTCTATCTCGTCAGTCAGGAGTCAGTCACTGCGGATGAGAAGGAAACCGATATCCGTCTGGCCTCGACAGCGGCCGACCAGGAAGGCGTAATTGAACTGAAACGCGCAGAAGGCTTCTCGGGTCGCGTACTGTTTGAAACAATTTTCGGTCAGCTCGTTCAGAAGTACCTTGCGCCCCGAAACCGTCGGGCCGGTCTTCTTGTGATCAGCCTGGCGACAAAGGGACACTTCGAACATCCCGAATCCGGCGAAAGGCTGACTCCGGAAGAGTTTCTTGCCGTCCTCAAAGTCGAGGCTAAGCGCATCGAACAGCACCTCGGACATGAGATCAGCATTGATGTGCGTCTGCTGGACCTCCGACCGCGATTAAGGACAAGCTGATCCGCGCAGGTCCCCGCACAAGCTCGTTGATTTGCGGGCAAAGCTGGGAATCGCTGTGTCGGCTGATGAGCGAAGGGTCAGGTCCGATCAGCGCTCTCTCTTACCCCCCGGACCTGACCCGTCTCGGCGCTCCTCTCGCTCTTCGCACCAGGGATCGTTGCCCGCCAGGGTGGAGACTGCCTCGACAGGCTCCAGTCCGAAGGACCAGAGCGCGGTCCCGGCGGAACGCCGGGAGGTGCCAAACTGACCTGCCACTGGTCTTTCATCCAGCCGCGACCGGAGCCGGTAGCTGATTTACGCCTTTCGGCGTGGGTTGAGCAATCGCCCGGCGCGCGGAAGTTTCATTGCGAGCAGCGGGACGGGCGATTGCGGTGGTCAGGTTCAGTGCGAAGCCTGCGGGGGTTTGGTATCCGAGGGCTGAATGGGGCCTTTCGGTGTTGTAGTCGTTGACCCAAGCCGCGATCAGATCGCGGGCATGGGCAAGGTTGCGGAACAGCGTCTCGTTCAGGAACTCGTCCCGCATCCTGCCGTTGAAGCTTTCCACGAAACCGTTCTGCATCGGCTTTCCGGGCGCGATGTAGTGCCATTCGACCTTGTGCTCGGCGCACCACTTCAGGATCGCGTTCGAGGTCAGTTCGGTGCCATTGTCAGAGACAATCATCCCAGGCCTGCCGCGGCGGTCGATCAGCTCAGTCAGTTCCCGCGCCACGCGGCGGCCAGAGATTGATGTGTCGGGGATCGCAGCCAGACACTCGCGCGTGACGTCATCGACCACGTTCAGCACCCGGAAGCGCCGCCCGCAGGCGAACTGGTCATGCACGAAATCAAGCGACCAACGGGCATTGGCCCGTGCCTCGATCAGGATCGGGGCCCTTGTGCCGATGGCCTTGCGGCGTGCTTTGCGTTTACGCACCGTTAACCCTTCTTCGCGGTAAAGCCGGTAGATGCGGTTGATCCCCGATGCCTCGCCTTCCCGCCTGAGCAGGACGAAGAGACGCCGGTAGCCGAACCTGCGCCTCTCATTGGCCAGATCCCGCAGCCGCCCGCGCAGGGCCGTGTCGGGCGCGCGCTGCGACTGGTAGCGCACCATCTTGCGATCCGCCCCTGCTATCTGGCACGCCCGCCGTTCCGATAGCCCGAGATGGGCCTTCAGATGCGCGACAGCCTCGCGCTTCACGGCGGGCGTCACCATT
>AYNO01000217.1 GCA_000500915.1 Rhodobacter sp. CACIA14H1
GGAGGGGGGCTTTTGTCGTCCCCTTGTGCCTGCGGTGGCGGCGATGCGGTTCATGGATGTCGGGATTTTCCCGTGGCAGGGCGCGGAGCTGTGGGTGTCGCGGTCGGGCTATACCGGCGAGGACGGCTATGAGGTGTCGGTGCCGGAGGCAGCGGCGGAAGGGTTCGTGCGGGCTTTGCTGGCCTGTGACGGGGTCGCGCCCATCGGCCTTGGTGCACGGGACAGCCTGCGGCTGGAGGCGGGGCTTTGCCTTTACGGGCATGACATCGACACGACGACCAGCCCGGTCGAGGCCGGTCTGACCTGGGCGATCCAGAAGGCGCGCCGGGCGGGCGGTGCGCGCGAGGGGGGCTTCCCCGGCGCGACGCGCATCCTGCGCGAACTGGCCGAAGGGCCGGAGCGGTGCCGTGTCGGCCTGCGCCCCGAGGGGCGGGCGCCGATGCGCGAGGGTGTGGAGCTGTTCGCCACGGACGGCACGCCCCTGGGCAAGGTGACGTCCGGCGGCTTCGGCCCCAGCGTCGAGGCGCCTGTCGCCATGGGCTATGTGCCTGCGGCCTTTGCGAAAACCGGTCAGGCGGTCGAAGGCGAGGTGCGCGGAAAGCGCCTGCCCGTGACCGTGGCCGACATGCCTTTCAACCCCACCACCTACAAGCGTTGAGGACGTGCGATGAAGTATACCGAAGAACATGAATGGCTGCGGGTCGAAGGCGATGTCGTCGTCGTCGGCATCACGGAACATGCGGCCACCCAGCTGGGCGATGTTGTGTTCGTGGAGCTGCCGGAGACCGAGACGGTCGTGGCAGCGGGCGACGAGGTCGTAGTGATCGAATCCGTCAAGGCGGCATCGGATATCCTTGCGCCTGTCGATGGCGAGATCGTCGCGGTCAATTCCAAGCTGGTGGATAACCCCGGTCTGGTGAACGAGGACCCGACGGGGGCCGCGTGGTTCTTCAAGATGAAGCTGGATGACCTGTCGGTTCTGGACCAGTTCATGGACGAGGACGAGTATAACGACCTGATCGGGTGACCCCGGCAAGGTATTGAGACGCAAAAAGTTTTCGAAAACTTTTGCAAATTCCTTCGAAGGAATTTGGTGGGCGCGGCTGCGCCCGCTATCCCCATATCCGAGGTTTGCGCCATGTCCTACACGCCTGTTGACTACAACCCCTATGACTTCGCCAACCGCCGCCATATCGGCCCCTCTCCGTCCGAGATGGAGGAGATGCTGAAGGTGGTGGGCGTCAAGACGCTGGACGAGCTGATCGACCAGACGGTGCCTGCGTCGATCCGGCAATCCATCCCGCTGGGCTGGGCGCCGCTGTCGGAGCATGAATTGCTGGCGCGGATGCGGGCCGTGGGCGCACGGAACAAGGTGATGACCAGCCTGATCGGGCAGGGCTATTACGGGACGGTGACGCCGCCCGCCATCCAGCGGAACATCCTTGAAAATCCGGCGTGGTACACGGCCTATACCCCCTATCAGCCCGAGATCGCGCAGGGCCGGCTGGAGGCGCTGCTGAACTACCAGACGATGATCGCGGACCTGACCGGGCTGCCGGTGGCCAATGCGTCGCTTCTGGACGAGGCGACGGCGGCGGCCGAGGCCATGGCGATGGCGGAACGCGTGGCGAAGTCGAAGGCCAAGGGGTTCTTCGTCGACCACGGCTGCCATCCGCAGACGATCGAGGTCATCAAGACCCGCGCCGTGCCGCTGGGGATCGAGGTGATCGTGGGCGATCCGGCGAAGATGGACCCTGCGCAGGTCTTCGGGGCGATCTTCCAGTATCCCGGAACCTATGGGCATGTGATTGATTTCACAAAGGAAATCGAGGCGCTGCACGCGGCGAAGGCGGTGGCCATCGTGGCGACTGACCTGCTTGCGTTAACCATTTTGAAAGAACCGGGCGCGATGGGGGCGGATATCGCCATCGGGTCGAGCCAGCGCTTCGGCGTGCCGATGGGCTATGGCGGGCCACATGCGGCCTTCATGTCCTGCAAGGATGATTACAAGCGGTCGATGCCCGGGCGGATCGTCGGGGTGTCCATCGACTCGCGCGGGAACAAGGCCTATCGCCTGTCGCTGCAGACGCGCGAGCAGCATATCCGGCGCGAGAAGGCGACCTCGAATGTCTGCACGGCGCAGGCGCTGCTGGCCGTCATGGCATCCTTCTACGCCGTGTTCCACGGGCCGAAGGGCCTGCGTGCCATTGCCGAGCGCGTGCATTTCCTGACCAACCGTCTGGCGCGGGCCCTGAAGGCGGCAGGGGCGAAGGTGAGCCCCAAGGCCTTCTTCGACACGATCACGGTGGAGGTGGGTGTCGGACAGGCCGGCATCCTTGCCGCCGCACGGCATGAGGGGTTGAACTTCCGCAAGATCGGCAGCGACCGTGTGGGGATTTCGCTGGACGAGACGACGGACGAGAAGGTGCTGATCCGCGTGCTGCGGGCCTTCGGCATCGAGGGTGTGCCGCCGCATCGGGCGACCTTGGGCTTCCCCGAGGAGATGGTGCGGCAGTCGGAGTACCTGACCCATCCGGTCTTCCACATGAACCGCGCCGAGTCCGAGATGATGCGCTACATGCGCCGCCTGTCGGACCGCGATCTGGCGCTTGACCGGGCGATGATCCCGCTTGGGTCCTGCACCATGAAGCTGAACGCGGCGGCCGAGATGATGCCGATCACCTGGCCGGAATTCGGCACGCTGCATCCTTTTGCGCCAGCGGATCAGGCGGCGGGCTATCGCGAGGCGATCGAGGACCTGACGGCCAAGCTCTGCGAGGTGACGGGGTATGATGCCTTCTCCATGCAGCCGAATTCGGGTGCGCAGGGGGAATACGCCGGACTCCTTACCATTCAGGCCTATCACCGTGCGCGGGGGAGGGGCACCGGAACATCTGCCTTATCCCGGTGTCGGCGCATGGGACGAACCCGGCTTCGGCGCAGATGGCGGGGATGCAGGTTGTCGTGGTGAAATCGGCGCCGAACGGGGACGTCGATCTGGACGACTTCCGGCAACGCGCTGAAGAGGCGGGGGAAAATCTGGCGGCCTGCATGATCACCTATCCGTCCACGCATGGCGTGTTCGAGGAGACGGTGCGCGAGATCTGCAAGATCACGCATGATCATGGCGGGCAGGTCTATCTGGACGGCGCGAACATGAACGCGCTGGTCGGGCTGGTGAAACCCGGCGAGATCGGCAGCGACGTCAGCCACCTGAACCTGCACAAGACCTTTGCCATTCCGCATGGCGGTGGCGGGCCGGGCATGGGGCCGATTGGCGTCAAGGCGCATCTGGCGCCCTATCTGCCGGGGCATCCGGAGACGGGTGGTTCGGAGGGGCCGGTGTCGGCTGCACCCTATGGGTCTGCCTCCATCCTGCTGATTTCGTGGGCTTATTGCCTGATGATGGGGGGCGAGGGGGCTGACGCAGGCGACGCGGGTGGCGATCCTGAACGCGAACTATATCGCGGCGCGGCTGAAGGGGGCCTATCCGATCCTGTTCATGGGGAACAAGGGGCGGGTGGCGCATGAGTGCATCCTCGATACCCGGCCCTTTGCCGAGGTGGGCGTGACGGTGGATGACATCGCCAAGCGGCTGATCGACAACGGCTTCCACGCGCCGACGATGAGCTGGCCGGTGGCGGGAACCCTGATGGTGGAGCCGACGGAATCGGAGACGAAGGCCGAGATCGACCGCTTCATCACCGCGCTGATGGCGATCCGGGCCGAGATCGAAGCCGTTGAAAAGGGCGAGATTTCTGCCGAGGACAGCCCCCTGCGCCATGCGCCGCACACGGTGGAGGATCTGGTGGCGGACTGGACGCGGAAATACCCGCGCGAGCAGGGATGCTTCCCGCCGGGGGCGTTCCGTGTGGACAAGTACTGGCCGCCTGTGGGCCGCGTGGACAACGTGCATGGCGACCGCAACCTGATCTGCATCTGCCCGCCGGTGGAGAGCTACGCCCAGGCGGCGGAATAGGGCGGCTGCTGTCCGGCTTTTGTGCCGCAGACTGTACCGCAAAGTGTACATACAAATTGGCGCACCGAAGGGTGCGCCTTTTTTGTTTCTGTGCGCGGACGCAGAGCGGGGCGGGTGGCGTTGCGAGGTGAACCCCGCCCCGGGCTTGACCCGGGGCCCCGTGCCGGGCGGTGCCGCGAAGATCGGGGGAGGTCCCGGGTCAAGCCGGGGACGGGTTTGGGCGGGCGGGGCGAGGATCGCATGGCATTGACGGGGTCCGGTGGCGCCGTTAGCCCTGCGCCGTTGCGGGAGGGATCATGGACGCAGGGCAGGAGACTTTCGCGGCGGGGCTGGTGACGGCGCTGCCCATCGGGTTGGGCTATTTCCCCATCGCCTTCGCCTTCGGCGTCGCGGCCACGGGCGCGGGGTTGAGCGGGTGGGAGGCGGCGGCGCTGTCCGTCATCATCTATGCCGGCGCGTCGCAGTTCCTTGCGCTGGCGCTGCTGACATCGGGGGCGGCGCTGCCGGTGGCGGCCTTTACCCTGATCGCGATGAATTTGCGGCATGTGTTGTACGGGCCCGCGCTGATGAAGGCGGCGGGCGCGGGGGCGGGAAAGCGGCACGCCTGGGCCTGGGCCTGGGGTCTGACGGACGAGGTCTTTGGCGCGGCGCTGGGCGAGATCGCACGAGGCAAGCGGTTTTCGGAAGCGGGGATGTTCGGGCTGGGCCTGCTGCCCTATGCGGCGTGGATATCCGGCACGGTGGCGGGGGCGCTGGCCGGGGGCGGGGCGCTGGCGGGATGGCCGGTGCTGGAGGCGGGGCTGGGCTTCCTGCTGCCCGCGCTGTTCCTTGCGCTGCTGCTGTCGATCCTGACGCGGCCGCAGGTCCCGGTCATCGTCGTGGCGGGGCTGGCCTGTGTGGCCGGGACTTTGGCGGTGTCGTCCACCACCGGCATCCTTGGCGGAATGGTTGCGGGGGCGCTGGCCGGTGTGATGCGGAGGGCGCGGGCATGAGGTGGGAGGTGCTGGCGCTGGCGCTGGTTGTCGGCGCGGCGAATTGGGGATTCCGCTATCTGCCGATCCGCTTTGGCCTTGGGTCGGGGGCGGAGGGGGGCGTGCTGGCGCGGTTCCTTGCCGCCGTGGGGCCTGCGGCGATTGCGACGCTGTTCTTCGCCTCGGCCCTGCCCTTCGTCGCGGCGGGGGCGGTGCTGGCGCCCGCGCTGGGGACGGCGGCGGTTCTGGCCGTCTGGGTCTGGCGGCGGTCCGTCGTGCTGGCGACGCTGGCGGGGGCGGTGGCCTATGCGGGCGGTTTCGCCTTGTCGGGTTAGGGCTTGCATGGGGGGGCAAGCGGCGCGACCATCGGGAGACGGAAGGAAAGGAGTCGCGCCATGCTGGAGATCAGTCCGGAAAAGGTGGTGCATGTGATCTTTCAGGCCCGCGAGGGGGATGTGGCGGATGACGAGCTGCACGCCTTCATTGAGGCGCTGAACGACGACGAGAAGGCGCATCTGACCGCCATCGCCTGGGTCGGGCGCGGGGCCTTCGAGCCGGAGGATTACCGGGCGGCGGTGGAGACGGCCTATACCGAGGCCACGATCCCGACGGACCAGTACCTGATGGGGATGCCGCATCTGGCCGAGAATCTGGAGGCGGGGCTGGAGGCGCTGGGGATCGACGTGTCCGAGGTGGAGAGCGACTTTATGTAAGCCGGAGCGGGCGCAGGCGCCCGCACGCCGCCCCTGTCGGCTGCGCGCCTTTGCGCTCCGCCTCCGCGTCAGGGGACGTTCCACCCCTGCCCGATGGCAGGGCCA
>AYNO01000218.1 GCA_000500915.1 Rhodobacter sp. CACIA14H1
CCTTCTGGAGCCACCGGGACGACCTGTGCACCTTCGATGTGCTGCTGGCCGAGTTTGGCTTGTCGACCCCGGCGCTGGACCGGCTCGCACTGATCGTGCGGGGCGCAGACACGGCGCGTCCCGATCTTGCACCCGAATGTGCCGGTCTGCTGGCGGCTTCGCTGGGCCTATCGCGCATGTATTCCGACGACCTCGAACAACTGGAGGCCGGGATCGCACTTTACGACGCCTTCTACCGCTGGGCCCGGGACGCGACCGAAGAACAACACAACTGGCCGACCAACACGGGCAAACAGAAATGAACAGCGAGACGACCTATCCCACCCTGTCCGAGGCAACGAAGGTTTGGGCGCGTATCGCCGCGCTGTCATTCGGCGGTCCGGCAGGTCAGATCGCAGTGATGCACCGTATCCTGGTCGAGGAAAAACGCTGGATCGGCGATGGGCGGTTCCTGCATGCGCTGAACTTTTGCATGCTGCTGCCGGGGCCGGAGGCGCAGCAGTTGGCAACCTACATCGGCTGGCTGATGCACGGCGTGCGCGGCGCGCTGGTGGCGGGGCTGTTGTTCATCCTTCCCGGGATCGTGTCGATCATGGCCCTTTCCTGGGTCTATGCGATCTGGGGTGACGTGGGCTTTGTCTCGGCGCTGTTTTTCGGGCTGAAGGCGGCGGTGCTGGCCATCGTCCTGCAGGCCGTGGTGCGGGTGGGCAAGAGGGCGCTGAAGAACGTCGCGATGCAGGCCATCGCGGCGGCATCCTTCGTCGCAATCTTCGCCTTTGCCGCGCCCTTCCCGCTGATCATCGCTGCGGCGGCGCTGATCGGCTGGACGGGTGCCAAAGCGGGACTTGCGGCGATTCAGGGCGGCGGCGGACACGGATCGGTCGGCAAGACCCATGTGGATGATGCGACCACGCTTCTGGGCGAGGAACATGGCGACCTCACCGGCGCGGCCCGTGCGAGCGCCTTCCGCGCCGGGGCAGCCGCGTTGGTTCTGTGGGTTCTGCCCGTGGCCGCGCTGGTCCTGCTGGCGCCCGGCAGTGTCTTTGCCGACATCGCAACCTTCTTTTCGAAACTCGCGGTTCTGACCTTCGGCGGCGCCTATGCGGTTCTCGCCTGGGTCGCGCAGGAGGCAGTGGGCACCTATGGCTGGCTGAAACCGGGTGAGATGCTCGACGGCCTTGGTATGGCCGAGACGACACCAGGCCCGCTGATCATGGTTCTTCAATTCGTGGGATTCATGGGGGCGCTTCGTGAGGCGGGCTGGGCCGCGCCGCTTTTGGCCGGAACACTCGGCGGGCTCCTTGCCACCTGGGTCACCTTCGCGCCCTGCTTCGCGTGGATTTTCCTCGGTGCTCCGTTCATGGAGCGGCTGCGCCAGAACCGCGCGCTGTCGGCGGCCCTGTCGGCTGTAACAGCGGCGGTGGTCGGCGTGATCCTCAACCTTGCCATCTGGTTCGCGATCCACGTCGTCTGGCGCGAGGTGGCGCGTGTGGTAGGCCGGCCCACTGTCGCTCGAACTGCCGATCAGTCGCTCGATCGACTGGGCTGACGGCGATCCTGTCCGCCTTGGCACTGCTGGCGGTCTTCCGGCTGAAAACTCGGGATGGCCACGGTGTTGGGTGGGGCCGCCCGACGCTCGGTGTGGCGCTACATTTGGCGGGACTTGTCTAGGCGGGATCAGGCCAGCCTTCGGCCAGCGGCGATGCAGGTCGTCGATCACTACGAAATGGGTGTGGTGCTCGCCATGCTCGACCAGATGCGGGTGCCCCGGTGGAAGGTCCGGGTGGTCATGCGGGAGGACTGACTCGTCGTTCGCGGGCCACAGGTGCCAAACGGCAGCAAGGCCCGCCGTTCCGATCATAGCCAGAGTAACTGCGGCCGTTGAAGGCCCGGCTCCCGCACCGATCCAGCCAGCAAGAGGATAGGTGACCAGCCAGCAGGCGTGAGAGAGGGCGAATTGCGCGGCAAATACCGCGCCCCGGTCGGCCTCGTGCGCGGATCGGTTGATGATCCGTCCGATGGGCGTTTGCGTCAGTGAAAAGCCGAAGCCGATCACGACCCAAAGCGCGATCAGCGCGGGAAGGCTGCCCACCAGGGGCACCAGCGCGACGCCTGCGACCATTAGGGCAGCGCCACCGATCATCACGGAGCGGTCTTCCAGACGGTTCAGGATGCGCGGCAGAAGGAAGGCCGCCAGCATCGACCCCGCGCCAAAGCCTGCAAAGGCGAGCGCCACGGCTTCCTCGCCCAGTCCAAGCCGGGCCTGCACCAGAACGACCGTGTTGACGTAAACCATGGCTCCAGCTGCCGCAACGGCGGCCTCCATCACCATCAGCCCGCGCAAGCGGGGGGTGCGGATGTAGATGCGGATGCCCTTGGTCACGTCGGCCCAGAAGTGGTCGGGTTCTGCCTTCGCCCGCGCGGGCAGGCGCGCTGTCACGACCAGAAGGGCCGAGGCGATGAAGCCCGCGACCGTGCCCAGAAACAGCACCGGGAAGCTGACGACCGTCAGCAGGGCCGCTGCCAGCATGGGCGAGGCGAGCTGTTCCAGATCTTCGGCAAGCCGAAGGAGGGACAGGGCATGGGTGTAGTCATCCTCGTCCTTCAGGACGTCTGGGATGACCGCCTGGAAGGCCGGGGTGAACCCGGCAGAGGCGGCCTGCAGGAAGAAGATCAGGACATAGACCTGCCAGACCTGATCCACGAAGGGCAGGAAGGCAATCACGCCCGCCCGGATCAGGTCCAACGCCACAAGGAAGGCCCGACGCGGCAATCGCTCGGCGATTGCCGCCGCCAACGGGGCCAGCGTCACATAGGCCACCATCTTGATGGCAAGAGCGGTGCCGAGGACCGCCCCCGCATTGTCGCCCGCCAACTGCCAGGCCAGCAGCCCAAGCGCCACGGTGGCCAGCCCCGTGCCCACCAGCGCCACGATCTGCGCGGCGAAGAGATGGCGGAAGCTCGGGTTTCTCAGCGTGGACAGCATTTAAAGGAGCTTCGTCAGGGCCTTGATCTCGGCCAGATCATGTGTGCCCTCGCCAGTCAGGCAGTGGTCGATGTGATCGTGGATCAGCGCCCGCTTCGCCTCGGCCACGGCGCGTTCGACGGCATGCAGTTGGGTCGCCAGATCGACGCAGGGCCGTCCCTCCTCGATCATGCCGATGACGCGGCGCAAATGCCCCTCGGCGCGCTTCAGCCGAGTGGCGATGGCAGGGTGGCTTGCGTGGGTGTGATCTTCCGGCATATACCGATGCTATCCCCCCAGGGGGGATGAGGCAAGAAGCGAAGCGGGGTCAACCCGGCAGGACAATGATGCGGGCAGCGGAACCAGCATGGCGGGGGGTAAGGGCGCTTTGGGCAGTCCTATGCCTTGCTCTGTCGCTGGCCAGTGCCCCCACCGTTGAAGCCGTCAAGCA
Source organism: Rhodobacter sp. CACIA14H1 (assembly GCA_000500915.1). GTDB lineage: Bacteria > Pseudomonadota > Alphaproteobacteria > Rhodobacterales > Rhodobacteraceae > Paragemmobacter. The sequence continues at coordinate 3,417 of AYNO01000218.1, forward strand.
TGGTCCGGGGGCGATGGCGGCAGAGGCCGACCACCGCGCCTACCATGCCGCGCATAGTCATTCGCACGATATCGCCGGAGCGGATCATCACGATTCAAGCGACCACGACCATGTCGGCGCCGCGTTGCTTGCGGCGCCCGGCGCGGAAGTCCCACCGCCACCCGAGCGGACGCTGCGCCCGGACTCCCTTGTGGCGTCCAGCACCATCCGTGATGGCCCGCGACGGCCGCCCCGACTGACGTTGATCTGAGCCGCCGCCCGGCATCCAGGGCGGTCCGATCTCTCACGTCAGGAAACATCACATGATTCAGTTTTTTCGGGCGCACTGGCGCCCCCCGATGCCATGGCAGGCGCTGATCGCCCTCGCCACGCTGTTCACCGCACTGCTCCTTGCAGGCGCGGCCCTTGCCCACAACGTCACCGAAGGTGACGCGGGCTATGTGCAAGAGGTGACGGGCTTCCGTCCCATCGCCTTCATCTACCTCGGCGCCAAGCACATGGTGACGGGCTATGACCATCTGCTTTTCCTCGCCGGGGTGATCTTCTTCCTTTACCGGTCGAAGGACATCGCGACCTATGTCAGCATCTTCGCCATCGGCCATTCGGTCACGATGATCGCCGGTGTCTGGTGGTTCATCTCGATCAACGCCTACATCATCGATGCGATCATCGCCTTTTCGGTGGTCTACAAGGCGCTCGACAACCTCGGCGCCTTCCGGCTGTGGTTCGGGGTGCAGCCGAACACCAAGGCCGCGACGCTGATCTTCGGTCTGCTGCACGGCTTTGGTCTGGCGACCAAGAGTTCAGGACTACAACATCTCGCCCGACGGGCTTCTAGGCAACCTCATCGCCTTCAACGTGGGCGTCGAACTTGGTCAGTTGATGGCGCTCGCCCTGATCCTGACGGCGATGACCCACTGGCGGGCGCGGTCTTCCTTCGCGCGGCAGGCCTATGCCGCGAATGTCCTGATGATGGTGGCCGGCTTTGCCCTGATGGGCCTGCAGATCACCGGCTATTTCGTCGCCTGAAAGGAGGGCGAGACCCATGACCAACCGTTTCGATATCTCGAAGGCCCCTTTGCGGGCCGAACCCCGCCACCCTGCGGCGGCCGCACCTGTCCAGTCGGTTACGGCCACGCCGGGCGGGCTGATCCGGTCCACCCTGTTGGCCGCCGGCGCGGCAGGGGCGATCCTTGTCCTGTTCTGGCTGCCCGCCGAATACGGGATCGACCCGACCGGCGTCGGTGGCCTGACCGGGCTGACCGAGATGGGCGAGATCAAGCAGCAGCTTGCTGCGGAAGCCGAGGCCGATGTCCAGGCCGCCGCAGCTGCGCCTGTCGCTGCCGTTGAAGCCACGCCTGCCACGGCCGCCCCCGCGCCCGAAATCCTGGAGCGACTTGACCGGATCGACGCCCAGCTTGCGGCCATCTCTGCCGTGATCGGCACGCCGCCCAGCCTGACCGAGCCTGCGGCGGCTGCCACGGTCGTTGCAGAACCAGTGCCCGAAGCGGCGGCAGCCCCTGCGCCCGACCCGGTCGAGGCCGCCGTCGCCGAGGCCGCCGCACCTGAACCGGCCACCCCCGAATGGCGCGATGAGGTCAGCTACATACTGAACCCTGGCGAGGGGATCGAGGTGAAGCTCTCCATGGAAGAAGGCCAGACCGCCCGGTTCTTCTGGACGGCGAACGGCAGCGTGGTGAACTTTGATCTTCACGGCGACGGCAGCGGCGAGAGCATCAGCTACGAACAGGGCCGGGCCGTGCCCGAGGCCGCAGGCGACCTCACTGCCGCCTTCACCGGCAACCACGGCTGGTTCTGGCGCAACCGCACCGAGGCGCCGGTCACCGTGACCCTGCGCACGGGTGGGGATTACGCAGAGATCAAGGCTCCGTGATCACTTCGGCTGGGGCAGACCAAATCTGTCTGCCCCAGCCGTACCCGATGTTTCTAGATCGCACTCATTTGCCGGATGTGGACTCGCTAGCGTGGCTGAAAAACTGCCCTGCGCAGTTTCCACGTCCCCTGACTAGATTTCCATTTGGCTAGTGGTCTTCCCAGATGCCAGCGCGTCTGCGAACCACTGCGGTTTCCGGCCGCGGCCAGACCAGGTGATGCCTGCGTTCTCAGGGTGCCGGTATTTCGCCACGGCTGGCGCACGGGTGGCTTTCACCCCAATACCGATCAGTTCGGCGAGGGAGTATCCCATCTCCTTGGCGATGGCTTCCAGCTTGGTGCGGGCTTCGGCCTTGTGACGGTCCTCATAGGTGGAAATCGCCTTGGCGAGGTCCTTCTGCAATTGCCGCAGTTCCTTGAGCGACAT
>AYNO01000219.1 GCA_000500915.1 Rhodobacter sp. CACIA14H1
CTGGGCAACTCCTCATGCGTTGTTACGGGCGGCGGGGTAGCCCCGCCCTACGGGGGTGGTAGGGCGGGGTTCACCCCGCCACACCGATCAGGCGTATTTCTTCTGGATTTCCTGCGAGATGTTCTCGGGCACCGCGTCATAGTGGTCGAACAGCATGGTGAAGACCGCACGGCCCGACGACATCGAACGCAGGTTGTTGATGTAGCCGAACATGTTCGCCAGCGGCACCATCGCGTTGATCACGTTGGCATTGCCGCGGGTGTCCTGTCCCTGCACCATCCCCCGACGCGAGGTCAGGTCGCCGATGATCGAACCGGTGTACTCTTCCGGCGTCACCACCTCGACCTTCATGATGGGTTCCAGCAGCTTCGCACCGGCCTTCTTCAGACCTTCACGCATCGCGGCACGCGACGCGATTTCGAAGGCCAGAACCGACGAGTCGACGTCATGGAACGCACCGTCCACCAGCGCCACCTTGAAGTCGATCACCGGGAAGCCTGCCAGCGGGCCCGAGTCCATGACGGACTTGATGCCCTTTTCGACGCCGGGGATGTATTCCTTCGGCACCGCACCGCCGACGATCTTGACTCGAAGGAATAGCCTTCGCCCGGTTCCGTCGGGGTGATCTGCAGCTTGACGCGGGCGAACTGGCCCGTGCCACCGGTCTGCTTCTTGTGGGTGTAGTCGATTTCGTGCGCGTTCGAGATCGTCTCGCGATAGGCCACCTGCGGGGCGCCGATATTCGCCTCGACCTTGAACTCGCGACGCATACGGTCCACGAGGATGTCGAGGTGAAGTTCGCCCATGCCCTTCATGATGGTCTGGCCCGATTCCAGATCGGTCTCGACGCGGAAGGACGGGTCTTCGGCAGCCAGACGGGCGAGGGCGAGGCCCATCTTCTCCTGGTCGGCCTTGGACTTCGGTTCCACGGCGATCTCGATCACCGGTTCCGGGAAGGTCATGGTTTCAAGGACGACCTGGTTGTTCGGGTCGCACAGCGTGTCCCCCGTGGTCGTTTCCTTCAGACCCGCCAGCGCGATGATGTCGCCCGCGAAGGCTTCGTCGATTTCCTCGCGGTTGATGGCGTGCATCATCATCATGCGGCCCACGCGCTCTTTCCGGCCCTTGGTCGAGTTGACCATCTGGTCACCCTTCTTCAGGACGCCGGAATAGATACGCGTGAAGGTGAGCGAGCCCACGAAGGGGTCGTTCATGATTTTGAACGCCAGCGCCGCGAAGGGCTGCGTGTCATCGGCCGACCGCGGGATGTTGCGCTGTTCCGTCTCGTCGCCCGGGGCAAAGCCCATGTAGGCCGGAACGTCCAGCGGCGAGGGCAGGTAGTCGATGACCGAGTTCAGGACCGGCTGCACGCCCTTGTTCTTGAACGCCGAACCGGCGGTGACCGGAACGAAGGCCATGGACAGCGTGCCCTTGCGGATCAGCGCGCGCAGGGTCGCCACGTCGGGCTCGTTGCCCTCCAGATAGGCTTCCATCGCCGCGTCGTCCTGCTCCACCGCCAGTTCGACCAGCTTGCCGCGCCATTCTTCGGCTTCGGCCTTCAGGTCGGCGCGGATGTCGCGGATTTCCCACGAGGCGCCAAGGTCTTCACCCTGATACACCCACTCCTTCATGGTGACGAGGTCGATGATCCCTTCCAGCTTGTCCTCGGCGCCGATCGGCAGGGCGATGGGGGCGGGGGTCGCGCCGGTGCGGTCCTTGATCATCTTCACGCATTTGAAGAAGTCGGCGCCGATCTTGTCCATCTTGTTGACGAACACGATCCGCGGAACCTTGTAGCGGTCAGCCTGACGCCACACGGTTTCGGTCTGCGGCTCGACGCCCGCGTTGGCGTCCAGAAGGCAGACGGCCCCGTCCAGAACGGCCAGCGAACGCTCCACCTCGATGGTGAAGTCCACGTGGCCGGGGGTGTCGATGATGTTGAAGCGGTGCTTCGGGGTCTGCGCGGTGGTGCCGTCTTCGGTGCGTTCCCAGAAGGTGGTGGTCGCAGCCGAGGTGATGGTGATCCCGCGTTCCTGCTCCTGCTCCATCCAGTCCATCGTCGCGGCGCCGTCATGGACTTCGCCGATCTTGTGGGACTTGCCGGTGTAGTAGAGGATGCGTTCCGTCGTCGTGGTCTTGCCCGCGTCGATATGGGCCATGATCCCGAAGTTGCGGTAGAGGTTCAGCGGATATTCGCGTGCCATGTTGTCCTCTTACCAGCGGTAATGGCTGAACGCCTTGTTCGCGTCGGCCATCTTGTGGGTGTCTTCGCGCTTCTTCACGGCGGTGCCGCGGTTGTTCACCGCGTCGGCCAGTTCGGCAGCCAGACGTTCTTCCATCGTGTTCTCGTTGCGCTTGCGGGCGGCGGTGATCAGCCAGCGGATCGCCAGCGCTTCACGGCGCTCGGCGCGCACTTCCACGGGGACCTGATAGGTCGCACCACCGACGCGGCGCGAACGCACTTCGACGGAGGGCTTCACATTGTCCAGCGCCTCGTGGAAGGCTTGGATCGGTTCGCGCTTCAGACGGGTCTGGACGCGGTCAAGGGCGCCATAAACGATCGATTCCGCGACGGATTTCTTTCCGTCCAGCATCAGGTTGTTCATGAACTTTGTCAGCACGCGATCGCCATACTTGGCGTCGGGCAGGATTTCGCGCTTCTCTGCGGCGTGACGGCGGGACATCTCTCAGCTCCTCACTTCGGACGCTTCGCGCCGTACTTCGAACGGCGCTGACGACGGTCTTTGACGCCCTGGGTATCCAGGACACCGCGCAGGATGTGGTAACGCACACCGGGAAGGTCTTTCACACGGCCGCCACGGATCAGGACGACAGAGTGTTCCTGAAGGTTGTGCTTTTCGCCGGGGATGTAGCTGATCACCTCGAAGCCATTCGTCAGGCGCACCTTGGCGACCTTACGCATAGCGGAGTTCGGCTTCTTCGGGGTGGTGGTATAGACGCGGGTGCAGACACCACGCTTCTGCGGGCAGGATTCCAAGTGCTGCGACTTGGACCTTCTGACTTTCGCTTCCCGCGGCTTGCGGATCAGCTGTTGGATCGTCGGCATTCAACTACCTCGATTTGCCCGTCCTGGGCGGTTGTCAATACTCGCGCCGGACCTCGACGCGCTGCTTCTCGACTGATGCCCTGCGCGGATCGCAAAACACCAAAACCGCATCCGTCCCTTTCGGGGACGACGCGGTGGAATTCCAGAGGATCGGGGCATTGCGGCCCGGATCATGACCACTCACTTTTCGATATCCCGAGGCCCGCTCCCGAAGGGGCAGGCGCACGATGTGACGGGCGTATAGGGGGAGTCGCGGGGGATGTCAACGCTTGGTCGGGTCGCGCTCCGGCCCCGTCACGTGGGCGTCACATCCGCCGTGGCCGCCCGCGCCTTCACCTTGCGTTCGCGCCACAGGGTAAAGATACCGGACGCCACCACCAGCCCCGCCCCGACCATCGTCAGGGCATCCGGCAGCGTCCCGAACACCGCCCATCCCAGCACCAGCGCCACCAGCAGCGACACATAGCGGAAGGGGGCGACGAAGCCGATATCCCCCACCCGCATCACCATGACGACGAAGTTGTATCCCACCACCAGCGACGCCGCCGCCCCGCAGATCAGCAGCCCCTCCCGCCACGAAAACCCGACCCATCCCCCCGGCAGCGACAGGACCAGCGCGGTCGCCGTCACCGACAGGCTCGCCGCCACCGCCACCGTGGCCGACGGCACCGCCTTGGACAATTCGCGCGTGGACAGGTCGCGCACCACGACAAAGGCGACCGACGCCAACCCGATCAGCGCCCAATGGTCGAACCCGTCCGGCCCCGGCCGCACGATGATCAGCACGCCCACGAACCCCACGAGGATCGCCGTCATCCGCCGCCAGCCGACCTTTTCCCCGAAGACCGCCCAAGCCGCCAGCGTCACCGCCAGCGGCAGCGACTGCATGATGGCCGACAGGTTCGCCAGCGGCATATGCACCAGCGCGGCAAGGAACAGCAGCGTTGACGCCACCTCGGCAAAGGACCGGATGCCCACCGTCACCGCATCCCGCCGCCGCATCCGGAACGACAACCGCCCCGTCGCCGCCCCGATCGCCACCAGCGGCCCCAGCGTCAGCAGCCCCCGCATCGCAATCGCCTGCCACAGCGGCAGCGTCTGCGTCGCCGCCTTCATCATCGCGTCATTGATGGTAAAGGCCGCCATGGCCACGCACATGTAAAGTGCGCCGCGCAGGTTGTCGGAAATGGGCATGGTCACTCCTCTTGCCCGTTCCCTATCAATCCGCAACCGCCCGCGCCACCCCGCCAGCGACACGGAACGGAAAAGGGGCGGCCATGACGGCCGCCCCCCTCGGATCACGCGCAGCTTCAGCGCATCGCCTTCTTCGTCTCGGCATAGCCGCCGGGGCCGGACCGATAGCCCGTCTTCCCGGCCGGAAGATCGTTCCCTTCGGCATCCAGATGATAGGCCGCCGAAGGCGTGTTGTACTTCCCGTTCGCCACCGTCGCCATATGTCCCGCATGAAGCGTGCCGTTCACCGTCGCCTGCGCCGAGACCCGCTCCCCCTGGCTCGTCCCCGTCTCCATTCCGTCGGCAAAGGCCGGCACGGCAAGAAGGGCAAGCATCGTCACCATCATCGAAACTTTCATCGGTCTTCTCCTGTTGGGTTCAAGTATCCGCAGCTACGGCCCCCGCCCCGACAAGTTTCCCGCCTCACGCCGCTGTGAACCGGCCCAAAGAAAAGGGCCGCCGCATCGCTGCGACGGCCCCCTTCAGTTCCGGCGGATCAGATCAATCCCGGCTTTCCACCGTATCGACTAGACCGCTGTCGATATCCATGTCCATCACATCCATCGGCGCGGCCAGCGCGGCGGCCTGTTCGGCCTCCGACCGGCGGGCGTCGATGACGTTCTGGTCGCGGTCCGACGCGATCTTCTTCACGCGGCTCGTCGCGCCACCCGTCCCTGCCGGGATCAGACGGCCGACGATCACGTTCTCCTTCAGGCCGACCAGCTTGTCCCGCTTGCCCTGGACCGATGCCTCGGTCAGCACGCGCGTCGTTTCCTGGAACGAAGCGGCCGAGATGAAGGAACGGGTCTGCAGCGACGCCTTGGTGATCCCCAGCAGCACCGGCTCGGCCTTCGCCTCGCGCAGGCCACGGGCCCGTGCCTTGGCGTTCTCCTCGTCCAGTTCGATCCGCTCCACCTGTTCGCCCTTCAGCAGGGTCGTGTCCCCGCTGTCCAGGATCTCGAGCTTCTGCAGCATCTGGCGGACGATCACCTCGATATGCTTGTCGTTGATCTTCACGCCCTGCAGCCGATAGACGTCCTGCACCTCGTCGATCATGTAGTTCGCCAGCGCCTCGACACCCATGATGCGCAGGATGTCATGCGGCGCGGGGTTGCCGTCCATGATGTAGTCGCCCTTCTGCACGAAGTCGCCTTCCTGCACCGGGATGTGCTTGCCCTTCGGGATCATGTATTCGATCGCCTGCAGGGTTTCGTCCACCGGCTCTACCGTGATGCGGCGCTTGTTCTTGTAGTCCTTGCCGAAACGCACGTAACCATCGGTCTCCGCGATGATCGCGTGATCCTTCGGACGACGGGCCTCGAACAGTTCCGCCACGCGGGGCAGACCCCCGGTGATGTCCTTGGTCTTGGCACCTTCGCGCGGGATACGCGCCACCACGTCGCCCGGACGGACTTCCTGCTGGTCCTCGAC
>AYNO01000220.1 GCA_000500915.1 Rhodobacter sp. CACIA14H1
GAGGACTGCGCCGCGTTGAGCGAGAAGTCGGAGCCGGAGAGCCGGCCCTCCATCATCTCGACATCCGCCAGCGGGACGCCCACCTCGGTCGCCACCATCTGGCGGAGCTGGAACTGGTCCAGCGTTTCGCCCCGCGCTGCCGCCTCGCGCTCCAGCTTGGCCTGAACGCGGCGAAGGTTGAAGAACAGCGCCTTCTGGCTGGAGGTGGAGCCGGTCCGCACCATGGACCAGTTGCGCATCACGTAGTCCTGGATCGAGGCCTTGATCCACCAGACGGCATAGGTGGAAAAGCGCACGCCCCTGTCGGGGTCGAACTTGTCCGCCGCCTTCATCAGGCCCAGCGATGCTTCCTGGATCAGGTCGTTCATCGGGGCGCCGTAGCGGCGGAACTTGGCGGCCATGCTGATTGCCAGACGCATGTAGGCGGTCACGAGCCGGTGCAGCGCCTGTTCGTCGCGGCGGTCGCGCCAGGCATAGGCCAGCCGCAATTCCGTTTCGGCATCCAGCAATTCCGCCCGCATCGCTTGGCGCGACATGGTTTGGTCGGTATATCCGTCGAGCGCCATTTCGAACCCCCAGTCAGATAACGCGCACGGCTTCTTGCCGTTTTGTGAATGGATACGAGGCAAACGCGTGGCTGGATCACCCGCAGACGAAACAAAATTACTTCCCCGTCTGTCGCTGGTCGTCGGGGGGGCGCGGTCCGGCAAGTCTGGCCTTGCCGAACGGCTCGTTTCGGGCAGCGGGCTTGGCCGCCGCTATATCGCCACCGCGCAGGCCTGGGACGACGAGATGCGCGACCGCATCGCCCGGCACCGCGCCGACAGGGGCGCGGGCTGGGTCACGGTCGAAGCCCCGCTCGACCTTGTCGCTGCCCTTGCCGGGGCGCGGCAGGACGAGGCGGTGCTGGTCGATTGCGCCACGCTGTGGCTGTCCAACCATCTGCTGGCCGACCACGACCTCGCCGCCGAAAGCCGCGCCCTGCTGGCCGCGCTGGACGCCTGCGCCGCGCCGGTCGTCGTGGTGTCGAACGAGGTTGGCTGGGGCATCGTTCCCGAAAACGCGCTGGCCCGCGCCTTCCGCGATGCGCAAGGGCGGCTGAATCAGCAGATTGCCGCACAGGCGGGGCTTGTCGTGGGTGTCATGGCGGGGTTGCCAATGGTGCTGAAGGGACGGCTGCCCGCATGGATGTGACGCGGCTCTGGTGGGTGCGCCACGGGCCCACGCATGAAAAGGCTATGGTGGGCTGGCGCGATGTGCCTGCGGACCTGTCCGACCACGAAACCATCGCCCGCCTGAACGCGCACCTGCCGCGGGACGCGCTCATCGTCTCCTCCGACCTGATCCGCGCCACCGCCACCGCCGACGCGCTGGCACAGGGCCGCCACCGCCTGCCCCACCACCCCGGCCTGCGCGAGCTGCACTTCGGTGACTGGGACGGGCAGACATGGGACGCCGTCGCCAATACCCACCCCGAACTGTCCTTCGCCTATTGGGACGATCCCGGCGACCACCGCCCCCCGAACGGCGAAAGCTGGAACGAAGCCGCCGCCCGCGTCTCGGCGGCGACCGACACCCTTCTCGCCGCGCATACGGGCCGCGATATCATCGTCATCGCCCATTTCGGCGCGATCCTGACACAGGTGCAGCGTGCCATGGGCTGCGCTCCCGTGGACGTCTTCGCCCACCGCATCGACAACCTTTCCGTCACCCGCCTCGACCGCCACGCCACGGGCTGGGAGATCGTCGCCATCAATCACCGTCCGTGATGGCGGGGCGCACAAATCTCCATTTGGCAGGGCAGCATCGCTGACCTAGCCTCGGCTGACCAGACAGGGGACCATAATGACCTACGAACTCGTCATCGGCGACCGCGCCTATTCTTCGTGGAGTCTGCGCGGCTGGCTTTTCTTCGATGCCTTCGGGATCGCGGTGAAGACCCGTTCGGCGCGGCTCTATACCGACGAGTTGCCGACGCTGCTGAAGCAGTTCCACCCTGCCCGCACCGCCCCCACCATGCGCACGCCGGAGGGTGCGGTCGTGCCCGAGACCATCGCGATTGCCGAGGAACTGGCGACGCGCCATCCCGACGCAGGGCTTTGGCCTGCCGATCCGAAGGCCCGCGCCATCGCCCGTGCGGTGTCGGCGGAGATGCATGCCGGCTTTGTCGCCCTGCGCAGCCACTGCCCGATGAACCTGCGCGTGAGTTACACCGACTGCGCACCGCCGCCCGAGGTGCTGGCCGATCTGGCGCGGCTGGATACGATCTGGGCATGGGCGCGGAGCGAGACGGGCAGCAAGACGCCGTGGCTCTGCGGGGCCTATTCGGTGGCCGATGCGATGTTCGCCCCTGTCGCCACGCGTATCGCCACCTACAACCTGCCTGTCACGCCTGCCGCGATGGACTATGTGATGGCCCATCTTTCACATCCGTCGTTCAGGCGCTGGCGGGCGATGGGGCTGGTGGACGGCGCGGATCAGGACTTCTATCGCCGCACCTATCCCCGCCGGGACTGGCCCGGTCCGCGACCGCTGTCCGCCCGCGCCGTGGAAGGGACACAGGCCGAGAACGGAGCCTGCCCCTATTCCGGAAAGCCGGTGACGCATGTGCTGGAACTGGATGGCCGTCGCTTCGGCTTCTGCAATGCGTTCTGCCGCGACAAGACGGTGGCGGATCCGGAGGCGTGGCCAAAGTTCATGGCCCTTTACCGTCCGTAAACCATTCCCGCGCTAACCCTGTCGGTGCAGGGGGCAGGGGTGGAATGCTGGCACGGTCCTATACGGTGGCCTTCGAGGGGGTCGAGGCGCGGATGGTCGAGGTGCAATGCGCCGTGCCCCCCGGTTTGCCGAATTTCCATGTCGTAGGCCTTCCCGACAAGGCGGTGTCCGAGGCGCGGGAACGTGTGCGGGCGGCCTTGTCGGCCATGTCCATCGCGCTGCCGTCGCGGCGGATCACGGTCAACCTGTCGCCAGCCGACCTGCCCAAGGAGGGATCGCATTTCGATCTGCCCATCGCGCTGGCGCTTCTGGCGGCGCTGGACATCGTTCCGAAGGACGCGGTGGAAGCGACCGTCGCGCTGGGCGAGTTGTCGCTTGACGGCCGTCTGATCGCGGTTGCCGGTGCCTTGCCTGCCGCGATGGCCGCCGCAGAAGAGGACCGCGCCCTGCTGTGCCCCCGCGCCTCGGGGCCGGAGGCGGCGTGGGTGGGTGCGGTGCAGGTGCTTGCCGCGCGGTCGCTGGACGAGGTGGTGCGGCATTACACGGGGCAGTCGCCCCTGACGCCCGCCGAACCGGGCGAGGTGGCGATGGACCCGATGAACCGCGATCTGGCCGAGGTGAAGGGACAGGAACGGGCCAAGCGGGCGCTGGAGATTGCGGCAGCGGGGCGTCATCACCTGCTGATGACGGGGCCGCCGGGATCGGGGAAGTCGATGCTGGCCGCGCGGCTTCCCGGCATTCTTCCCCCGCTTTCGGCGGCGGAGGCGTTGGAGACGTCGATGATCCATTCCCTCGCGGGACTGCTGACCGACGGTGGCATCTCGCGCCAGCGGCCGTTCCGCGAACCGCACCATACCGCGTCGATGGCGGCCATCGTCGGTGGCGGCAAGGGGGCGAAGCCGGGCGAGGTGTCGCTGGCGCATAACGGTGTGCTGTTCCTGGACGAGTTTCCGGAATTCGCGCGGCCCGTCCTCGAAACCCTGCGCCAGCCGATCGAGACCGGCGAGGTCGTCGTGGCCCGGGCCAATGCCCATGTCCGCTATCCCTGCCGGTTCCTGCTGGTGGCGGCTGCCAATCCCTGCCGCTGCGGGCATCTGGCCGATCCGGCGCGTGCCTGCACCAAGGCCCCGCTTTGCGGCGAGGATTACATGGGTCGCATTTCCGGCCCGCTGATGGACCGTTTCGATCTGCGCGTGGAGGCGCCGCCCGTGGCGTGGCAGGATCTGGACCTTCCCGCAACGGGGGACAGTTCCGCCACGGTCGCGGCGCGTGTCGCCGCTGCCCGTGCCGTGCAGATGTCCCGCTTTGCCAGAAGCCCCGCCATCCGGTGCAATGCCGACATGGAAGGGCGCCTTCTGGAAGAGACGGCCATGCCCGACGACGAGGGACGGGCCTTTCTGGTCAGGGCGGCCGAACGGCTGCATCTGACGGCACGCGGCTATCACCGCATCCTGCGCGTTGCCCGGACGATCGCGGATCTGGATGGCAGCGAGACCGTGCGCCACCCGCATGTCGCCGAGGCAGTCGGTTACAGATTGGTGGCAGGCGGAAAGGGATGAGGAGGGGACGGGGAGCGGCTGCGGGGCCTATGCGGCAGGGAAATTTCGGGGAAAGTCAGGTGCGCGAATTGCACGGCTGCCGCGCTCTGCTATAGCACGCGGGATTTGTCGCGGGCAGGCGGGTGCGGACATGGACCATTTTCTTTATCGCAACGGCATCCTCCATGCCGAGGATGTGGCGGTTCCCGATATTGCCGCCGCTGTGGGAACGCCTTTCTATGTCTATTCCGCTGCGACCCTGACGCGGCATTACCACCTGTTCACCGAGGCGCTGTCGCCTTTGCCGCACATGGTCTGTTTCGCCATCAAGTCGCTGTCCAACGTGGCCGTGCTGAAGCTGCTGGGCGATCTGGGCGCGGGGATGGATGTGGTGTCGGGCGGCGAGTACCGCCGTGCGCGGGCGGCGGGCGTGCCGGGCGAGCGGATCGTGTTTTCCGGCGTCGGCAAGACGCGCGAGGAGATGCGTCTGGCGCTGACGGGCGGCATCCGGCAGTTCAACGTCGAAAGCGAGCCGGAGCTGCGGGCGCTGTCCGAGGTGGCGGTATCGCTGGGCTTCGTGGCGCCGATCACGGTGCGGGTGAACCCGGACGTGGATGCGCGGACCCATGAAAAGATCGCCACGGGCAAGAAGGAAAACAAGTTCGGCATCCCCATCGCGCGTGCGTCCGAGGTCTATGCCGAAGCGGCAAGCCTGCCGGGGATCGAGGTCATCGGGATCGACGTGCATATCGGCAGCCAGCTGACCGAGCTGGAGCCGTTCGAGCAGGCCTATCTGAAGGTCGCGGACCTGACGCGGCGGCTGCGGTCGGAAGGCCATGACATAAGGCGGCTGGACCTGGGGGGCGGGCTTGGCATTCCCTATACCCGGTCGAACGAGGCGCCGCCCTTGCCCACGGATTACGGTGCGCTGATCAAGCGGACGGTCGGCGACCTTGGCTGCGAGGTGGAGATCGAACCCGGGCGGCTTATTTCGGGCAATGCGGGGCTGCTGGTCGCGGGTGTGATCTATGTGAAGAACGGCGAGGGGCGGGATTTCCTGATCCTCGACGCCGCGATGAACGATCTGGTGCGTCCGTCCATGTATGGGGCGCATCACGACATCGTTCCGGTGGTGGAGGCGCCGGCGGCCAGCCCGACCCATGCCTATGACGTGGTCGGACCGGTCTGCGAGACGGGGGATACCTTTGCCAAGGGGCGCGATCTGCCGCTGGTGGCAGAGGGCGATCTGGTCGCCTTCCGGTCGGCAGGGGCCTATGGCGCGGTGATGGCGTCGGAATACAACACCCGCCCACTGGTGCCGGAGGTTCTGGTGAAGGGGGATCACTTCGCCGTCATCCGCGAAAGACCAAGCTTTGACGAAATCCTGAACCGCGATACCATTCCCGCATGGTTGTAAGGCGGC
>AYNO01000221.1:2500-5656 GCA_000500915.1 Rhodobacter sp. CACIA14H1
GAATGGGCTTTGATCCATGGATGTCCGAATGGGGGAACCCACCTGACGTTTTATTGTTGTTGCTTCGCAACGAGACGCTCCGCGCCGACCCTTGGTCGGAGGCGGCTGCGCCGCGCGGCGCGGGATCAACAGTAGGGCGAGACAGGTACTTTAACCCTGAATACATAGGGGTTTTAGAGCGAACCCGGGGAACTGAAACATCTAAGTACCCGGAGGAAAGGAAATCAACAGAGACTCCGTTAGTAGTGGCGAGCGAACGCGGACCAGCCGAGCCTGGAAGAGTGACCGGAACCGTCTGGAAAGGCGGGCCATAGCGGGTGACAGCCCCGTACGGGAAGCTCCACGGGACATATCAAGTAGGGCGGGACACGTGTAATCCTGTCTGAAGATCGGGGGACCACCCCCGAAGGCTAAGTACTCCTTGCTGACCGATAGCGAACCAGTACCGTGAGGGAAAGGTGAAAAGCACCCCGACGAGGGGAGTGAAACAGTACCTGAAACCGGACGCCTACAAGCAGTCGGAGGGGCCTCGAGCCCTGACGGCGTACCTTTTGTATAATGGGTCAACGACTTGGTCTAACGAGCGAGCTTAAGCCGATAGGTGTAGGCGCAGCGAAAGCGAGTCTTAAAAGGGCGCATGAGTTCGTTGGATCAGACCCGAAACCAGATGATCTAGCCATGAGCAGGATGAAGGTTGGGTAACACCAACTGGAGGTCCGAACCAACACCCGTTGAAAAGGGTCTGGATGACTTGTGGCTAGGGGTGAAAGGCCAATCAAATCTGGAGATAGCTGGTTCTCCGCGAAAGCTATTTAGGTAGCGCCTCGGACGAATACCTCGGGGGGTAGAGCACTGCATGGGTGATGGGGTCCCACAGACTTACTGAGCCTAAGCAAACTCCGAATACCCGAGAGTACTATCCGGGAGACACACGGCGGGTGCTAACGTCCGTCGTGAAGAGGGAAACAACCCTGACCTGCAGCTAAGGCCCCTAATTCGTGGCTAAGTGGGAAAGCATGTGGGACGGCCAAAACAACCAGGAGGTTGGCTTAGAAGCAGCCATCCTTTAAAGATAGCGTAACAGCTCACTGGTCTAGACAAGCTGTCCTGCGGCGAAGATGTAACGGGGCTCAAGCCACGAGCCGAAGCTCAGGATGCACAGCGATGTGCGTGGTAGCGGAGCGTTCTGTGATATAGCTCATTGCCTCTTCTCTGCCCTTCGGGGTGGATCGGAGGCAGGGAGCTTTCTGTGAAGCCGGGCCGTGAGGCATCCGGTGGAGAGATCAGAAGCGAGAATGTTGACATGAGTAGCGACAAAGAGGGTGAGAGACCCTCTCGCCGAAAGTCCAAGGGTTCCTGCTTAAAGCTAATCTGAGCAGGGTAAGCCGGCCCCTAAGGCGAGGCCGAAAGGCGTAGTCGATGGGAACCAGGTTAATATTCCTGGGCCAGGAGGATGTGACGGATCTCGGGTGTAGTTCAGGCTTATCGGATTGTCTGGGCTGCTGAGAGGTTCCTGGAAATAGCCCTCCATCAGACCGTACCCTAAACCGACACAGGTGGACTGGTAGAGTATACCAAGGCGCTTGAGAGAACCACGTTAAAGGAACTCGGCAAAATGCCTCCGTAAGTTCGCGAGAAGGAGGCCCCGTCTGTAGGCAACTATGGGCGGGGGGCACAAACTAGGGGGTGGCGACTGTTTACTTAAAACACAGGGCTCTGCGAAGCCGTAAGGCGACGTATAGGGTCTGACGCCTGCCCGGTGCTGGAAGGTTAAAAGGAGGGGTGCAAGCTCCGAATTGAAGCCCCAGTAAACGGCGGCCGTAACTATAACGGTCCTAAGGTAGCGAAATTCCTTGTCGGGTAAGTTCCGACCTGCACGAATGGCGTAACGATCTCCCCGCTGTCTCTAACGTGGACTCAGCGAAATTGAACTGTGTGTCAAGATGCACACTACCCGCGGTTAGACGGAAAGACCCCATGAACCTTTACTCCAGCTTTGCACTGGCATCAGGATTGTGATGTGCAGGATAGGTGGTAGGCTTCGAAGCAGGGACGCCAGTCTCTGTGGAGCCTCCCTTGAGATACCACCCTTCGCACTCTTGATGTCTAACCGCGGCCCGTCATCCGGGTCCGGGACCATGCATGGTGGGGAGTTTGACTGGGGCGGTCGCCTCCCAAACAGTAACGGAGGCGCGCGAAGGTTGGCTCAGAGCGGTCGGAAATCGCTCGTTGAGTGCAATGGCAGAAGCCAGCCTGACTGCAAGACTGACAAGTCGAGCAGAGACGAAAGTCGGCCATAGTGATCCGGTGGTCCCAAGTGGGAGGGCCATCGCTCAACGGATAAAAGGTACTCTGGGGATAACAGGCTGATGATGCCCAAGAGTCCATATCGACGGCATCGTTTGGCACCTCGATGTCGGCTCATCTCATCCTGGGGCTGGAGCAGGTCCCAAGGGTATGGCTGTTCGCCATTTAAAGAGGTACGTGAGCTGGGTTTAGAACGTCGTGAGACAGTTCGGTCCCTATCTGCCGTGGGTGTAGGAGACTTGAGAAGAGTTGCCCCTAGTACGAGAGGACCGGGGTGAACGTTCCACTGGTGGACCAGTTGTCGTGCCAACGGCAGTGCTGGGTAGCTATGAACGGACAGGATAACCGCTGAAGGCATCTAAGCGGGAAGCCCCCTTCAAAACAAGGTCTCCCTTGAGGGCCGTGGAAGACCACCACGTCGATAGGCCGGAGGTGTAAGTGCAGCAATGCATTCAGCTGACCGGTACTAATTGCCCGATAGGCTTGATTTGATCCAGAAACAGCAAGGCTGCCTGATCAAAAGCAAACTTGGAACAATAAACACTGATGACAGCGCGGCGAAAACATCCGCCGCGCGTGTTTCTTCCTCGGTTTGGTGGTCATAGCACGAGCAAAACACCCGGTCCCATCCCGAACCCGGCCGTTAAGTGCCGTCGCGCCAATGGTACTCCGTCTCAAGACGTGGGAGAGTAGGTCACCGCCAAACCTAGAAAGAAACACAAAAAAACCTCTCCCTAAACGATACCAACTCCCCCAATCAGACAAAAATGGCGCGGGGTGGAGCAGCCCGGTAGCTCGTCAGGCTCATAACCTGAAGGCCGCAGGTTCAAATCCTGCCCCCGCAACCAA
>AYNO01000222.1 GCA_000500915.1 Rhodobacter sp. CACIA14H1
CCTTGCCGACATTTGGAGTGTTCATGTCCGAGACTGCGGGTCACTGACCCGGGAAACCGGGTCGCCTCTGGCAACGGATCGTCCGCGCGGGATGCCGGACGGTCTGTCGGTGTGACCTGAATTCGGACAGATCCAATGAACATATCGAGACTTGAACAGCGCGTGCTGCACGTGCTGGCGCAGGGTGGCGCGATCCATTTCGATCGCGGGGAGAATGGCAAGGTGCGCGACATCACCTGTTTCACCCGTGACGGGCTGGTGCTGGCGGATTGCACGCTTTCCGTCTTTGACCGCCTGCGGAAACGGCGCTTCATCCGGTCCATCGCGGGCAGGCCCTATCGCGTGACGCGCGAGGGTATCGTGGCGGTGCGGGCGCAGCCTGACAACCGGGGGGAGGCCGGCCATGCGTGACGTGGTGGTGACGCGGCCCTTGTCGCGGGCCGACCTGCCCGCTCTGGCGGGGGTGCTGGAGGCGACGGGTCTGTTTCCGGCCGGGCTGCTGGAGGGCATGGCGCAACCCTGGTTCGCCGCGCCCGATGGTGCGGTCTGGCTGGTGGCCGAGGGCGCGGACGGGGTCTGCGGCTTTTGCCATGACGTGCCGGAGGCCTTGACCGACGGCACGTGGAACCTGCTGGCGCTGGCGGTGCATCCGGCGGCGCAGGGGCGCGGGGTGGCGGCGGCGCTGGTCACGGCGGCGGAGGCGGCGTTGCGCGGGAACGGGGCGCGGCTCTGCATCGTGGATACGGCAGGAACGCCGGATTATGCCGTGGCGCGGCGGCTTTATGCGCGGCTCGGCTATCGGGAGGAGGCGCGGCTGCGCCACTTCTGGGCCGAGGGGGTGGACAAGGTGACGTTCGTGAAACGGTTGTGACGCCCCTTTCGCAGGTGGCGCGGGGCGCGGCGGGGGATATGGACAAACCCGCGGCCCCGCGCCACGCTGCCGGCATGATCCGCCGCCGTCACCGCATCGCTGCCCGCGCCCTGATCCTGCACGAGGACCGGCTGCTTCTGGTCAATGCCTATCCGGACGGCCGGTCCGACCTGTGGTGCGCCCCCGGGGGCGGGCTGGAGGCGGGGCAGTCCATTCCCGACAACCTGATGCGCGAGGTGATGGAGGAGACGGGACTTTCGGTCGCCATCCACGCGCCCGTGATGGTCAACGAATTCCACGATCCGGCGAGCGGTTTCCACCAGATCGACCTGTTCTTCCGCGCCACGATCACGGGCGGGGCGCTGGACCCGCGCTGGATCGATCCCGAGGGGGTCGTGACGGACCGCCGGTTCTTTTCGCGGGCGGAACTGGAGGGCGGGCGGGTGCGGTTCAAGCCCGACAGCCTGCCTGCGGCGGCCTGGGGGGATGCGCCGCTTTATGACCCGCTCGAGGTGATCGTGACATGAGCCGTGCCTTCGTGAAGGAGGGGGACGGGTCGCTGGACCCCCTGCCGGACCTGCCGGTCAGCCCGCATCCGAACCATGTGACGCCTGCGGGATTGGCGGCGTTGCAGGCGCGTCTGCTGGAGACGCAGCGGCGGCTGGCGACGCTGAAGGCGCGGAGGGACCGGCTGGACAAGCTGCCCGAAGCGGCGGCGGAGCGGGATATCCGCTATCTGGAGGCGCGGCTGCGGACGGCGATCCTTGTCGATCCGGCGACCCTGCCGACGGAGGCGGTGGCGTTCGGGCTGGTCGTGACGGTGGCCGATGCAGAGGGCGCGGAGCACCGGTTCCAGATCACCGGCGAGGACGAGGCCGATGCGGCGCAGGGGCGGATCACCCCGCAATCGCCGCTGGCGCGGGCGCTGATGGGCGCGGCGGTGGGGGATGTGGTGAGATGGGCGAAACCGTCGGGTGTGGTGGAGCTGGAGGTGACGGGGATCGCGCGGCCATGATCCGGGCGCTGCACCCCGTGGACGATCTGGAGGCCGTGGCGGTCTTCCTGCAGGAGGCGGCGGATTACTGGCTGCTGGCCGAGGGGGCGGTGCCGGACGGGCAGGCGGCGGCGGATTTCTTCACCGATTGCCCGCCGGGATGCGACCCTGCGGCATCGCACCGGCTGGGGCTTTTCGCGGAGGGGCGGCTGTCGGGGCTGGCGGAGCTGTCCTTCGGCTTTCCGCAGGCGGGGGATGCCTATCTGGGGCTGATGATCCTTGCGCCGCGCTTGCGCGGGGCGGGGCAGGGGCCTGTCCTGCTGGCAGAGGTCGAGCGTTTGGCGCACGAGGCGGGGGCGCCTGCGCTGTTTCTGGGGGTGATCGAGGCGAATCCGCGGGGGCGGGCCTTCTGGGAGCGGCAGGGGTTCCGGCCGACGGGCGTGACGCGGCAGGACGCGCGGAATGTGACGCACCGGATGGTGAAGCCGCTTTAGCGCGGGATGCGACGGGGCCAGCTTGCCCATGTGACGCCGCCCAGCACAAGGAGGCTGGCCATGGCGAAGCGGGCGGTGACGGGTTCCTGCATGAGCGCGGCGCCGCCAGCCGCCGCGATCAGGGGCACCGTCAGTTGCGCCACCGCCGCCCGTCCGGCGCCGAGCGCGGGCAGGATGGCATACCAGAGCGCGTAGCCGAGGCCGGAGGTGACGGCACCGGAGAGCATGGCGAGGGAAACGCCGGTGGCGGTGGCGCCCCGCATGTCGGTTCCGGCCAAGAGCGCGAGCAGGATGGCCGGGCCGAGCGCGAGGGCGAAATTCCCCGCCGTGGCCGCCAGCGCATCCGTCGCGCCGCGTCCGGCCAGCGAGTAGAGCCCCCAGCCGACGCCGGCGGCGGCCATGGCGGCGAAGCCCGTCCATGCCCCGCCCGAGGGGGCGGCCAGCACCGCCAGACCGGCCAGCGCGAGGGCGGCGCCTGTCCAGCGCCGCAGGGGCACGGCTTCGCCTGCCCGCAGGGCACCGGCGAACATGGTCATCTGCACCACGCCGAACAGCACCAGCGCCCCGGTCCCGGCCGCGAGTTGCCCGTAGGCGAGCGAGAAGCCGAAGAGATAGAGCAGCAGGCCCAAGACACCCGCCACCGAGGCACCGCGCCATCCCTTGCCGCGCAGGGCGACCAGCGCCACCAGCACGGCGGCCCCTGCGGCGAGGCGAAGGAGTGCGAAATCCACGGGGCCGATCTGCCCCGTTCCGACCGCCATGCGGTTCAGCACGGAATTGGCCGCGAAGGCCACCATGACGGTGGCGGTGAGGAGCAGGAGCTTCATGTCCGGCCTGCGGCGGCCGGGGAGGCGGTGGCGAAGAGCACGCCGCCGAGGGCCACGGGGAAGCCGATCAGGTGGAAGGTCTCCAGCCGCTCGCCCAGAAAAAGGACAGCGAGGCCCGCGCCGAAGACGGGCATTAGGTGCAGGAAGAACACCGCCCGCGACGGCCCGATCCGCGCCACGGCGGCGTTGTAGGACAGGAGCGCCACGACCGAGGCGAAGATGCCCGTATAGGCCACCGCGCCGATCCCTGCCGCCGTCAGCGGCACGGTTTGCCCGCGGGCGAGTTCCCAGAGGTGGAAGGGCAGGATGAAGGCGGCGCCCATCACCGCGATGAAGAAGGTCAGCCCGACCGCCGACAGGCCCGCCGGTTTGAATTTCAGCAGGACGGAGTAGAGCCCCCAGACGACGAGGGCGGCGAGGATCCAGGCATCCCCGACATTCAGGTGCAGGTCCAGCAGCCGCGCCGGTTCGCCACGGGCGATGATGAAGGCGACGCCGCAGAAGCTGATGCCGATGCCGACGGCCTGTCGCAGGGTCAGCCTTTCGCGCAGGACGATCCAGGCGATGATGACGATGAAGACCGGCATCGTCGCGCTGACGAGGAGGGCGTTGACCGCCTCGGTCGAATGCAGGCCGATATAGGTCATGGACTGGAACATGGCGGCCGACAGCAGGGCCATGGCGGCGACGGGGGGCAGGTGGGCGCGGACCACGGCCCAGTCGGACCGCAGGCGCGGGGCGACGACGGGCAGCAGGATCGCGGCGGCCAGTGTCCAGCGCCAGAAGGTCAGGCCGAAGGGCGGCACGTCGGCGCGGATCGCGCGTCCGAGGACCCAGTTTCCCGCCCAGCAGAGCGAGGCCAGTGCCGCGAGGCCCGCGGCGATCATGAAATTCCGGTTCATGGGGGACAGCCTAGCCGCGCTGTGGGCGGGGCGGAACCCCGTGCGAGGGGGCGGTGGCGATTGCCCATCCCTCCGCATGCGGAGTTGCGCTAGGCTGGGCCGCATGAGGTGTGTCGTTGCCTTCCTTGCCATGGTCGTGCCCGCGCAGGCGGATTGCGTGGTGCTGCTGCACGGGCTGGCGCGGAGCGAGGTGTCGCTGTTGCCGATGGCGGCGGCGCTGGAGGCCGAAGGATATGTCGTGGTCAACGAGGGCTATCCTTCGACGGAATTTCCCATTGCGCAGCTTGTGCCGCGGGTGGGCGCGGCCGTGGCGCAATGCGGGGCGGGGCGCGTGCATTTCGTGACGTATTCGATGGGGGGCATCCTGGTCCGTGCCTGGCTGGCGGGGAACCGGCCGGAGCGGATGGGGCGGGTGGTGATGCTGGCGCCGCCCAATCGCGGGTCGGAGCTGGTGGATGCCTTCGGGGATATCGGGGCCTTCGAATGGGTGAACGGCCCTGCGGGGCTGGAACTGGGGACGGGGGCGGGGTCGGTGCCTCTGGCCCTGCCGCTGCCGGATTACGCCTTGGGGGTGATCGCGGGGGACCGGTCGCTGAACCCGGTCTATTCGACGGTCATTCCGGGACCGGATGACGGGAAGGTGTCCGTCGCGCGGACGCGGGTGGCGGGGATGACGGATCACATCACCTTGCCCGTCA
The DNA here is from genome assembly GCA_000500915.1 of Rhodobacter sp. CACIA14H1. Lineage (GTDB taxonomy): Bacteria > Pseudomonadota > Alphaproteobacteria > Rhodobacterales > Rhodobacteraceae > Paragemmobacter. The sequence goes on from AYNO01000222.1 coordinate 4,787, forward strand.
CGCATACCTTCATGATGATGAACCCCGTGGTGATCGCCGAGGTGATCGAGTTTCTGGAAAAGGGGCGCTTCGATCCGGATATCGGCTATGGCGAGGCGGTGGAGCGGCTGGGCAGAGAGTGATGGCGGACCTTTACGGCGGGATTTCCAAGCGGGTGGCGCGGTGGTGCGGGCGGCAATCCACCTTTCTGCTGGCAGTGGGGGTGATCGTCACATGGATCGTGACGGGGCCGGTCTTCGGCTTTTCGGATACCTGGCAACTGGTGATCAACACGGGGACGACGATCGTCACCTTCCTGATGGTCTTCCTGATCCAGAATACCCAGAACCGCGATACGGCGGCGATCCAGTTGAAGCTGGACGAGCTGATACGCGCGACGAAGGGGGCGCATAACGCGCTGATGGATCTGGAAGAGCTGGAAGAGGCGCGGATCGAGGCCTTCCGGGCGCGGTATGAACGGCTCGCCGCCGAGGCGCGGCTACGGCTGGAGCGGGGGGAGCCGGATACGGATACGCCGGAGGCGTGAGGCGGGGGCGCGGCGCCCTTGTCCGGCGCGGGACCGGGGGTTTCACACCCCGGACCCCCGTGGGATATTTGGGGACGGAAGATGCGGGGTGGAGCGTTAGGGTTAACGCGGTGGGAGCGGGGTTGGGCGGGTTTCGGGGCGCGGGTGGACGGCGGGGCCTGGGGGCGGGGTTGGTGGCTCGGGTGGTGGGGGGCGACCGGGGGGTTCGACACCCCCGGACCGCCGTGGGATATTTGGGGACGGAAAATGTCTGGGGCGGGGCGTTAGGGTTAATGGTGTGGGGTCAGGGTGGGGGGATAGGGGCTGCGGGTCCGGCGTAGAGGAACGGGACGCTGGTGG
>AYNO01000223.1 GCA_000500915.1 Rhodobacter sp. CACIA14H1
GGTCAACACGCTGACCAAGGCCACGGCGCCGCTGACGGCGCAGGATTTCGCGGGGCGCTACATCCATTACGGCGTGCGCGAGCATGGCATGGCGGCGGTGATGAACGGGATGGCGCTGCATGGCGGCTACCGGCCCTATGCGGGGACGTTCCTTGTCTTTGCCGATTACCTGCATCCGGCGCTGCGGCTGTCCTGCCTGATGGGGCTGCCGGTGACCTATGTGCTGACCCATGACAGCATCGGTCTGGGCGAGGATGGCCCGACCCACCAGCCGGTCGAGACGCTGGCCATGCTGCGGGCGACGCCCGGGCTGGTGACGCTGCGCCCCGCCGATGCGGTGGAGGCGGCGGAGGCCTGGGAGATCGCGCTGGACCGGGCGAAGGGTCCGACGGCCATCGTCCTGTCGCGGCAGGACCTGCCGGTCCTGCGGGCCGATGGCGGCGTGGGCAATGCCAGTGCGCGGGGCGGCTATGTGCTGGCCGAGGCGGAGTGCGGGCCGCGCAGGGTGACGATCGTCGCGACGGGGTCCGAAGTGTCGCTTGCCATCGAGGCGCGGGCGGTGCTGGAGGCGCGGAGGATCGGGGCGGCGGTGGTGTCGCTGCCGTCCTTCGAACTGTTCCGGGCGCAGGATGCGGCCTATCGCGCCGCCGTGCTGGGGCAGGGGGTGCGGATCGGGGTCGAGGCCGCGCTGCGCTTTGGCTGGGACGAGGTGATCGGGGCGGAGGGCGGCTTTGTCGGGATGACGGGCTTCGGTGCCTCGGCCCCTGCCGAGGTGCTGTACCGGCACTTCGGGATCACGCCAGAGGCGGTGGTGGCGCTGGCGCTGGAAAGGCTGGGCCATGACGCATGATGTGCTGATCATCGGCGCGGGGCCGGGCGGCTATGTCGCGGCGATCCGGGCGCGGCAGTTGGGGCTGCGCGTGGGGCTGGTGGAGCGGGCGCATCTGGGGGGTATCTGCCTGAACTGGGGCTGCATCCCGACCAAGGCGATGCTGAAGGGGACGGACCTGCTGCATCAGGCGGGCCATGCGGAACGGTTCGGGCTGATGCCGCTGTCGCCCGCCATCGACCCCGCGCGGCTGATCGCGCGGGCTGGCGAGGTGAGCGGGCAGTTGTCGGCGGGGGTGGCCTTCCTGTTGAAGAAGAACGGGGTGGACCTGATCTGGGGAGCGGCGCGGATCACGGCGCCGGGGCAGGTGGAGGTGGCCGAGGGGCCGGTCCCTGCGCCCCGGGGTGCGTCGGGGGCGGGGGTCTATGCGGCACCGCATGTCATCCTTGCGACGGGGGCAAGCCCGCGCAGCCTGCCCGGGCTGGAACCCGACGGACGGCTGGTCTGGACCTATATGCAGGCGCTGCGGCCGGATCGGGTTCCTGCGTCGCTGGTCGTCGTCGGGTCGGGGGCGATCGGGGTGGAGTTCGCGTCGATCTACGCCGCGATGGGCGTGAAGGTCACGCTTGTGGAACTGGCCCCGCGCATCCTGCCTGCCGAGGATGCCGAGATTTCCGGCCTCATGGCCAAGGCGTTGCAGAAGCGGGGCATCGCCATCCATACCGGTGTTTCCGTCGCGCGGCTGGACCGCGGGGCGGACAGCCTCACCGCCCACCTCTCCGACGGCACGGTCCTTGCGGCCGACCGGCTCCTCAGCGCGGCGGGGGTGGTACCGAATGTCTCTGGCCTCGGGCTCGAGACGCTCGGCGTCGTGCTTTCGCATGGCGCGGTGCAGACAGACGGGGCGGGGCGCACCAATGTGCCCGGCCTTTACGCCATCGGCGATGTGGCGGGCCCGCCCATGCTGGCCCACAAGGCCGAGCATGAGGGGATCGCCTGTGTCGAAGGCATCGCGGGCCGCGCGGTCCATGCCAAGGGGCCGGTGCCCGCCTGCATCTATGCCAGCCCGCAGGTGGCGAGCGTGGGCCTGACCGAAGCCATGGCGGCAGAGCTGGGAATGGCGCTGCGCGTGGGGCGGTTCAGCCTGCGCGGGAATGGCAAGGCGCTGGTCGTGGGGGAACCCGACGGGCTGGTGAAATGCCTGTTCGATGCGGCGACGGACCGGATCGTGGGGGCGCAGGTCATCGGGGCCGAGGCGTCGGAATTGATCCACGGGCTGACCATCGCGGTGTCGCTGGGGGCAACGTCCGAGCAACTGGCGCATGTCGTCTTTCCGCATCCCACCCTGTCCGAGGCGCTGCACGAGGCGGTGCTGGCCGCACGAGAGGGGGCGATCCATGCGTGACGGGCGCGGGACGGTGATCTTCGATCTGGACGGGACGCTGGTGGACAGCGCCCCCGATCTGGCGGATGCGCTGGACACGCTGCTGTTCGAACGCGGGTTGGAGCCTCTGGGGCTGGACCATGTGCGCGGATTGATCGGGCACGGCGTCGCAGAGCTTGTTCGGAAGGGGCTGGCGGTGCGCGGCGTGCGGCTGGCGGACGAGGACCAGTCGCAGGCGGTGCAGCGGTTCCTTCAGCATTACACCAAGCATCTGTCGCGCCGTTCGCGCCCCTATCCCGGAGTTGTCGAGGGGCTGCGCGACTTGCGGCAGGCAGGGTGGCGGATGGTCGTCTGCACCAACAAGCTGGAAGCGAGCGCAAGGGGGTTGCTGGCGGACCTTGACCTGCTGTCCGGTTTCGCGCTGGTCGCGGGGCCCGACACCTTCGGGGTGGCAAAGCCTGACCCTGCCCATCTCTTGCGGTGCCTGCCCGAGGGGTGGCGCGACGGTGGTGTGGTCGTGGTCGGGGACAGCGTGGTGGACGTGCGGGCCGCACAGGCGGCGCACCTGCCCGTGGTCGCGGTCCGCTGGGGATATGGCGGCGCGGCGCTGGAAGACAGTGCGCCTGACGTCTTTGCCGACAGCTTCGACGATGTGCTGGCGGCGATTACCGCCTTGGCCGCGCCTGTAGGGGGGCCGGTCTAGCGGGGCGGCGGTTCCTGTCCGGTGGCGCGGATCATGCGGGGCGACCGGTGCCTTTTCTGGGAATCCCGGCTGCGGGAGGCGTTCCGGAACGGCGAATTCGGCGCGAACGTGATCCCGGGTTCGTGCCTGGTCGCAGCCGCGAAGGCAGGATGGGGCTGACTGTCCCCTTGCGGCCGAAAGCGGGCGCGTCCCGCCCCTTCGCCGCAGCCGGCGGTCGGCGCGGGGCAGGAAGGGCGGCGTGGTGTATCGCGGGCCGCCCCGTCAGCGGCGGGAGCGCGAGACGATCCCGCGCAGGCCTTCCAGCGTTGCCTGATAATGCTCGGTCAGCAGTCGGCAGGCCAGATCCACGTCGCGGTCGATGGCGGCCTTGAGGATGGCTTCGTGTTCGGCCGCCGCACCCTCGCGGCGTTGCACGCTGGGGTGGACGTTCATCGAAAGGCTGCGGTACCGGACGGCCTGATCCATCATCGTCGAGCAGAAACCCAGCAGCCAACCGGACCCGCAGCGGTCAAGCAACAGGAGGTGGAACTCCTTGTGGCGCTGCTCCCATTCTTCCGACAGTTCGCGCCCGGCTTCTGCCGGCATCCGGCGGGCGGTCCGGGCCAGCCGGTGATAGGACAGGACCAGGGCTTCTTCCCAGGCCTCGTCCGCATGGGCGATCGACTCGCGCAGCGCCAGCGTTTCCAGCCAGATCCGCGTCTTCACCAGTTCTTCCAGCGCGGTCATGGAAATCTCGGCCACGAAGAAGCCGCGCTGGCTTTTGCGTTCCACGAGTCCTTCCGATGACAGACGGTTCAGCGCCTCGCGCACCGGGGCGATGCCGATGGAATAGCGTTCCGAGATGCCCTCGATCTGCAGTTTCTCGCCCGGGAACAGCTCGCCGTTCAGGATGTCGCGGCGGATGCGGGCATGGGCCTGTTCCGAAAGGTTCTTCGGATCCGACAACCCCTTGTCCGAGGTATTCATCACATCACTCCACCCGGCCTGTCCGCCTTGTTCCAGAATACCAGCTTCTTCTGCATCCAGACGACCGTAAAATAAAGCGCAAGACCGAGAAGGCTGAGATAGAGGATCAGCGCGAAGACGCGGGGGGTATCCATCTGGCTGGCCGATTGCCGGATCAGGGCGCCGAAGCCCTGTCCGCCGCCCAGAAATTCGCCGGTGATGGCCCCTGCCATGACGCCGACCGAGGCGATCTTCAGCCCGGTGAAGATATGCGGCAGTCCGGTCGGCAGTTTCAGGCGGAGGAGCGTCTGCCAGCGGGTCGCGCCCATCGCCTTGAAGAGCATCCGTTCATTCTCGCCCGCGGCGTAAAGCCCGGCCGCCGTCGAGACGACGATGGGGAAGGTCGCGATGAAGGCCGCGAGCGCGACCTTGGACGAGATGTCGAAGCCCAGCCATGCGATGAAGAGGGGCGCGAAGGCGACCTTGGGCATGGTGTCGATGGCGACGAGATAGGGCATCACGGCGCGTTCGCCGAACTTCGTCTCGCCCACCAGCACGCCCAGCGAGAAACCGATGCCGGTGGCGATGAGGAAGGCCCAGAAGACCGTCCGCGTCGTGGTCCAGAGCGCCTGGAGCATGTAGTCGCCAGTCAGGAGGTTCTTGCCCACGAAGACCAGATCTTCCAGCGTTTCCATCGGGCTGGGCAGGATGATCGGCGACACCCAGCCCATTCGGGCCGTGGCAAGGTCCCAGATGCCGATGACGACCACCGCGAGTCCGAGCATGGCAACCCAGCGCGGGATGCGGTCGATGAAGGCCTCGCGTTCGACCCATGTCGTGTCGGGTCCGGACGGGGTGGCGGGATCGGGTGCTGCGGTCATGCGAAGGCCTCCTTTCCCAGAAGGTCGCGGATATGGGCGACGATCTCGCCGAAGCGGGGGGTGTTGATCATCTCGAGCGTGCGGGGGCGGGGCAGGTCGATGACGATCTCTTCGACGACGCGGCCGGGGCGTGGTTTCATCACGAGGATGCGGTCCGACAGGATCACCGCCTCGGCCAGCGAATGGGTGACGAGGAAGGCGGTGGACTGCTGTTCGGCGCAGATGCGCTGCAATTCCATGTTCATGAAATCGCGCGTCAATTCGTCCAGCGCGGAAAAGGGTTCGTCCAGCAGCAGCACGGCCGGGTTGGAAATCAGCATCCGGCAGATGGAGGCGCGCTGTGCCATCCCCCCGGACAGTTCGCCCGGGTAAACCCTGGCGAAATCGCCCAGCCCGACAAGGTTCAGCAGGTCCTGCGCACGGGGCAGGGCGGCCTTGGCCGCCGCGCGTCCTTCGCGGATTTCGATCGGCAGGACGATATTCTCGATGGTGGTCTTCCAGGGCAGCAAGGTCGCCTGCTGGAACATCATCCCGATATCTTCGCGCGGGCCGGTGACGGGCGTTCCTTCAAGCACGACCCGCCCCGTCGTGGGGGGCAAGAGTCCCGACATGATCTTCAGGAGCGTGGACTTCCCGCAGCCGGAGGACCCGACGACCGACACGAACTCGCCCTTGTAGAGCGTCAGGTTCACATCGGTCAGCGCGGTCAGCAGGTTGCGGGCATAGGTCTTC
>AYNO01000224.1 GCA_000500915.1 Rhodobacter sp. CACIA14H1
CCATCTGCGGCAGGGGCATCGAGGCAAGGCAGGCCGTCCCCAGCCGCAACACGCGCGGCGTCAGGGTGAAGAACTTGCCGTCCCAGTCCGCATAGCCGTGACGGGCCAGCGTCAGCAGGCAGCGCCGCGCCGTGGCACGGTCCAGACCGGCGGCGGCGGCGACCGCGCTGATCGTCTGGCGCGGGCTGTCCGCGCCGAAGGTTTCGATGACCAGCAGCCCCTTGGCCAGCCCGCCCATCGTGTCGCGTTCGGCTATGGCCATGGCGCCGCCCCCTGTGCGATATGTGAACAAATATGGCATATCGCACAAAGGGCTTGGACAGAAGGGGCGACGGGGTCTAGCCAGAAACCGCTGGGCGGGCCTCCGGCCCGTCCCCCGGCCCGCCCCGCGATCCGCCACCCAACGGAGCCCTGCGCAATGACCCCCGCCTATATCTGCGATTACATCCGCACCCCCATCGGCCGCTTCGGCGGGGCGCTGTCATCGGTGCGGACCGACGACCTTGCCGCGATCCCGCTGCGGGCGCTGGAGGCGCGGAATCCGGGGCTGGACTGGGAGGCGGTGGATGACGTCATCCTCGGCTGTGCCAACCAGGCGGGCGAGGACAACCGCAACGTGGCCCGCATGGCCGTGCTGCTGGCGGGCCTGCCGGTCGGGGTGACGGGCACCACGATCAACCGCCTCTGCGGGTCGGGGATGGACGCGGTGCTGGCCGCCGCCCGCGCCATCGCGGCGGGCGAGGCGGAACTGATGGTGGCGGGCGGCGTCGAATCCATGTCCCGCGCCCCCTTCGTCATGCCCAAGGCCGATACCGCCTTTTCCCGCCACGCCGAAATCCACGACACCACCATCGGCTGGCGCTTCGTGAACCCCGCGATGCAGGCCGCCTACGGCACCGACTCCATGCCCCAGACCGGCCAGAACGTCGCCGACGATTACGGCATCGGCCGCGAGGCGCAGGATGCCATGGCGCTGGCCTCGCAGGCCAAGGCGGCGGCGGCACAGGCCAACGGGCGGCTGGCGCAGGAGATCACTCCCGTCACCCTGCCGCAAAGGAAGGGCGACCCCGTCACCGTGGACCGCGACGAACACCCCCGCGCCACCACGATGGAGGCGCTGGCCAAGCTGAAGCCGCTTTTCGCCGGCGGGTCGGTGACGGCGGGCAATGCCTCGGGCGTCAATGACGGCGCGGCGGCGCTGGTCATCGCCTCGGAGTCTGCGGCGCGGAAACACGGGCTGCGCCCCGTCGCCCGCATCCTCGGCGGGGCGACGGCAGGCGTGCCGCCGCGCATCATGGGCATCGGCCCTGCCCCCGCCTCGCAACGGCTGATGGACCGTCTGGGGCTGCGGCAGGCGGATTTCGACGTGATCGAACTGAACGAGGCCTTTGCCGCCCAAGGCATCGCCACGCTGCGGCAACTGGGCATCGCCGATGACGACCCACGCGTGAACCGCAACGGCGGGGCCATCGCGCTGGGCCATCCGCTGGGCATGTCGGGCGCACGGATCACGGGGACGGCGGCGCTGGAACTGGCCGCGACGGGGGGGCGTCGGTCGCTGTCCACCATGTGCATCGGCGTGGGACAGGGCATCGCCATCGCGCTGGAACGGGTCTGACGCCGCCCCATCCGCGCCCCGCCCGCGCCGTCAGGTCTGCGCGGAAGGAACCGGCACCCGCATCCGCGCCCTGACCTGCCGCCTTTCGCTGCGCAGCAAGGTCGCCATGCCCAGCAGCACCAGCGCACAGCCCGCGAAACCGGCAAGGCTCAACCGTTCGGCCAGCAGGAACCAGGCCAGCAGCATCGCGAAGGCCGGTTCCACCATCGATGCCACAAGGCCCAGATTGGCCGACCGGCACCGCGCCACCCCCCTGCAATACAGCACATAGGCCAGCGCCGTCGGACCCAGCCCGAGATAGAGGAGGACGGCCACGGACCGCCCATCCGGCATCGCCGCAGGCAGCAGCGCCTGCGGATCGAACAGCGCAGCCCCCCCGAACAGGACCAGCGCCGACAGCGTCAGCCCGATCCCCGCCACCGCAAGCGGGTTTCCCCGCTGCGTCAGTCGGCGGGCCGCAGCCGTCATCACCACGAAGGCCACCGATCCCAGCACCGCCAGACCCAGCCCCGGCAGCGGCAGCGATGCCCCGCCGGATGCGATCCCCTCCATGGCAAAGACCGCCAGCCCCAGACTGGCCAGCCCCAGCGCGGACAGCGTGCCCCGCGTCGCGCCCCGGTCCCGCCGCAGCAGGGACAGCCCGGTGGAGATCATGGGGGGCAGGCAGACCGTCAGCAGAACCGTGACCGTCACCCCCAGATGGTCGAAGGCATGGAACAGGCTGATCTGGAACGTCGCGCAGCCGATGGCAAAACCGGCCAGAAGCACGGGGTCCATCCTGTCCGGCACGGCCCGCCGTCCCAGCAGCAAAAGGAACAGGATCAGGGCCGGCCCGCCGATGGCAAGGCGCAGCAGGCCCAGCAGTTCCTGCGACATCAGGCCGGGCTGCGGCAGCATCTTCGCCGCAATGCCCACCGTCCCCCACAGAAAGGCCGCCGCCATGACCTGTGCGATGCCGACAAGTTCCGGTGACTGCAGGATGCGCTGGGCCAAGTCTCGCCTCCGGTCCCGATGCGAACGGGGTTGGTCAATGACGGCCAGCCTACAGGTCAGGCGTTATGCCAGCGTTTTGCGCCCCGTGCTTCCGGCGGGGGACGGCGTGAAATCAACGTTAAGTTGCGCCCGTCGCGCGTGAAATGCGCAACCGGCAGCGGTGCCGGGCCGTCACGCCGTCCCGGGCAGTCCGGCCGCCAGCAGCGCGTCCAGGAAGCGGCGGTTGAACGACGCGTCCAGAAAGGGCTGCCCGCCCGCCCAGGCCGTCGCATCGAAGGCAGGGTCCAACGCCAGCACCTGTTGCGCGGCATCCCCCGCCTCGGCCAGCCGCCCGGCTTCCTGCAGGGCGATCACGCGGAAGAGATGGGCATGGATATAGCCCGCGCTGCGGTCTGTCGCGGCCTTGGCCCATTCCAGACAGCGGGCAAGCTGGCCCAGTTGCAGATGCGCCTGCGCCATGTCGCCCGCATACCAGGGCGGATAGACCGGACACAGCCGCATCGCCTGTTCCGTCAGCCGGATCGCAAGCCGCGGCTGGTTCGAGAAATTGGCCACATTCGCCCCGACGGCATAGACCATCGCATGGTTCCGCCCCAGCGCCGTGGCCCGCGCCAGACAGTCATTCGCCGCCGCGAAGTCCCGCTTCTGCATGTTCGCGATCGCCATCACCACATGCGGCTCGGGGTTGGCGGGATCAAGCCGGCTGCCCTCTTCCGCGGCGGCCAGCGACTCGGCCACCGAACGCGCGGGATCGGTGCTCCAGCCGCAGAAGGCCTGCTGCCAGTGCCACCACGCCAGCAGCGTATGGGCTGCCGCATAATCGGGGTCCAGCCGCTTTGCTTCGGATATGCAACGGAAGGCGGCGGGGAAGCACAGCCGGTCATGGCTGGAAATCAGCGTCGAGGCCTGCAGGACAAGTTCCCAGGGTTCCAGCCGGTTCGACCTGTTCAGCTTGGACAGCGCCTGATCGCCCTGCAGCATGGCGACATTGATCGCAACCGCCACCTTCATCGTGATTTCGTCCTGTGCCGCGAAACCGCTGCACAGATCGGCATCGTAGCGGTGGGAAAAGACATATTCCCCGACACGGCAATCGACCAGATGCACATTCACCCGCACCCGCCCCTCCGTCGCCTGGACCTGCCCTTCCAGCACGTAATCCGCCGCGGCAGCCCGGTCCAGCGCGGCCAGATCCCCCCGCGCCCGGGGCAACTGCCCCGCCGTCCCCATCGCCACCACCCGCAGATAGGGCAGCTTTGACAGCGTCGTCACCAGCCCGCCCCACAGGGACGAGGCAAAGACCGGCGTCCCGCTGTCGGGCGACAGGCAGACCAGCGGATGCACGGCCAGAACCGGCGAGGCAGGCGCCTTGACGAGTCCCGCCGGACCGGGACCGCCGAAGGAATGGCGGGGCCTCTCGATCTCATCCACCAGCCGCCGCACGTCATCCGACAGCTCCAGCCCCAGATCGTCCCGGTAAACCTGCCGCAGGGTCCGCGCCTGCAACAGCGCCTCTTCCCGCGCACCGGTCTCGACCAGGGCCTGGATCAGGTATTTGTGCGCCTGTTCGCGCAAGGGGTCCGCCGCGACCCATTTGCGGCCGATCTCCACCGCAGCGGCCGCGGTCGCATCGCCCGCCGCCTTCTCCAGCAGCGAAAGATAGCGGTCATGCAGGGTCCGCCGCTCGTATTCCGACCAGGTCTCGAAGGCCGGGTCGCGGATGTTCAGGCCATCGAGGAAGGGTCCGCGATAGACGGCCAGCGCCTCGGGGCAGCGGCCTGCCGCCAGATGGCGGCGAAAGACCTGCACGTCGCAGTCCATGTCCTGCTGCCGCAACGAGATATGGGTGCGGTCCACCACCAGCAGCTCGTCGCAGACGGGGCCGATGCTGCGCCGGATATGGGTCAGCGCCTGCCGCAGGTTGCCGCGGGCCGAGGCGTCGTCCATCGTACTCCAGAGCAACGATGCCAGCCTGTCGCGCGAGGCGGTGCGGTCAGGCGACAGGGCAAGGATGGCCAGAAGCGCCGATGCCTTGCGACCAAGCGCGACAGAGGGCTGCACCTGCCGGTACCGGAAGGAAAATCCCCCCAGAAGGTTCAGCGCGAAATCCTCTCCGGAACCGTCCGCCAATACGTTCCTCCGGTCTGCCCTGCCGGCGGGACGCCGGGGGAACAGGTCAATGCAACAGTTTGCCAATGGACCCGGAATGGAAGCCCAATGTTCTCAGTTTGGGATATACTCCCCCGGCTTTTCAAGCAGGAATTGCAACGCGGGCCCAGGACACCCGCGCCGATGACCGACCGCGCCCCTGCCACCCGGCGCTGCGACGGGCGGGCGGCGGAGGTGGGTTGTGGGAGGATTGAGGAGCCAGTTCCCGTTGTCCAACCCACCCAACAGGCAAAACACAAACCAAGGGTCTCGCTCACGCTGGATAAAAGTTCATTCATCTGTTTCGATCCACGCCCCCGCGAAGGGGGCGACGGTGCCGCATCGGCTGCAGGAGGCGGCAGGGCGGTGTTTCGATCCACGCCCCCGCGAAGGGGGCGACTCGCGCTTGAACTTGCGACCGGCGGTCAGGATGTGGTTTCGATCCACACCCCCGCGAAGGGGGCGACACTTTGCCGTCGCAACCAGATCGGCAACGTGGTTGTTTCGATCCACACCTCCGCGAAGGGGGCGACGGGCGGTGATGCGGGCGGCATTCGAGGTCGAGCCGGTTTCGATCCACACCTCCGCGAAGGGGGCGACGCGCGGTCGCGCCATCGCAAGGCGCTTGATGCACTGGTTTCGATCCACACCTCCGCGAAGGGGGCGACATTCTA
>AYNO01000225.1 GCA_000500915.1 Rhodobacter sp. CACIA14H1
GCCCCGGACTAGGGACAGGGAGACTTCACCCGTTACGGTCATCGGCGTCCCCGCCTGTACCGTATGGCCAGTCTCGACTGAAAATGTGAACATCCCGTTACTTCATCCGTTCCCAAATATCCTCAGGGGGGTGAGGCGCGGAACGCGCCGAGGGGGCAGAATGCCCCCTTCTTCCGTCAAGCGCCGTAGGCCCGCAGCATCTGGCGGCTGATGATATGGCGCTGGATTTCCGACGTGCCTTCCCAGATGCGTTCCACCCGTGCATCGCGCCAGATGCGTTCCAGCGGCAGGTCATCCATCAGACCCATCCCGCCGTGGATCTGGATTGCCTCGTCCGCGATCATCGCCAGAACTTCGGTCGCCTTCAGCTTGGCCATGGACATGTCGGCCTCGGTCACCGTGCCCTGGTCGAACTTCCACGCTGCTTCCCAGGTGAGCAACTCTGCCGCCTTCAGCTCCATCGCCATGTCGGCCAGTTTGAAGCTGATCCCCTGGAACTTGCCGATCTGCTGGCCGAACTGGCGCCGTTCCGCCGCATATTGCACCGCATGGCCCAGCGCCCGTTCGGCACGGCCGAGACAGGTAGCCGCCACCTGCAACCGCGTCGCGCCGAGCCATGTATTGGCCACCTCGAAGCCCTTGTGGATTTCGCCCAGGACCTGCCGCTGCGGGATCCGGCAATTGTCGAATTCCAGGATGGCGTTGGTGTATCCGCGATGGCTGACGTTGCGGTAGCCTTCCCGCACGGTGAAGCCCGGCATGCCCTTGTCCACGAAGAAGGCCGTGATCAGCTTCTTCCTGCCCCGTGCCGTCTCTTCCTCGCCCGAGGCCATGAAGACGATGGCGAAATCCGCGATATCGGCATGGCTGATGAAATGCTTGGTGCCGTTCAGCACCCAGTCGCCCCCGTCCTGCCTTGCGCTGGCGGTCATGCCGCGCAGGTCGGACCCCGCGCCCGGTTCCGTCATGGCAAGGCAGTCCCATTTCTCGCCGCGGATGCAGGGGAAGAGGTATTTCTGCCGCTGCTCCTCGGTCCCGGCCAGAAGGATGTTCGATGGCCGCGCCACGCAGGTCCAGTGCAGGGCGTAATTCGCCTTGCCCAGTTCCTTTTCATAGAGAAGCCAGGACAGCGTATCGAGGCCCGCGCCCCCCACTTCGGCCGGCATGTTGGCGGCGTAGAGGCCGGCCGCCATCGCCCTGGCCTGCAGGTCCCGGATCAGGTCCATCCGCAGATGGCCCGTCCGTTCCACCTCCTGCTCGTGGGGGTAAAGCTCGTTCTCGACGAAGCTGCGCGTCGTCTCGACGATCATGCGCTGTTCTTCGGTCAGGCCGAACTGCATGGCGTCACCCCTTCCTCTGACCGACATGCCGACCCGCGCTTTCGGGGCGCGGCAGGGCGGCATGTGCCTGTGCGATGGGCAGCAGCCGGTCAAGGATCGTCTGCGGGGCCGCGCAGGTCTTGCCCGCCTTCATGTCCACATGCAGCAGCATCTGTTCCAGCGTCGCCACCACCGCATCGCCCTTTACGATGCGGACAAAGACGTGCAGCCGCTTTTCATCGGCATGAAGGACCTGCACCGTTCCGGTCAGCGCATCGCCCAGCTTCGCCTCGCCCAGATGCAGGATATGGGTTTCGGCGGTGTAGTAGCTGTATCCGGTGCCGACATAGGCGATATCCGCCCCGATATGGCGCAGGAAGGCATCCACCGTCTCGCTGGAGGCGAAGAGGTAGCGGCTTTCCGTCATATGCCCGTTATAGTCGATCCAGCCGGGCAGCACGGTCAGCCGCGCGCATTCCATCGGCGCCGTTCCCGCCGCTGCCACGGGCATGGCCGCCCGCCGCCGCGCGTCATGGTCCAGCAGGACCTTGCCCGCGCCCCAGTTGCGGTCCTTCAGCACGCGCAGGAAGCCGATCAGGTTCTGGTCGCGGATGCGTTCCAGCTCGCGGATGGAGTGGTGGCCGGATTGCGCGTCAGACTGGCCTGCAATCAGGTCCACCAATTCGTCGTTGAATTCGGGGACATCCATAAGCTTGGTCCAAGGCCAGGTCAGGCAGGGGCCGAATTGCGCCATGAAATGCTTCATCCCCGCCTCGCCGCCCGCGATGCGATAGGTTTCGAACAGGCCCATCTGCCCCCAGCGCAGGCCGAAGCCCATGCGGATCGCTTCGTCGATTTCCTCGGTCGTGGCGATGCCATCCTTCACCAGCCACAGCGCCTCGCGCCATACCGCTTCGAGGAAGCGGTCGGCGATATGGGCGTCGATCTCCTTGCGGATATGCAGTGGGAACATCCCGATTTCGCGGAGCGTCTCTTTCGCCGCCTCGATCAGCGCGGGGTCGGATTTGGCCGAGGGGACGATCTCCGCCAGCGGCAGCAGGTAGACCGGGTTAAAGGGGTGGGCCACGAAGATCGTCGCGGGGTTGGCGGCGTTTTCCTGCAATTCCGACGGTTTGAAGCCGGAGGTGGACGATCCGATGGGCGTATCCGGCGCGACCTGCTGGATCTGGGCGAAGACGCGGTGTTTCAGGTCCAACCGTTCCGAGACGGACTCCTGTATGTAATCCGCGCCTTCCACCGCCTCGGTGATGGTGCTGGCGAAGGTCAGCTTCCCCTCGGCGGGCATCGGCCCGTCCGACAGGGCGGGCAGCGCCTTGCGGGCATTGGACAGCACCTCTCCCACCTTGCGGGGGGCTTCGGGATCGGGGTCGAAGACCGACACATCCCAACCGTTCAGCAGGAAGCGTGCGGCCCACCCCCCGCCGATAACCCCGCCACCGATGATGCCCGCCTTGCGTGCCATGTCCTTGCTCCGTTTCCTGTTCAGATTGCCCAGATCAGGGCGAGTATCAGAAGGGCGGCCACCGCCAGCCCCGATGTCACGGCCTGCGGCACGGGAATGCCTGCAGCCCTGTTTTCCTTGCCCGCAGGCCCCGCCCCCGGCGCGGGGTTGCGGTCCAGCCCCGCGATGCGCCGCGCCTCGTCCGACAGGGCCACCGTCACGGCGGCCCCCGGCGGATGCGGGGGCAGCAGCCCGTGGCGGGCTGCCAGCATCTCGGCCGACACCTCGCCCTGACGCAGCGCCTGCGCCTCTTCGGGGGTGATCCGCACGGCCCCGCCCTGCACCAGCGCCTTGAGCAGGAAACCCGCCTCCAGCGGCTCCAGCACCCAGCCCTTCCCCACCGGGATGACCCGCCCCGCCGCCTGCGCGGCATGGACCGTGGGGATGGGGCCGACCCGTTCCATCAGCGCGGCAGGGGCGGACGTTTTTCCAGCTTCAGCCGTGCGCGGACTTCGGCCGGGGTGATGACGCGGGCGCCCATGTTTTCGATGATGGTGGCGGCGCGTTCGACGAGCTGGGCATTGGTGGCCAGAACGCC
This sequence comes from Rhodobacter sp. CACIA14H1, assembly GCA_000500915.1. Lineage (GTDB taxonomy): Bacteria > Pseudomonadota > Alphaproteobacteria > Rhodobacterales > Rhodobacteraceae > Paragemmobacter. The sequence goes on from AYNO01000225.1 coordinate 3,380, forward strand.
CTTGTCCAGCCAGAGGTTGTCTTCCAGCCCCACACGCACGTTGCCGCCTGCAAGGGTCGCCGCCGCCACATAGGCCATCTGGTTCCGGCCCAGCGAGAAGGCGGAATAATGCCAGCCTTGCGGGACGTTGTTCACCATCGCCATGAAGGTGTTGAGGTCATCCGGCGCGCCCCACGGCACGCCCATGCAGAGTTGCACCAGCACCGGTTCGGGGATGACCCCTTCGCGCACCAGTTCCTTGGCCAGCCACAGGTGGCCCGTGTCGAAGGCCTCGATCTCGATCCGCACGCCTGCCGCCGTCATGCGACGGGCCATGTCGCGCAACATGCCGGGGGTGTTGACCATGACATAGTCGGCTTCGTTGAAATTCATCGTGCCGCAGTCGAGCGTGCAGATTTCCGGGCGGCATTCGACGACATGGGCGACGCGTTCCGTGGCGCCTGCCATGTCGGACCGGGGGCCGATGCGGCCCATGTCCTCGGTCCCTTCGAAATAGATGTCGCCGCCCATACCGGCGGTCAGGTTCAGCACGACGTCGGTGGCGGAATCCCTAATGCGTTCAGTGACTTCGCGGTAGAGCGCGGGGTCGCGGGCGGGTTTGCCGGTTTCGGGGTCGCGGACGTGGCAATGCACAACGGCGGCGCCGGCCTTGGCCGCCGCGATGGCGCTTTCGGCGATCTGGGCGGGAGAGCGGGGGACATGCGGGCTGCGGTCCTGCGTGCCGCCCGATCCGGTCACGGCGCAGGTGATGAAGACTTCGCGGTTCATGGCGAGCGGCATGGTTTCCTCCCTTGTTGCGGCCAGATTAGCGGGCTTGTGCGGCAATGCGTTGCCCGTTACGCAATCTGCATGTCCGAAACCGCCAGCATCTTCGCCCCGTCCCGTGCGCCGCTGACCATGGCGGTGCTGGTGCTGCCCCATGCGTCGATCCTGGAGGTGGCGTCGGTGCTGGACCCGATGCGGGCGGCGAACCGGCATCTGGGGCAGGAGGCCTATCGCTGGCGGGTGGTGTCGCCGGACGGGCGGCCGGTGCCTTTGACCTGCGGGATCGAGTTGCCGTCGTCGGGGCCGCTGGCGGCGGCGGAGGGGGCGGATGGGTTGATCGTGATCGTGGGATACCGGCAGGAAGAGGTGGCGACGGGGCCGTTCCTGCGGGAACTCCGGCGCATGGCGGGGCGGTTCCGGCTGGTTGCGGGGGTGGATGCGGGGGCCTGGGTGATGGCGCGGGCGGGGCTGCTGGACGGGTATCGGGCCACGGTCCATTGGGAAGATCTTGAGGATTTCGCGGCGGCCTACCCCCAGATGGAGTGTCTGCCCGACCGTTTCGTCATCGACCGCAACCGGGCAACGGCGGGGGGGCGGCACCGGCGCAGGACTTCATGCTGCATCTGATCGGGGTCAGGCACGGGGCGCCTTTGGCGCGGCAGGTGGCGGCGTCTTTCCTGACGACGCAACGGGCGGGGCATGAGCCGCAGGTTGCCCCGCCGCAGCGGGATGCGCGGCTGGACCCGCGGGTGGCGGAGGCCATTGCGCGGATGGAGGCGGCACTGGATGCGCCAGAGCCGATGGCGCATGTGGCACGGGCGGTGGGGCTGTCGCCGCGGAGGATGGAAAGCCTTTTCGTTCAATACCTTGGAGAGAGTCCCGCCGCCTATGCCATGGGTCTGCGGTTGCAGGCGGCGCGGCGGATGGTGACGGATACGCGGCATCCTCTGGCCGAGGTGGCGCTGCGGACGGGGTTCGCGTCACCCTCTACCCTGAGCCGTGCCTTCAGCCGCCGCTTCGGGGTGGCGCCGAGCGTGTTGCGGCGTCAGGGGGCGGGGTGATCCGCCGCAGCGGCTGTACCGGATGTCGTGCCGCGAAGTGTACCGCAAAGTGTCAGCACGCAGCGGGCGGTGAAGCGGGGGTTTGCGCAACGGGCGACGTGGTGTCGCCGGTGCGGGGGATGGAGGGTATAGCCGACGCAATGGCGGGTCATCGCCCGTGGCCCAAAGCCACGGGCGGCGGCCGTCCTCCCTGCCCGGCCACGGGCCGGGCGTT
>AYNO01000226.1 GCA_000500915.1 Rhodobacter sp. CACIA14H1
CCCATAGCGGCCGCTCACATGTTTTGCTTTCGTGTGCGGCCTCGTTTCTGCGGCATTAGTTTTACTGATGCGCAGCCGCAGATCATTCTCCTTTGCGCGATTTCTGCTGCGGGTCTAGCCCTTGGTGAGAACCCGTCCGGAGGGAATTTCCCCACGGCACAGGGCACCGCTGGATCGCGAAAGGAGGGCCGCCGATGAGCGTCCGTTTCAAGCTCGAGGGCATCTATACCCCCGTCATCACGCCCTTCCATTCCGATGGGGAAATCGATTTTGATGGTCTTGCCGATCTGGTCGAGCGCCTTATGGGCGCGGGTGTCCATGGTCTGATCTCTGGCGGATCGACGGGCGAGAATTATGCCGAGACAATCGAAGAGCGGCTGACCATCGCGCGGTTCATCGTGGATCGGGTGAAGGGCAGGATCCCGGTAGTCATCGGAACCGGTGCCATGCGGACGCCGGACTCCATCGCCCTTGCCACCGGCGCGCGCGAGATGGGGGCGGATGCGATCCTGCTTGGCACGCCGCCCTATTCCGTGCCGACGGAGCGGGAGAATGCGCTGAATGCGCTGGCCATTGATCGCGCCGCCGATCTGCCGATCATCCTTTACAACTATCCGGGCCGTATGAGCGTCGAGATGGGCCGCGAGTTTCTTGACCGTGTCGGTCGGTCACGGAACGTGATCGGGATCAAGGAAAGCTCGGGCGACATCAACCGCGTGCATTTGCTGGCACGCGACTATCCGCACATCCAGATGTCCTGCGGGATGGACGATCAGGCGCTCGAATTCTTCGCCTGGGGTGCTCGGAGCTGGATCTGCGGAGGGTCGAACTTCCTGCCCGAAGAACACATCGCGCTTTACGAGACCTGCGTGGTCAAGGGTGACTTCGCCAAGGGCCGCCGCATCATGTCGGCGATGCTGCCCTTGATGGCCGTGCTCGAACAGGGCGGCAAGTTCATCCAGTGCATCAAGCACGGGGTCGAGGTGACGGGTCTGCGGGCAGGCCCGATGCGCCCGCCGCTGAAGGGCCTGAACAAGGAAGAGAAGCGCGAGCTTGAGCAGGTAATCCGCACGCTCAAGACCACTGTCAAAGCGATCGTCGAGGGGAACTGAACATGGCCGACCTGCTGACCCATGAAGAATACAAGGCCCTCGCCGCCGCGCTGGACCTGCCGCAGAACGCCTGGATCGACGGGGCCTACCGTCCGGCAATTTCGGGCAAGACGTTTGATACGGTGAACCCCGCCACGGGTGTCGTTCTGGGCACGGTCGCGGCCTGTGGCGCTGCGGATGTGGATTTCGCGGTCGCCAAGGCACGCGAGGCCTTCGAGGATGGGTGCTGGTCGCGGCTGCATCCTGCGGCGCGGAAGGACGTTCTGGTGCGTCTGGCCAAGCTGATGGAACGCAACGCGCGCGAATTGGCGGTCATGGAAAGCCTCGATTCCGGCAAGACGATCTATGATTGCGAAGGCGTGGACATTCCGGAGTCCATCCACGTGATCAAGTGGCATGGCGAGTTGATCGACAAGATCTACGATCAGGTCAGTCCCGCCTCTGCCGACCACATCGCAATGGTCGTTCGTGAGCCTGTCGGCGTGGTCGGGCTGGTCCTGCCGTGGAACTTCCCCTTGCTGATGCTGGCGTGGAAGATTGGCCCGGCATTGGCGGCGGGGTGTTCGGTCGTGGTCAAGCCTGCGGCGGAAACCTCGCTCACCGCGCTGCGTCTGGCGGAACTGGCGGCCGAGGCGGGCCTACCGCGCGGTGTGCTGAACGTGGTGACGGGCAGCGGGTCGGAAGTGGGCGAACCGCTGGGGCGTCATCCGGACGTGGATATGGTGTCGTTCACCGGATCGACGGTCACGGGGCGGCGCTTCCTGAACTATTCTGCGGACAGCAATCTGAAGGAAGTCGTCCTCGAACTCGGCGGAAAGAACCCCTGCATCGTGCTGGACGATGCCGAGGATGTGGATGCGGTCGCGGCGCACGTCGTGAACGGGGCGTTCTGGAACATGGGGCAGAATTGCTCTGCCGCATCGCGACTGATCGTGCAGGCAGGCATCAAGGATCGGCTGTTGAAGAAGGTTGCGGAACATGCCCGCGAATGGGTGGTGGGCGATCCGCTGAACCCAGAAGTGCGCGTAGGTGCGCTGGTTTCCAAGGCGCATTTCGGCAAGGTCGCGGGCTATCTGAAGGCGGCAGCCTGTGAGAAGATCGTGATGGGTGGCAAGGTCGTCGCCGAAGGCTTCATCGAGCCCACGGTGGTCGAGGTTACCTCGAACGACGCCACGCTGGCGCGGGAAGAAATCTTCGGTCCGATCCTGACGGTGATCACCGTCGGCAGCTTCGAGGAGGCCATTGCGGTGGCCAACGACACCGATTACGGCCTTGCCGCGTCGATCTTCACTGCGAATGGAAAGCGGGCTTTGCGCGGGGCGCGGATGCTGCGGGCGGGGACGGTGACGTTGAACAGCTTTGGCGAGGGCGACATCACAACGCCCTTCGGGGGCTACAAGCAGTCGGGATTTGGCGGGCGCGACAACTCGATCCACGCGCATGACCAATACACCCAGCTGAAAACGATCTGGCTGGACCTGACGGACACCGCCGATACCGCGATCGACTGAGGGACATCATGGCCTTGCGCAAGGTAAGCCGCCTGCCCGTGCATACGGGGCCTGCAGGGTGGAATTCCATCCTGCCGCCCGCTGTGCCGCTGCCTATTCAGCAGGGCGATACGGGATGTGACATCGCGATCGTCGGTGCGGGCTTCGCCGGTCTGTCGGCAGCGCGGCATCTGCGGCTGTCCGATCCATCGCTGTCGGTCGTGGTGCTGGATGCGGGGCGGATCGCGGAAAGCTCGGCAGGCCGTAATTCCGGCTTCATGATCGACCTGCCCCATGAGTTGACCAGTTCGGACTACGCCGGGTCTGGGGAGGCGCGGGACAAGACGCTGACCCGCCTGAACCGTCAGGCTATCGATTTCGCCGAAGCCGTGCAGCGCGATTTCGCCCTGCCTGCCGGGTATTTCCAACGTTGGGGCAAGATCAACGGCGCTGCGTCGGCGGTGGGTGAACAGGCCAACCGCACCTATGCCGCGCATCTGGCGGCACTCGGCGAGCCGCACGAGATCTACGACGCCAAGACCATGCGCGAGGTGACTGGATCGGTCTATTACGCGAGCGGCCTATACACGCCGGGAACGGCACTGATCCAGCCTGCGGGATACATCCGCGGATTGGCGGCGGGGCTGGTCGGTGAAGGCGTGCGGATATTCGAATCCTCGCCCGTGACGGGCTTTGAGAGCAAGGGCAGTGGCTGGGTCTTGTTCACGCCGAAGGGGCAGGTGCGGACGGCCAAGGTGATCCTTGCTAACAACGGCCATCTGGAAAGCTTCGGCTTCCGGCGCGGGCACCTGATGCACATCATGCTGAATGCCTGCATGACCGAGGAAATCCCCGCCGACCTGCTGCGCGGGCTTGGCGGGCAGGAAGTCTGGGGCCTGACGCCGTCGGACCCGATGGGATCGACCGTGCGCCGCATCTCGACCGCGCAGGGGGGCAACCGGATCGTGATCCGGCAGGGCGGCTATTACCGCCCAAACATGGAAACGAGCGGGGCCGATCTGGCCCGCGTGACCGCGAAGATGCGGCAGAAATTCGATGCGCGTTTCCCGACCTTACGGGGCGTGAAATTCGAAACCGCATGGTCCGGCCACCTTTGCCTGTCGAAAAACGGCGTTTCCGTGATGCGCGAGTTGGAACCTGGGCTCTATTCGGCCTGTGTTCAGAACGGCCTTGGCACTACGCGCGGCACGTTGACGGGCATCGCGGCGGCGACGTTGGCGCTCGGCGGAACCAGCGATGTGACCCGTTTCTTTCTGGAAGAAGGCGAACCTTCGCGCTTGCCCCCGCATCCGTTCGACACCATCGGCGCAAACGCCTATCTTCGCTGGAAGGAATGGCAGGCGAGGGCCGAATAGATGAGACCGGTGCGCCGCAGGCATCTACCGTCACTGGGCGCACTGGCGACCTTTGAGGTGGCGGCGAAGCACCTGAGCTTCACGCTTGCGGCGAAAGAGTTGAACATCACGCAAGGGGCCGTGAGCCAGCAGATCAGGCTTCTGGAAAAAGCGCTGGATGTCGCGCTGTTCGTCCGCAAGCACAATGCCTTGGAGCTGACGACTGCGGGAAGCGACCTCTTCGCTGCCGTCGCGGCGGGGCTGGACACGATCAGCGCGGGCGTGGGCCTGCTGCAGCCCGATGGCCTGCCCGAGACTGTGACCGTCTCGGCGACCGACGGAATGGCGACATGGTGGCTTAAGCCGCTGATTGAGACTTTCCGTGCCGAACATCCATCTGTCGGGTTCGTGATCCTTGCCTCTGACGAGGACGACACGCTGCGAAATTACTCCGGCGTGGATATCGCGCTTCTTTGCGGGAATGAGCGCAGCGAGGTGGGCGAGGAGCTGCATTTCCTTTTCCCAGAAGCCGCGCAGCCGGTCTGTGCGCCTGCTTATCTGGCGAAGCACGGGCCGTTCGAGGATGCCCAGAGCCTGAACCGCGCGAACCTTCTTCATCTTCACGAACGGCATTGGAGCGCCGATGCCATCGGCTGGCAGCCCCTGGGTTGGGAAGAATGGTTCCGCGCGCAAGGCGCGAGGTGGGAGCGAGGCGGGTCAAGTCTTTCGACCAACAAAGTCTCGATCTTGATCGAAGCCGCGTTGGGGGGCGAGGGGATCATGCTGGGCTGGCAGCACATGGTGGACCGCCTGATCCGCGAGGGGCGGCTGGTCTATGCCCATCCCGCGCCGATCACGGCGGGGCGAGGGAATTTTCTGCGCTGTCCCCAATCTTCGATGCAGCGCCCCGCCGTGGCGCGGTTCGTTGATCATCTGCTCAAGTCTTTGAAAGACTGAATTTATCGGGCCTCAGTAAGGCTCGCGGGTGCATTACCTCAGCTAATGCAGAACCCTGCAAAATTCTCGTTTGCAGCAGGTGGGGCCGATGCAGGATAGGATGGGACAGGAAGGCCGCGAACGGTCTCGCCTGACGGGCCGCCCGCCGACTGCGGCCTGACCGAACCGGAGGCCGTGCGCGGCGCACACTCCCAACCAAAGATCGCCGGACATCCGGCGGGTGGCGCACCTGCGCCATCTGCCCGGCTGCGCGCACGGTGGCCCATCACGTCCCACATGGAGGATCAACATGAACACGCTTCTCAAGACGCTTGCGACCACTGCCATCGTCGCGACCCTTACCGTTCCGGCGCTGGCGCAAGATGACAAGACCATCACCATCGGCACGATGGGCTGGGAAGACCTGACGCCCATCGCCGGCATCACCAAGACGGTGCTTGAGTCCAAGGG
>AYNO01000227.1 GCA_000500915.1 Rhodobacter sp. CACIA14H1
ATCCTCGATCACCGTCACGGGACGGGGCAGCCCTTCGGCCAAGGCCTCCAGCCGCGTCACGCCGATTGCGGGCACGCCCAGGGACAGCGCCAGCCCCCGCGCCGCCGCCACGGCGATGCGGACGCCGGTGAAATTCCCCGGCCCCGTCCCCACCGCCACCGCGTCCAGATCGCGCCAGCCCAGACCGGCCTGCGCCATAACCGCCTCGCACAGGGGCAGCAGCCGTTCGGCCTGCCCCTTGTCCATCGGCTCCCACGCCTCGGCCACCACCTGCCCGCCCGACAGCAAAGCGGCCGCGCAATGCGCGGCCGATGTGTCGAAGGCAAGGATGCAGGGATCAGGCCGCAACGGGCCGGACCTCCAGCACCTCGGGGATGTAATGCCGCAGCAGATTCTCGATCCCCATCTTCAGCGTCAGAGTCGAGGACGGGCAGCCCGCGCAGGCACCCTGCATGTGCAGATAGACCACGCCCCGGTCAAAGCCGTGGAAGGTGATGTCGCCGCCATCCTGCGCCACGGCGGGGCGCACGCGGGTGTCCAGCAATTCCTTGATCTGGCGGACGATGTCGCCATCCTCGCCGGTATGTTCGCGGTGGCCGCCCGCCGCGCCCTCGCCCTCGATCACCGCGGCGCCGGACTGGTAATGCTCCATGATCGCGCCAAGGATCGCGGGCTTCACATGGTCCCACTCCACGCCTTCGGCCTTCGTCACGGTGACGAAATCGGTGCCGAAGAAGACACCCGTCACCCCGCCCGTGGCGAAGATGCGCCGCGCAAGGGGCGACTTCGACGCGGCTTCCGCATTGGGGAAATCGGCGGTCCCCAGTTCCAGCACGGTCTGCCCCGGCAGGAACTTCAGCGTCGCGGGATTCGGCGTGGATTCGGTCTGGATGAACATTTCGCCACCTCCGGGGGGCTTGTCCTACTATTCCACTCGGATATGCGCCTCGGGGCGGGCCGTGTCAAGTTTGGAACCGTTCTAGATTGCGCCGCTTTGCACCGGTCAGGTGATGCTTTCCAGCCGTTCCTTGGACATGTCGCCCGGCACGATGGTGATCGGGATGGGCAGGTTGCCCGAATTCCGGCTCATCTGCGTGACCAGCGGCCCCGGCCCCGCCTTTTCCGTCCCGGCGCCCAGAACCAGCACGCCGATTTCGGCATCCTCGGACACCTGCGCCAGAATCTCCTGCACCGGATCGCCCTCGCGGATGACCAGTTCGGGGTTGATCCCCTGCTTGTCGCGCATCCACTTGGCAAACACCTCGAAATGCGCCTCGATCCGTTCCCGCGCCTCGGCCCGCATCAGGTCGGCCACGCCCATCCAGTGCTGGTATTCCTCGGGCGGGATGATGGACAGGATCGTGACCCCGCCCCCCGTATGCGCGGCCCTCAGCGCGGCAAAGCGCATCGCGTTCAGGCATTCGCGCGTGTCGTCCAGAACGACAAGGAACTTCCGCATCTTCTTCTCCCGTTCGGGCGGATCATGCCGTCAGGCGTTCCCCGACGCAAGGTTGCCACGGAATAACCCCGTCCCGGGCTTGACCCGGGACCTCCGCCTCCCCCCACGAGGCCCCGGATCAAGTCCGGGGCGCGATGTCCTAGACAGGCTGCGACGCCGCCCAGTCCATGTACAGGCCCCGCATCCGCTCCGTCACCGCACGGCTGCGATACTCCGTCCCGTCGAAGGATTTCACCGACGTGACCTTGGCGAAGTTCCCCGACAGGAACACCTCGTCCGCCGCATGGGCATCGTCGAAGGTCAGCACCGTCTCATGCACCTCGATCCCCGCCGCGCGGGCATTGGCGATGTGCCGCGCCCGTGTGATGCCTGCAAGGAAGGTCCCGTTCGGGATGGGCGTGAACAGCGCCCCGTCCTTCACCAGAAAGACATTGGCCGTCGCACTTTCCGCCAGATTGCCCATCGCATCCGCGACCAGCGCATTGCCGAAGCCCTTGGCCTTCGCCTCCACCAGCATCCGGGCGTTGTTGGGATAGAGACAGCCCGCCTTGGCATTGCAGACCGCATCCTCCAGCACGGGACGGCGGAACCGCGTCCGCGTCACGGTCGTCTGGAACGTGGCCGGGGGCATCGCCACCTGTTCCAGCGATATGGCAAAGCCGGTGGAATTCTCCTTCGGCGCGATGCCGAGGTCCGACCCGTCGATCGCCCAGTACATCGGCCGGATATAGACCGCCGCCTCCTTCGGATAGGCCCGCAGCCCCTCGCGGATCACGGCCTCCATCTCGGCGGCCTCCATCGTCGGCGTGATCATCAGGGCCCGCGCCGACTCGTTCACCCGCGCGCAGTGCAGCGCCAGATCGGGCACCACCCCGTCGAACATCCGCGCCCCGTCGAATACCGATGACCCCTGCCAGATGCCGTGATCCGCGGCCTTCATCACCGCGATGTCACCCTCGTGCCAGCGCCCCTGCCAAAAAGGTGCGGATATTCGTCCCGAACGTCATGTCAGCCTCCGTCTTGCGGGGGCGACTAAAGCACCGCCCCGCCGGGGATGCCAGACCTCACGCCACCGCAGGCAGACGCGCCATCACCTCGGCCGCATCGGCCACCTGCGCGAAATCCGCCGCCAGATGCGCCAGCGTCACGTCAAAGATCACCCGCGCGGGCAACCCCGCCTCGGGCAGATCGAAGCCCATCACCGCATCCCGTACCACCGTCATCGCGAACCCAAGGTCCGACCCGGCCCGCACCGTCGTGTTCACGCAGAACCCCGCCACCGCCCCGACGACGACCAGCGCCCCGATCCCCTGCGCCCGCAGATGCGCCTCAAGCCCCGTTCCGGCAAAACCGGACGATCCCGCCTTCAGGAACACGGCCTCGCCCGCCTCCGCCTCGGCGCAGGCCATCGGCGGATAAAACGGACTGTCCGGGTGCAGCGCCGCCCCCGGCTGATCCGACGCATGGCGCACATGCACCACGGGCCACCCCGCCCGCCGGAAGGCCGCAGCCAGAGCCGCGATCCGCCCGCCCGCATCCGGGTTCACGCAGTCGCGCCCCGCCGCGACCCGCCGCTCCATCTCGCGCTGCATGTCGATGACCAGCAGCGCCGTCCCCCCGGCCATCACGCCACCTCCAGCAGCCCCCGCCCCTTGAGCAGCGCCTCCACCCCCGGCATCCGGCCCCGGAAGCGGGTGTACAGCACCTCCGCCTCCTCCGACCCGCCCGCCGACAGGATGTGCTGTTCCAGCTTGGCCGCCGTTTCGGGGTGGAACGGATCGCCCGCCTCCTCGAAGGCGGCGAAGGCATCGGCATCCATCACTTCCGACCACATGTAGGAATAATAGCCCGAGGAATACCCGTCCCCCGAGAAGACATGCGCGAAATGCGGCGTCGCGTGGCGCATCCGGATCGCATGGGGCATCCCGATGCCGTCCAGCACCTCTGCCTGCATCGCCATCGGGTCCGCCGGTGCCGCCCCCTCGTGGAAGGCCAGATCGACCAAAGCCGACGCCACGAATTCCACCGTGGCAAAGCCCTGATCGTATGTCCCCGCCGCCAGCAGCCGGTCGCGCATGTCCGCAGGCATCGCCTCGCCCGTCTGCCAGTGCCGCGCATGTTCCTCCAGCACGGCAGGCACTTCCAGCCAGTGTTCATAAAGCTGGCTCGGCAGTTCCACGAAGTCCCGCGCCACCGACGTGCCCGAAATGAACCCGTGCGTCACATCCGACAGCATCTGGTGCAGCGCATGGCCGAATTCGTGGAACAGCGTCCGCGCATCGTCCCATGACAGAAGGGCAGGGTCGCCCTTGGCGAAGTTGCACACGTTCACCACGATCGGCCGCTGGTCCCCGCCCAGCTTGCGCTGCGACCGCATGGCCGAACACCACGCCCCCGACCGCTTGGACGACCGCGCGAAATAGTCGCCGAGGAAGACCGCCACGTGCTTGCCTGCGCGGGTAACTTCCCACCCGCGCACGTCGGGATGGTAGAACGGCCCCGCAATCTCGCGGAACTCCAGCCCGAACAGGCGCGACGCACAGCCGAACATCGCGCCCAGCATCGCCTCCAGCCCGAGGTATGGCTTCAGCGCCGCCTCGTCCAGGTCATGCTCCGCCATCCGCCGCTTCTCGGAGTAATAGCGCCAGTCCCACGGCTCCAGCGGCCCTGCGATCCCGTCCGCACGCAGCATCCCCTCCAGAACCCCCGCATCCGCCAGCGCCTTCCGCTTCGCAGGCTCCCAGACCCGCATCAGCAGGTCGCGCACGGCATCGGGCGTCTTGGCCATCTCGGGCTCCAGCTTGAAGGCCGCGAAACTCCCATACCCCAGCAGCTTCGCCCGCTCCTCGCGCAGCGCCAAAATCTCCGCCGCAATCGCCCGGTTGTCCGTCGCCCCGCCATTCGCGCCCCGCGCCACCCATGCCTCATAGGCCAGCCGCCGCAACTCCCGCCGGGGCGAGAATTGCAGGAACGGCACGATCAGGCTGCGGCTCAGCGTCACCACCGGCCCGTTCTGCCCCCGCTCCTTCCCCGCCGCCCGCGCCGCATCGACCACGAAGGCGGGCAGCCCTTCCAGATCCTCCTCGGCCAGCACCATGAACCACTCGCGCTCATCCGCCAGCAGGTTCTGCCCGAACTGCGTGCCCAGCACCGCCAGCCGCGCCTTGACCGCCGTCAACCGCTCTGCCGCCGCGCCCTCCAGCTCTGCCCCCGACCGGACGAACATCCGCCGATACAGCGTCAGGACGCGCATCTGTTCCGCCTCCAGCCCCAACCCGTCCCGCGCCGCCCAGAGCGACTCGATCCGCGCGAAAAGCTGCTTGTTGTTGGTGATCTCGGACGCAAAGGCGCTCATCTTCGGCGCCAGCTCCCGCATCAGCGCCTCGCGCGCCTCGGTGCTGTCCGCGCCCGCAAGGTTGTAGAAGACGCCCGACACACGGTCCAACGTCCCCTCGGCCAGTTCCAGCGCGGCGATGGTGTTGGCATAGGTCGGCGCCTCGGCCTGATCCGCGATCCGGGCGATGGCCGCCCGCGCCTCGGCCAGCCCCGCGTCGAAGGCCGGCCCGAAATCCCCGTCTTGTATCTCCGCGAAAGGCGGAAGGCCGAAGGGCGCGGTCCAGGGGGCAAGCAGCGGATTGGTCATGACGGGTCTCCTTTGACCAGGGAAAGCTAGGCAGCCCCCCGCGAAAGGTCCACCCCTTCGCGGGCCACAGGGCCGCAAAGGGGGGCAGGCTGCGCCCGTCGCAACGGAACCGGACCGTCCACGCCGGCCATGCGGGCGGCCATCGCCGCCCGCACCGCGACACCCTGTCACCCGTTCCGCCCGTGCGCCCGCGCACGGGCCGCCCCCGCCCCGGCGGCGCGGC
>AYNO01000228.1 GCA_000500915.1 Rhodobacter sp. CACIA14H1
GGTCACGCCACCTCGACGCCGCCCTTCACCCCCGTGATGTAGGAAACGATGTCATTCCCGTCCGTCTCGTCCTTCCGCAGCGATGCGACGATGCGGCCCCGCCGGAACACCACGATCCGGTCCACCAGATCGAAGACCTGCCGCAGGTTGTGGGAAATCAGGATCAGCGGCACCCCCCTGTCCTTCAGGCCCCGGATGATGTTCTCCACCTGCGCCGTCTCCTGCACGCCCAGCGCGGCGGTGGGTTCGTCCATGATCACCAGCTTGGACGCAAAGGCCGCCGTGCGGGCAATCGCCACGCATTGCCGCTGCCCGCCCGACATGTTGCGGATCGGATTGTCCACGTTCGGGATCTTCACCGCCGTGGTCTTCAGCGCCTCCATCGTCCGCTCGCGCATCGCCTTGCGGTCGAGGATCGAGAACGGCCCGAGGCGGAACCTGAACAGCTCCCGCCCGAGGAACAGGTTGGACGGAACGTCCAGATCGTCGGCCAGCGCCAGCGTCTGGAACACCGTCTCGATCCCCGCCTCCCGCGCCTCCAGCGGTCCGGCAAAGCTGACCGGCTGCCCGTCGAACAGGATTTCCCCCGCCGTCCGCTGCTCCACCGCCGTGACCTGCCGGACGAAGGTGGATTTCCCCGCCCCGTTATCGCCCACGACGGCCACATGCTCCCCGTCATGCAGCACGAAATCCGCATCCTCCAGCGCGTGGACGCCGCCGTAATGCTTGGTCAGGCCACGGGTTTCCAGAATGATCTTCGACATGGCCCTTACCCCCGCGCCCGGTTCTTCTGCCGCCACTGGTCAAGGACCACGGCCGCCACGATGATCGCGCCCTTCACCATCTCCTGGTAATAGGCATCCAGCCGGATCGACGTGAAACCGGATATGATGACGGAAAAGATCGCCGCCCCCAGCACCGTCCCGATGATCGACCCGCGCCCGCCGGCCAGCGACACGCCGCCGATCACGGCCATGGCGATGGCGTCCAGCTCGTACATCACCCCCATGCCCGCCTGCGCGGTCAGGTTCTTCGACGTCAGCAGGATCGCCGCAACGGCGGCCATCATCCCGGCGATCGTATAGACCAGCACCTTGTGGCGATCGACGTTGATCCCCGACATCCGCGCCGCCGCCTCGTTCGACCCGATGGCATAGGACCGCTTGCCATAGAGCGTGTAGGTCATCAGCACATGGATCAGCACGGCCAGCATCACGAAGACCACCGCCGGATTCTGCCCGTCCCAGGACAGCACCCCGAAGGTCACGGAGCCGAGGATATCCCCGTTCGCAAGGCTTCCATAGCTCTCCGTGGGAAAGCTGACGGGCTGCCCGTTCGACCACCACCGCGCCACGCCCCGCGCCGACACCATCATGCCCAGCGTCGCAATGAAGGGCGGGATGCGCGTATAGGCCACCAGCAGCCCGTTCACCACGCCCGCCAGCAACCCGCAGGCCAGCCCCACGGCAATCGGCACGATCACCGGCAGGTCCATCGCCCATTCGCCGAAGATCGCCTTCGGGTTCGGGTTGCCGTTCACCATCGCCGTCTGCGCAAAGCTCATCACGATCATCGCCGTGGCACCGACCACCGACCCCGATGACAGGTCGATGCCCCCCACGATGATGACCTGCGTCACCCCCAGCGCGATGATCCCCACGATGGCCACCTGCAGGATCATGATATCCAGCCGCTGCTGGTTGAACACGGCATCCACATTGTCGCGCATGTTGAACAGGAACGACCCGCCGTTCAGCCGGTTCAGCACCTCGAATATCACCACGATCAGGACCAGCGCGGCAAAGACGTTCCACTCCGGCGCCCTTGTCTTCTTCGCCGGATCGTATTTCAGCCCGCCAAGGCCATGTGTCGCTTCCGCCACGGCACTCCTCCCCCGATAGATGTCCGCAAGTCCAAGACTGGCCGATGCCGCCGCATCGGGCCAGAAAAAATGCAGGGCGGCGGCATCACCGCCACCCCGCGACAGTCCCCGGGAGGGATCAGTTCTTCGCCAGATAGTCGCCGATATTGGCCGGCGTCACGAGTTCGAAGGGAACATAGACCTTCTGCTCCACCGACTCGCCTGCCGCCAGCTTCACCGCCGCATCCAGTGCGCCGCCACCCTGTGCCGCCGCATTCTGGAAGACGGTGATGTCCAGCTCGCCCGCCTGCATCGAGGCCAGCGCATCCTGCGTCGCATCCACGCCCGACACGATCACCGACGCCATGTCGATGCCCGCAGCCTTCATCGCCTGGATCGCGCCCAGCGCCATCTCGTCGTTGTTGGCCAGCACGCCGTCGAAGGCCGCGCCGGTGGACAGCCAGTTGGTCATCAGGTTCTGCGCCTGATCGCGCGACCAGTTGGCGGTCTGCTGGTCGATCACATTGACCTTCACGGCGCATTCGCCCGCTTCCATCACGTCGTAATAGTTCTGCGTGCGCTGCACGGCGGCCTGGTTCGACAGCTCGCCCTGCATGACATAGACGCTCACCTCGTCCTTGCCGGCGGCCTTCCACTGGTTGCACTGCTCGATGAAGCCCTGACGCGACGACTCCGACTCGTTCGACGCCACGAAGGCCTGATTGTCCGGCAGGCTGTCCACGTTGATCGGCTGGCGGTTCACATAGACCAGCGGCACACCGGCAGCGGCGGCGGCATCCGTCATCGCCTGCGTGGCGCTGGTGTCCACCGGGTTCACGATGATCGCATCGACGCCCGACGCGATGAAGTTGTTGATCTGGTCAAGCTGCTTGGCCACATCGTTCTGCGCGTCCTCGATCTGCACCGACAGACCGGCCGCATCGGCCTGCGCCTGGATCCCGTTGCGCAGCACGGTCAGGAAGTTGTCGTCGAACAGCGCCATCGACACGCCGATCCCGTCGGCCATCGCAGTGGTGCCCATCAGCGAGGCAAAGCCCGCGACGATCAGCATCTTCTTCATTGTCTCTCTCCTCCACAGTCGGTGTCCGGCACACCGTTCTCCCTGCCGGACCGCCCGTTTTCCCGGACGGTATTCCCTCCGCTCAGGCCTCCACGCCCCTGCGGATGAATTCCATCGAAGCCGCCAGCGCCGCCTTCGGATCGGCCATGTCATGGACGGACGGCGCGAAGGGCTCATAGCTGATCGGCCCGGCATAGCCTGCGGCCCGCAGCGCACGGATCTGCGCCACGTTGCCCAGCACGTCATCCGCATCCACCAGTACGCGGTGCGGGTCGCGCATGTCGTCCAGCGCGATCATGTCCGTCACGCCCGACACATGAACGATCCCCGTCAGCTCCGGAAAGATCGGCCCGAAACCGGCCAGCGCGTGGTGGAAGGTGTCATGTACCATGAAATAGGTGCCCGCGCCGCCTACCGCGTCGATCGCATCGGCCAGCACATCCTTGTAGCGCAGCGAACAGACGGCAAATCCCAGCGGTTCCACCATCGCCTTCAACCCGTGCGCCTTCAGCATCGGCAGGATTTCCCGCAGCGCCGTTTCCGTCACCTTGCGGCTCTCGCCCCGCTCCGTCGCCACACCGTCATTGCGCGGGATCAGGCTGACCGCCTCCGCCCCCGCCGCGACGGCAACCTGCATCAGCGCCTCCGCCTCCGCCGCCTTGGCATCGGACCAGTCGTTGAACATCTTGACCTCGGCCAGCGCAAGGAAGCGCAGACCCCGCGCCTTCACCGCAGCCCCCACCGCCGCCGGATCGGCCCCGCCGAACAGCGGTCCCGCCAGATCGTTGCGGTATTCCACCCCCACGCAGCCAAGCCCCGCCGCCAGATCGGCAAAGGCCTCCCACCCCAGTTTCGGGGCGGTCATGTGGTTCAGGGCAAAAGGCAGCATCTTCGGTGGTCTTCCTGTCATTCCGTGGCGGGCAGAAGGTCCTGCCCGAGTCCATTCATGGAATAATGGAATATTCGTTCCATGAAAGCGGAATCTTTCCTCCCCTTGTTCCGCGACGAAGATTCATCGCCGTAGGCGCCTATGTTGACGAAAAACCATCAGATACGGGCAGAGCGGCAGCGTTACCGGACCATTACAGCACCGCCCGCTGCGTGCTGACAGTTTGCGGTACAGTTTGCGGCACAGAAGTCGGTACACCCGCCGCAGCCCTTCCCTGCGTGCCCCGGGCCTGCCCCGGGGCCTCCGCCTTTCCGGCAAGACAGCCTCGTGACAGGAGGTCGCGGGTCAGGCCCGGGACGGGTTTTCCGCGGACGGAACCGCCCGCCGGAAACGGAAAAGGGCGGCCCGAAGGACCGCCCTTTCAAACTCCCTCTCCCTGCAGAAGCGGCGCTAGATCGACTCGGCCACGTGCAACTGTATGGGCAGGAACACCTGCCCTCCCCCGCTCGCCCCGTCCCGAACGGAACGCACCATCAGCGCCAGCACCTCGCGGCACAGGTCCGGCAAGGGCGTCGAATCGACCAGCGACACCCACCCCGTCGCCAACGCCGCCCGCGACTCCGCCGTCAATTCGTTCACCACCAGCGCCACATCCCCCGGCCTCCGCGCCTGCTGCAACGCCGCGATGGCCCCCTCCATCCCGCCCCCCGCGACATAGATGCCGCGCAGATCGGGATGCCGGTTCAACAGGTTCAGCGTCGTCTCATAGGTCAACTGCCGCGTCTCGAGGTTGACGATCGTGTCCAGCACCTCCAGATCGCCCCGCTCCTCGCGCAGATAGGCGCGGAAGCCCGTCTCGCGCAGGTCATGCCCGTGCCAGCGCGACCCGCCGACGAACAGCGCCACCTTCCCCGGCCCCCTGACAGAGAGCGAGATCATCCACCCCGCCGTCCGCCCGACCTTCAGGTTGTTCAACCCTACATAGCCCGCCCGCACCCCCTGCGCGAAATCCGACAGCAGGGAAAAGACGGGAATGCCCCGCTCCTTCAACTCCTCCACCACCGCCGTGATCTCGGGATGGTTCACGGCCGTCGCCGCGATCACGTCACAGCGCCCCGCCATGCCCCGCAGCAGCGCCGCCACCTCGCTGGGCGCCTGGCTGGCGGAAAACTCCAGCTCCAACTGGCCCTTCACCCCGGGCAGCAAGGCGACCGCTGACCGGAACTCGCGCGCCATGTTCTGATAGAACTCCTGCCCCTGCTTGTGCAGCAGCACCCCGAAGCGCACCACCGGCACCGCCCCGCCCCCGCCCCCGGTCAGCCGCGCCGCCGCCGGATGCCCGATCCGCAGCGCCGCCTCCAGCACCGCCGCCCGCGTCGCAGCCGCCACCTGCTCGCGTCCGTTCAGCAGCCGGTCCACCGTCGCCACGGAAACCCCCGCCGCCGCCGCCAGCGCCGCCATGCCCGGACGTCTTGCCATTACACACCC
>AYNO01000229.1 GCA_000500915.1 Rhodobacter sp. CACIA14H1
GCGTGACGTCAGAGAGACAGAGGAGGGCAGGGGGGTTTGGTCGAGCTTTGCTGGGTGAAAGAGATCGCCCCGCTGGCTCCGACCCTTCCCCCATTTTCGGAGAACCCCATGACCCAAGTTGAACCGACCCTCGCGGCACCGATGCCGCCTTCCACCATCGACCTCGCGTCGATTTTCGCGGCCCATACCGAGCGGCAGGCGCGGATCGACGCGCTTCGCCCCGGCAACAAGGACCGGCTTTTCGACGGTCTCAGCGCTGCCGGGATCACCCATGTCACCGTGACCTTCGATGGTGAAGGTGACAGCGGCCAGATCGAAAGCATCGACGCCTGGGCCAGTGAAAAGGCGGTCGAGTTCCCGGCCGTGGAAATCGCTTATGCCGCCGTCACCTGCGACAATCCGGAGGTCGAGATGCGGCAGCTTTCCCTCGAGGATGTCGTCGAACAGCTGGCCTATGATTTCCTCAGCGACACCCATGGCGGTTGGGAGAACAACGACGGCGCCTATGGCGAGTTCTGTTTCGATGCCACCGCCCGCTGCATCCATTTGGAGTTCAACGAACGGCACACGTCGTCCGAACTCTACACCCATGACTTCTGAGGGGGCGGCGATGGCACATCCCTATCACCACGCCCTCTCCTCGGTGAAGAAATGGGGCGGCACGGTCGACGATTTCATCGCGGTGCATGCCTGGTTCGATGTTATCCGGACAATCAAGCTGTTTTTGTTCTCCCGACCGGGGTTTGTCGTGGTTGCCCATAGGAGGGCCCCCGCCGCCCGCGTAGCGCGGATACGCGCGCAGCGGAGCGGGCGGCGGGGAGGTACCTGTGGGCTACCGCGACATTTTCCGTGCCGCTTCCACTGTCTCGCTAACTTCCTGTGCCGCGTCTGAGACTGGCTCGCCCAGTTCGATGAGAAGCTGTTCGATGCGGGAAGCTATTCCTGAATGCCGTTCGATCTCTCGTGTCCAACCGCGGCAACGCGCATCTTCCGTCAGATTGAGTTCGAGGCGATGGCGCGCTCTCAGCCTCGGCGCATAAGATCGGGTGGTGACGAATTTGGCGCAGTTCAGATAGAGGTCGCATTCACAGGGACCTTCTTCCGGCAGTCGGAGACAATGGCCGAGTTCGAGCTCGGTCTTCAGGAAGTTGCACTTCAGCCAATCGACCGTGCTTTGCGGCAGGCGCTGATTGCGGATGATCTCTGCCGCGGGTCCGGCGATCGGCGCATCAGGTTTCAACACTGCCTGATAGTCCGCGAGCACCGCTTCATCGCTGACACGGATATAGACCATCGACATGTGCGGGCTTTGATGCCCGAGCACGTCCATGATCGTCTGCATCCGCGCACCGCCTTCGGCGAGTTCCGTGCCGACCGTATGGCGGAAGCGATGTGCCGAGATGAGATTCTGCCCTTTTCCATCGACCAGGCCAAGTCGGTGAGAGATGTCTTTGAGTGGATAATTGAACAGGTAGTCTGGCGAGATCGCGACACCGCGGCGGTAGAAGAGCAACTTGACGTATTGGCCGGTTCTGGCATCCGGGACCGGGCGTTCGTCCGACTGTGCGCGCAGGTCGATGACCTTGCGAAGAGCTTCAGCAGCCTCAGGGTGAAGCGGCACGAGCCGTTCCCTGTAGGTCTTTCCCGCCGGAATGCGCAGCCGTGGCGTTCCGTCCGGATAGGCGTCCAGACAGTCGACGGGCAACCTTGCGATCTCTGTCCGACGGGCGCCTGACCATCGCGCGATCAGAATCGCGGCGCGCTGGAAATCGCAGGGAAGCTTGCGGACCTCTTCCATGAGCGGGCCAAGCTGTTCGGCGGGGATATACCGAGGCAAGCGCTGCGGAAGGCGGGGAAGATCGCGGGTGTTCAGAACTGGTCGCGTCGGGAAATCCGGCCATTCCCAGGCTGCGCCCTCGCTGAGGAATTGCGCAACATGAAGCGCACGGGATCTCTGGGCGGTAATCGACAATGTACGCTTGGTTCTGGCGCCGACTTGGCTCCTAAGATGGATCAGGAAGGCAGTCATCACCTCGGACGTGACATCGGCGAACTTCTTGATCTTTGGATCGTGGCGAACCAGGAAGTCGACAAAGCGGCGGAGCGACACGGCGCAGTGGTCGACCGTCACCCTGGAAAGGCTGGTGCGCTTGATCTCCAGCCAGCGCTCGATGAAAATACCCATATCCGGCCTCGGATAGACATAAGGCTTCCGCTTGTCGGCGGTCATGCGTGGTCGCGCGATGCCGTTGCCGAGGTGGTGCAGGACAAGCTGTGTCTGTCGGACATAGCGGTGCCAGAAATGGGCGGTCGTCTTGGCCTTCTGCGGGTCATAGCCATGGAAGCGCTTCATCAGGGAAGACGCCGCATATGCAGAAATTGCAACGTTCAACGCTTCGAGGTCGTCGGAGGTGATAAGTTCAGGCGAACGTATGCCGGCATGAAGCGCTATGCGGGAAACCACCCAGGTGGTCGACCCCTGTGGTGTCGTCTGGTGATACCCCATCGCTTTCTGGCGCTTGCGGAGAGCCGGGATGCCCAGATCGATGCCCAGGTAGTTTGCGAGTTGGGCGGCATACATGGGCGAAATCGACAGGAGGAACCCATAGTCGAGGCGCAGGCGGTCCGTGAAGGCGAGGTAGTAGAGATATTGCTGCGCCCAGAACGAGGCGGGGTGTTCAGGTGTGAAGGCGGATGTTCCGTGAAGTCGCCCGAGTCGAACTTCAAGCGGTTGTTCGCACCAAAGTGCGAGATCGGGAAAGGCGGCGACGAAGTCTCGACGTTGAGCGATATAGCGGTTCTTCATGTGGCGGGTCATGTCGAGGCCCGCGAGGAATGCGCGGTATTCCTCCTCCTCGCAATGCGACGGTGCGATGTCGGTCGGAAACGTCATCAGGGCATCCGGCAAGGGGGCCGTCATGGCTTCAACCCCATTGCACGGCTGTACTCGGCGAGCACCGTGGCGTCGGACACACGTGTATAAATGCGCGTCGATTCCGGTGATGCATGCCCGAGCCGGCGCTGCAGGGTCAGCTCTCGCATGCCTGCTTCCCACATGCGGGTGGCGTGGGTATGCCGCAGCGCATGCGGTGTGACACCCGGCGATTTGATCCCGGCGCGTTCCGCCGCTCGCGCGAAGGCTTTTGCCAACGCGGCATAGGACAAGGGCTCAGACCGCCTCGTGCCGTTTCCGCCGACGAGAAAGATGAACGGCGTGTCCGTCTCGCGGGGACGGTCACGCATGACATAGGCGCTGATGGTATCGAGGGCCTGCCCGTCATGGAGGTCGACGACACGTTCGACGCGCGACTTTCCGCGTGCCCCTTTCGGGTGATCATCGCGACATCGGACGGTCACGCGCCGGCGCCCATAGGCGATATCCTCGAGATGCAAACTCAGCGCTTCTCCTGGCCGCAGGCCGCCATGAAGCATTAGGAGCACAAGGGATCGATCGCGTAGGCTGGTCAATTCGGCGACGAGACGTTCGATTTGGTCGTCGCTCATCGGACGAGGCAGTCGATGAACGCTGCGGACGTGGATCACGCGCACACTCGCTGGGCGACGGGAAATGCCCTCAAAGAACGGGCGATGCCGATCCGTGACCGCAGGCTTGTTGATACTCTTGCTGACCCGCATCGGGTTCGGCGGGGTTAACAGCCCTGCGATGATCGCCCAGTCACAGAATGACGACATTGCCGCCAGCGCTCGATTGACCGTTGCCGGTGACAGCCGATCCGGGCCAGCCGCGGTTGCGGACCGGCCGGGGCGCATATCGATCCGGTCATGCAGGTAAGCGATCAGATCGACGGCGTTCGAAATGTTGAAGCCCTGCCACTCGAGCCCTCGGGCTTCGAAGAACTCCCACACGCGCCGCAGGTCGTAGGCGTAGGAGCGAATGGTGTTCGGGGATGAGCCCCGAGCGTCAAGATAACGGAGGAAATCGTGAATCGGTTCGACGGAATTACCCGCATCGTCGCGGACAAAATAGCGAGGGACAGTCCCCTCTGGAGTTCTGGTGACTTGCATAATCGGTCCTCGGAAAAAGGTGAAAACTTCAGCCTTGGAGGTGAAATCGCAAGTGTCCAGATAATCGACTCCTCAAAAGCCCATTCTGCGGACTTTCGCCACAGAGCCATGTTTCATCATTCGGCGGGCGTATGGCTTTCCGAGACCGTTTTCGGGCCGACGATCACGCTTTCCACCGGCCGGATCATCCCGACCCGGTGGGTCGGCGAGCAGCATGTCCGCGAGGATCTGGGGTTCATTCCGAGCTTCACAGACTGGGTCAAGGCGATCCGGCCCGAGCCGTGGATGGGGCGGACCGAGAGGATCGAGGCGCTCGTCGATCCGCATCTGGCGCCGCCGGTCCTGGAGGTTCGTTGACATGGGCCGGGCCTACCTCAATCTCGGCGTCTCTCCCGGGATCACGCCGCTCGCAATGTTGCGCATTTCCATCTCTCGTCTGCATCCCGACACGCTGGCCGTCCGCAGCTGGCGTGCGGCGCGCAAGCGCTACTACCGCGAGCTCTTGCAGGCCCATGCCGAAGCGCAGGCTCGGGCCATGACCGCTTCGTCGTCTCCGGAGGCGGCCCACTGATCTTCCCCAATTCCAGCCGATCTGGCCCCGGTCCCCGCGCCGGGGTCGGTCCCCATGCAAAGGAGGCCCACATGGCCGATTACTTCACCCACTTTTCCTGCGTCCTCGACGTGGGTTCGCCCGAAAAAGCCACCGCGGCGCTTGGTCTCTTGGCCCGCCTGCATCTCGACGAGGAGGGCGCCGACGATCCGGAATACGAGGGCTTTACCCTATCGCAGCAGGACGGCCCTGGCAGTTCGATCCTCTGGTTCCATGACGATGATGGGCAAGGCGATATCGAAGGCGTCATCCGCTTCGTGCTGCGCCTGGCGGAAGAACTCGACCTCACTGGCCTCTGGGGATTCGAAGTCGCGTACACCTGTTCCCGGCCCCGCTTGGACGCCTTCGGGGGTGGGGCGCATGTCATCGACCTCGGAAACCGGAAATCCATCGGCTGGACCAGCACGCATGAATGGCTTGAGGCTGCACTTCGCGGGGAGGACTTCG
>AYNO01000230.1 GCA_000500915.1 Rhodobacter sp. CACIA14H1
CGCGGCATGTCGATGATGTTCTTCACCCCGCGGGCCAGCCAGTCCTCGTTCTTCATCACCGAGATGATGATTTCCGCGATGCCCAGCGTGGCGATGGCCAGATAGTCCGACCGCAGGCCCAGCGCGATCTTGCCGATGGCCCATGCCGCGGCGGCGGCCAGCAGCCCGCCCACCGGCCATGCCAGCGTCGGGTTCAGGCCCAGACCGCCGATATTGCCGGCGGTGGCGGGGTTGAACGCCTCGACCGCCGTTACGGCAGGGTCGAAGACGGCGCGGAACAGGATGAAGCCCGCCACCACGATGGCCAGCGTGACGACCGTCCGCATCCGCCCCTTGGGCAGGCGGTTCCACGCGAAGATCGCCGCCGCGATGGAGGCCGCGCCGAAGAACAGGCCGGACAGGATGCCCACCCCGCCCGCCGCCCAGCCTTCGGCCACGGGCCGCACCGACACCAGCACCACGGCAAGGCCGCCCAGCGCGGTGAAGCCCATGATGCCGGTGTTGAACAGGCCCGCATAGCCCCACTGGATATTGACCCCCAGCGCCATGATGGCCGAGATCAGCGACAGGTTCAGGATCGACAGGGCAAGGTTCCAGCTCTGGAACACGCCGGTCAGCACGAACAGCAGGCCCACGCCCGCAAAGAGTGCGAGGTTGCGGGTCATACCGATTTCCCCTTGAACAGGCCCGTGGGCATGAAGATCAGCACGAGGATCAGGATGGCGAAGCTGACCGCGAATTTGTAATCCGTGGACATCAGCTGCACCAACCCATCCGGCGCCATGCTTTCCGGCACGATGTAGGTGACGACCTTCTTCCAGGCGTAAGTCACCATCACCTCGGAAAAGGCGATGACGAAGCCGCCCGCGATGGCCCCGATGGGCGAGCCGAGGCCGCCCACGATGGCCGCCGCGAAGATGGGCAGCAGGAGCTGGAAATAGACGAAGGGCTTGAACGACTTGTCGAGGCCGTAAAGGACGCCCGCGATGGTGGCCAGCGCCGCCGCGATGATCCACGTCACCTGCACCACGCGGTCGGGGTTGATGCCCGACAGCAGGGCAAGGTCCTCGTTATCCGAAAAGGCACGCATGGATTTGCCGGTGCGCGTCTTCTGCAGGAACCAGAACAGGAGGCCCATCACGACGAAGGCGGTGACCACCGTCACGGCCTGCGATCCCTTGATCGCCAGCCCTTCGGCAAGCCCCGTCATCGTCTTGAAATCGCCCGCCGAAATCAGGAACCGCCCGCCATCGGCGAAATTCTGGTCCTCCACCCCGATGATCAGGCGCACGATGCCGTTCATCACGAACATCACCCCGAGCGAGACCATGACGAGGATGACGGGCGCCGCCTTCTGCTTGCGGTAGAAGCGATAGATCACGCGGTCCGTCCCAAGGGCGAAGGCCGCCGTCACCGCGATGCCGATGGGCAGGGCCAGCAGGGCCGTGGGCAGCACGCCGAAGCTGATGCCCAGCGACTGGAACCACCACGTGAACAGGATCGTCACCATGGTCCCGAAGGCCATGGTGTCGCCATGCGCGAAGTTGGAGAAACGCAGGATGCCATAGATCAGCGTCACCCCCAGCGCACCCAGCGCAAGCTGTGCGCCATAGGCCAGGGCGGGGACGAAGACGAAGTTGGCGAAGGCCACAAGGGCGTTGAGGATATCCATGTCAGCCCCCGAGGAAGGAACGGCGGACCTCCGGATCGGCAAGCAGCGCCTTTCCGGTGTCGGTGAAACGGTTCGCGCCCTGCACAAGGACATAGCCCTTGTCCGCGATCTCCAGCGCCTGACGGGCGTTCTGTTCGACCATCAGGATGGAGATGCCGGTCCGCGCCACCTCGATGATGCGGTCGAAAAGTTCGTCCATCACGATGGGACTGACGCCCGCCGTGGGTTCGTCCAGCATCAGGACCTTGGGCTGCGTCATCAGCGCACGGCCCACGGCGACCTGCTGGCGCTGGCCGCCGGACAGTTCGCCCGCGGGCTGCAGCCGCTTCTGCTTCAGGATGGGGAACAGGTCATAGACCTGTGCCATGGTGTCGGCGAAATCGTCGCGCCGGATGAAGGCGCCCATTTCCAGATTCTCCTCCACCGTCATGGAGGTGAAGATGTTGTGGGTCTGCGGCACGAAGCCCATCCCCTTGGCCACGCGGGCCTGCGGGGACAGGGCGGTGATATCCTCGCCGTCCAGCTTCACATGGCCCGCCCGCAGTTTCAGCATCCCGAAGACGGCCTTCATCGCGGTCGATTTGCCCGCGCCGTTGGGGCCGACGATCACGGCGATCTGGCCCTTTTCCACCGCGATGGTGCAGGAATGCAGGATGTCCGCGCCGCCATAGCCGCCGGTCATCGCCTCGCCGATCAGATAGGGGTCAGCCATGGGCGGCTTCCTCCTGCTTGACCTTGTTCTTCAGGCCGGTGCCCAGATAGGCCTCGATCACCCGTTCGTCGTTCTTCACTTCGTCCACAGTCCCCTGTGCCAGCACCTTGCCTTCGGCCATGCAGATGACCGGGTCGCAGAGGCGGCCGATGAAATCCATGTCGTGTTCGATCACGCAGAAGGTATAGCCGCGCTCCTTGTTCAGCCGCACGATGGCATCGCCGATCGTGTTCAGCAGCGTCCGGTTCACGCCCGCGCCCACCTCGTCCAGAAAGACGATCTTGGCATCCACCATCATCGTCCGGCCCAGTTCCAGAAGCTTCTTCTGGCCGCCCGAAATCTGCGATGCCTTCTGGTCGGCCAGATGGCTGATCGTCAGGAAGTCCAGCACATCCTTCGCCTTCTGGCGGATGCGCTCCTCCTCCTCGGCCACGGCGCCGCGGTTGAACCAGGCGTTCCACAGCGTCTCGCCCTTCTGGCGGGCGGGCACCATCATCAGGTTTTCCAGACAGGTCATGGACCCGAATTCATGCGCGATCTGGAAGGTGCGCAGCAGCCCCTTGTGGAACAGCTCGTGCGGCGGCAGGCCGGTGATGTCCTCGCCATCCATCAGCACGCGGCCCGATGTGGGCGGCAGTCGCCCCGCGATGACGTTGAACAGCGTGGTCTTGCCCGCGCCGTTGGGGCCGATCAGCCCCGTGATGCTTCCCGTCCGGATTTCCAGCGAGGCACCGTCAACGGCACGGAAGCCGCCGAAATGCCTGTGCAGGTCTTCGACAACGATCATGTGGTCTTTTCCCCTGTCTCCCGCCGGTTCTCCGGTCCTTGGCAGACCTGAAGCCGCAGGATGCGTGTCTAAGGCAACGGCCCGGGGCTATGCCCGGGCCGTTTCCTTTCTTCAACCTGTCAAGCGATCAACGGAAGCCGACAGTTTCGATCTTGCCGCCGTTGATGGCGTATTCGCGGTAGTTGCCCGCGGATTCGCCCGCGCCGACCAGTTCCACCGCCGAAGCGCCGACATAGTCGATGTCGGTGCCGGCCGCGATCAGTTCCAGCGCCTTGCCCAGTTCGCCCGGCAGGATCGGCTCGCCCGGGGCGTTGGCCAGATCCATGACCTTCGGACCCCAGTCCTTGGCCGCGGTGGAATTGGCCGCCGCCATGGACAGCAGGATCAGCGCCGCCGCGTCGTAGGATTCCTTCGAGAAGGCGTTGGAGCCGTCGAAGCCCGCAGCCTTCGCCGCTTCCTCATACTTCGCCGCACCTTCCGAGTCGGTGCCCGGAACCGCGCCGAAGGACCCGTTCAGCGGTTCGCCGATCGCGCCGATCAGGCTTTCGCCATACATCCCGTCCACGAGGTAGAAGGTCGAGAAGGCGCCCGAATCCAGCGAGCCCTGGATCACGCCCTTGCCGCCCTGGTCCACATAGCCCGCGACGACCAGCAGTTCGCCACCGGCAGCCGCCAGCGAGGCGACTTCCGCCGAATAGTCGGCCTTGCCATCCTCGTGCGGGGCCGAGATCGTCACCGAACCGCCCTTGGCCGCGAAGGCCGCGCCGAAGCTGTCGGCCAGACCCTTGCCGTAGTCGTTGTTGGTGTAGGTCACCGCGACGGACTTGATGCCCTTTTCGGTCAGGATGTCGGCCATGATTTCGCCCTGACGCGCATCCGACGGGGCGGTGCGGAAGAACAGGCCGTCATCTTCGGCGGTGGACAGCGCGGGCGAGGTCGCCGAGGGCGAGATCATCCCGATGCCGTTCGGACGCGCCACGTTCTGCAGCACCGCACCGGTCACGCCCGAGCAGTCGCCGCCCACGATGGCCGCGACGCCATCGGCGGTGACCAGACGTTCGGCAGCGGCGGTGGCCGCAGCGGCATCAACGCAGGTCGAGTCGCCGTTGACGGTGGAAATGGTGCCCAGCGTGAACTTGCCGGAGTCGTTGATTTCCTTCACCGCGAATTCCGCGCCCTTGGCCATGTCCGGCACGGTCGATTCCAGCGGGCCGGTGAAGCCGAGCAGGATGCCGAGTTTCACTTCCTGTGCCGAGGCGGCACCGGCGACCAGCGCGGTTGCGGCCGTGGCAAGCAGCAGTTTCTTCATTCGTTAACTCCCTAATTGGACCGTTGTCCTGATCAGCGAAGCTAGTGCGCGACACCGCAAAAGAAAAGTGCCTTCTTGGGATGGTCCTGCATGTCGGATTTCCATTCCGCGTCAAGGCTTTGCCCGTGAATGTGCAGGCGTCACCGCAAGGCTTGCCGCCATCTTGCCGACACCGTGCCGACACGATGGGCCGATTCGCTGCGTTTCCCTTGACGCTCCGGCACAGGCCCTCTGCGGGCCGCGCGGCGATCAGAACCGCGTGAGGTGGCTTGTCCGCGCCCGCCCGTCCCACAGATGGGAACGGACGGAGGAATTTCCAATGCCACGACACCGACCGACCGCCTGCCTTTTCACGGCCTGCTTCCTTGCCGCCGCCCCGCCCGCCGTCGCGGACCCGATCGCCACTTCGGCCGGCGACCTGCGGGTCGAGGCGATGGCGACCGGGCTGGACGAACCCTGGGCCATCGCCTTCCTGCCGGATGGCGCTGTGCTCGTGACCGAACGGGACGGCCGGTTGCTGCTGCTGCGAGACGGACAGGCGGCGCCGGTCGCGGGCGTGCCACAGGTGCGGGCGCAGGGGCAG
>AYNO01000231.1 GCA_000500915.1 Rhodobacter sp. CACIA14H1
TACCCCCGCCTGCCGCAGGCCCCCCCGCATGGGGCTGCATCCCATCCACCGCAACGAACCTTACCCGGATCCCAACCCACCGCCCGCTGCGTGCTGACAGTCTGCGGTACAGTCTGCGGCACGCATTCCGGACAACTGCACAACCACTCCGCCGCACGCCCCGGGCCTGACCCGGGGCCTCCACCCATCCAGCGGGCCGCGTCATGGCCGGAGGTCCCGGGTCAAGCCCGGGACGGGTCGGCCTTCCCGGATCGTTACCCCACCGCCCGCTGCGTGCTGACAGTTTGCGGTACAGTCTGCGGCACAACATCCGGTACAGCCGTTTTTGCCCAACACCCCGCAAAGCCACGCCTTTTCCCCGCCGTTCCCCCGCGCCCCGAAAATTTGATCAAATTTCTTGAAGGCCCGCCACTTTGCTCCTATGCTGACCACCGAAGCCCGCCATCCCGGGCCGTTGATTCCGCCCCGACTCCGCGAGGTCTGCCATGAACATGATCACCAACCACCTGCCCACGGCAGAACTGCAGGCGCTGGACGCCGCCCATCACATGCACCCGTTCACCGACTCGAACGGCCTTGCAAACAAGGGCGCAAGGGTCATCACGCGGGGCAAGGGCGTCTGGCTGACGGATAGCGAAGGCAACCAGATCATCGACGGCATGGCCGGGCTCTGGTGCGTCAACATCGGTTACGGCCGCAAGGAACTGGCCGATGTCGCGGCGCGGCAGATGGAAGAACTGGCCTATTACAACACCTTCTTCCAGACCACCCACGTCCCCGCCATCGCCCTCGCCGCCAAACTGGCGGAACTCGCCCCCGGCGACCTGAACCACGTCTTCTTCGCAGGCTCCGGGTCCGAGGCGAACGACACCAACATCCGCCTCGTCCGCCGCTACTGGCAGGTGAAGGGACAGCCGGAAAAGCGTGTCATCATTGCCAGAAAGAACGGCTACCACGGCTCCACCATGGGCGGCGGCAGCCTTGGCGGCATGGCCCCGATCCATGCCCATGGCGGCAAGATCGACGGCATCGAACATATCGACCAGCCCTATTGGTGGGGCGAAGGCGGCGACATGACCGAGGCCGAATTCGGCCTCGCCCGCGCCAGGCAGCTGGAAGACAAGATCCTCGAACTCGGCGTCGAAAAGGTCGCGGCCTTCATCGGTGAACCGATCCAGGGGGCAGGGGGCGTGATCGTCCCGCCCGCCACCTACTGGCCTGAAATCCAAAGGATTTGCGACAAATACGGCATCCTCCTGATCGCCGACGAGGTCATCACCGGCTTCGGCCGCACCGGCAACTGGTTCGGCTCGCAGACCTTCGACATCAAGCCCCACATCATGACCATCGCCAAAGGCCTGTCCTCGGGCTATCAGCCCATCGGCGGCTCCATCGTCTGTGACGAGGTGGCGGCGGTCGTGGCCGAAGGCGGCGAATTCTTCCACGGCTACACCTATTCCGGCCACCCCGTCGCGGCGGCCGTCGCGCTGGAAAACCTGCGCATCCTGCAGGAGGAACACATCGTCGATCACGTCCGCAACGTGGCGCATCCCTACCTCAAGGAACGCTGGGACGCCCTCACCGACCACCCGCTGGTGGGCGAGGCGAAACTGGTCGGCCTCATGGGCTCCATCGCCCTGACGCCCGACAAGGCCAAGCGCGCCAAGTTCGCCTCCGAGGCGGGGACGGTGGGCCTGCGCACCCGCGAACGCTGCTTCGCCAACAACCTGATCATGCGCCATGTGGGCGACCGGATGATCATCTCGCCCCCGCTGGTCATCACGCCTGCGGAAATCGACGTCCTGATCGAACGGGCCAAGAAGTCGCTGGACGAAAGCTATGCCGGGCTGAAAGCCGACGGCCTGCTGGTCGCAAAGGCGGACTAAGCCGTTCCATCCAAACGAAAAGGGCGGCGGTCCTGCGACCGCCGCCCTTTCCTTTTGCCACGATACCTTAGTGGTCGGCCGCTGCCGCCGCCGCCTTGATCTCGGCCTCGTTCAGCTTCGCCCCGTTGAAGAAGGCGTTCAGAACCACCGCCGAAACCGAGGCCAGCAGGATGCCGCTCTCGATCAGCGGGTGGATCTCGTGCGGCATCCACATCTTGAAGCTGGGCGCAATCAGCGGGATCATCCCGAAGCCGAGGCTGACCGCCACGACGAACAGGTTATTGCGGTTCCTGACGAAATCGACGCCCGCAAGGATGCGGATCCCCGTCGCCGCAACCATCCCGAACATCACCAGCCCCGCACCGCCCAGCACCATGGTCGGCACCGATTCCACCAGCGCCCCCATCTTCGGCACAAGGCCCAGCACGATCAGGATGATGCCCCCCGCCACGCAGACAAAGCGCGACCGCACGCCCGTGACCCCCACCAGCCCCACGTTCTGCGAGAAGGACGTATAAGGGAAGGTGTTGAAGATACCCCCGATCAGGGTGCCCAGACCATCCGTCCGCAGCCCCGCCGACAGCATCGGCTGGTCCACCTTCTTGCCCGTCATGTCCCCGAGGGCAAGGAACATCCCCGTCGACTCGATCATCACCACGATCATCACCAGCGTCATCGTCACGATCATCACGGCGTCGAACGTGGGCATACCGAAGTGGAAGGGCGTGATCAGCCCGAACCATTCCGCCTCGCCGACCTTGGCGAAGTTCATGGTCCCCATGGCGATGGCGATCAGCGCCCCGATCACGATCCCCAGAAGGACGGCGATATTGGCAATGAATCCCTTGGCATAGCGGGCGATCACAAGGATCGACACCAGAACGATGGCCGAGACGAGGATGTTCGTCAGCGGCGCGTAGGCCGGGTTGTTCATCTTTGCCGCCAGCGCCAGCCCTTCGGGCATCGCGGGAACGCCGCTCACGCTGCCTGCCGCCACGCCCTCCGTCACGGCCTTCAGCCAGTCCGCATGGGCGGGGTCCACGATCTGCGGCGCGGTGGGGCCGACGGGGTTGCCAAAGATCCCAGTTGATCCCGATCCGCATCAGGCTGACCCCGATCACAAGGATGATCGTCCCCGTGACGACCGGCGGGAAGAACCGCAGCATCCGGCTGACGAAGGGGGCGATGACGATCGAGATGATCCCCGCCGCGATGATGGCACCGAAGATGGCACGCGCCCCGTCCGACCCGCCCTGCTGGTTTGCCATCGCCACCATCGGGCCGACGGCGGCGAAGGTCACGCCCATCATCACGGGCAGCCGGATGCCGAACCACTGGGTCGCCCCCAGCGACTGGATCAGCGTGACCAGACCGCAGACGAAGAGATCCGCCGAAATCAGGAAGGCCACGTCCGCAGGATCAAGCTTCAGCGCCCGCCCCACGATCAGCGGCACGGCAACCGCACCTGCATACATCACCAGCACATGCTGCAATCCCAGCGTGAACAGCTTGGGGGTCGGCAGGACTTCGTCCACCGGATGGACCGATTGGGTCATATGTCGTTTCCTTTCCCTGAGGGGGGTTATCTTCGCGCCGTCTCCGCGGCCCCCCTCGGGCTTGCGGTCCGGTTAGTCGCCCGGTCTTCGCCGGGTTTCAGATGGGGCGGGACAATACGGAGTTTCCCGCACATCTTTCGTCATGAAATATTTGAAACTGTTTGGCCCCGGGACGGAGGGTGAAACCGCCTGCCACCGCTGCACGGCTTGAGATTTCCCGCGCCCGCGCCTACACGTTGGGCAAAAGGCGAAGGAACCCGTCATGCGCACATTCAACGATCTGGCCGAGACCATCGGGAACACGCCGCTTCTGAAACTGAAGCGGGCGAGCGAGATGACGGGCTGCACGATCCTCGGCAAGTGCGAATTCATGAACCCGGGCCAGTCGGTCAAGGACCGCGCCGCGCTGTACATCATCAAGGACGCAGTGGAAAAAGGGCTGCTGAAACCCGGCGGCACGATTGTCGAGGGGACGGCGGGCAACACCGGCATCGGGCTTGCGCTGGTGGGCGCGTCGATGGGCTTCCGCACGGTCATCGTCATTCCCGAAACGCAAAGCCAGGAAAAGAAGGACATGCTGCGCCTTGCGGGGGCCGAACTGGTGCAGGTGCCGGCCGCGCCCTACCGCAATCCGAACAACTATGTCCGCTATTCCGGCCGTCTGGCCGAGGCGCTGGCGCGGACCGAACCGAATGGCGCGATCTGGGCCAACCAGTTCGACAACATCGCCAACCGGCTGGCCCATATCGAAACCACGGGGCCGGAAATCTGGGAACAGACCGACGGCAAGGTGGACGGCTTCATTTGCGCCGTGGGGTCCGGCGGCACCCTTGCCGGTGTTGCTATGGCGCTGCAGCCCAAGGGCGTGAAGATCGGTCTTGCCGACCCCGAGGGCGCGGCGCTGCATTCCTTCTACACCACCGGCACGCTGGACGCGCCGGGCAATTCCATCACCGAAGGCATCGGGCAGGGCCGCATCACGGCAAACCTCGAAGGGTTCCGCCCCGATTACAGCTACCGAATCCCGGATGCCGAGGCGCTGCCGCTGGTCTTCGAGATGTTGCAGGACGAAGGCATCTGCCTTGGCGGATCGTCGGGCATCAACATCGCGGGCGCCATCCGCATGGCGCAGGACATGGGGCCGGGGCATACGATCGTGACGATCCTCTGCGATTACGGCAACCGCTACCAGTCGAAGCTCTATAACCCCACCTTCCTGAAGGAAAAGGGTCTGCCTGTCCCCGAATGGCTGGACCGCGCCCCCCGCGCCATACCCACCGTGTTCGAGGACGCATGAGGGTGAACCCGCCGCCGGGGCTGCGGCACCTGCGCGCGGGACTTGCCGCCGTTCTGGCGGCGCTTGCACTGGCGCTGTCGGCACCGGCCCTGCCAGCGCAGGAGACCGGCGCGGGGCAGGGGAACGGCACCGGTCACCCCCCCGCGCAGTCGGGCAGCGCCGAACCCACCGGCACGGCGCAGGGCAGCACCTCCACAGGCGCCGTCGTGACCACCACGACGACGCCCGCCAATGCCGGACGTCCGGCGACGGCGGTGGTCGTGT
>AYNO01000232.1 GCA_000500915.1 Rhodobacter sp. CACIA14H1
CGGGCGCGTCCCGTGCCCTGACCGGCGGCGATATCTGANACCCCCTTGCGGCTTCGTGGCCTCAGCCGCAATCGGACCGGCGAAACTGTCCACCGGACAGTTTCGCGTCGGTCCTCTGGTCGCTGAACCGGACAGGCAGGACGTCCCGCCCCCCCCTTTACCGCTCCGCCTTCGCCTTCAGCCGCTTCTCCAGCCGCCGCATCGCAAGGCTCAAGCCGATGGTCATCGTCAGATAGACCAGCGCCGCCACGTTATACGTCTCGAAATACTTGAAATTCCCCGCCGCCGTGACCTTGGCAAGCTGCGTCACATCCCCCACGCCCAGCACCGATACCAGCGAGCTGTCCTTCACCATCGCCACGAAATCGTTGCCCAAGGGCGGCAGGATCATCCGGAAGGCCTGCGGAAAGGTGATGTGCCGGAACCGCTGCCACCCGTTCAGACCCAGCGCCTGTGCGGCCTCGATCTGGCCCTTGTCCACCGCCTGCAATCCGGCGCGGAAGATTTCCGCCAGAAAGGCCGCATAGGCCAGCACCAGCGCCAGCACCGCCCGCCACAGCAGGGGGAAATCCCGCGTCCGCAGCGGGTCCATCCCCAAAGGCTCTGCCACGGCGTTCCACCCCGCCACGACCAGCGGCGACAGGACGAAGGCCACATAGAGCAGCAACACGATGATCGGGACGCCCCGCATCACCTCGATATAGAACCGGCAGAGCTGCCGCAGGACCACGAAGCGCGACAGGCACCCCACCGCTAGCGCCAGCCCCAGAAGGCAGGCCCCCGCATAGGCGACGACCGACACCATCACCGTGATGACGATCCCCTTGGACAGCGTGTCCAGCACGGCGCGGTATTCCGCGTTGGACAGCACTTCCCAGAACAGCCACAGGCCCAGCCCCGCGACGGCCAGCAGCCACCACGGAAAATCCTTTTCCGGTTGCGCGTTGGGGGTCATGCGAAAGGCCCCGGCATCGCCTCCGGGGCCTCCTTTGCAAAGGGCAGGAACGTCATTCGCCCATCTTGTAGTCGAGGAACCACTTGGTGTTCAGCGCATCCAGCGTCCCGTCGGCCTTCATCGACGCGATGGCCGCGTTGATCGGCGCCACGAGGTCGGACCCCTTGGGGAAGATGAAGCCGAAATCCTCGGTCGCCAGCGGCTCGCCGATGATCTTCAACCCGCCATTCGACGCCGCCACATAGCCGTTGGCCGCCGTGGAATCCGACAGCGTCAGGTCCACGTCACCGGCCTTCAACGCCTCCAGCCCCGCGCCGAAGGTTTCGAACTTCACGACGCGCGGGTTTTCCTCGTTCCCGTCAAGGATGTTATAGACGGCCGCATAGAAGGGCGACGTGCCGGGCTGGGCCGACACCAGCAGGTCGGGATTGGCCGCGAAGGATGCCGCATCGGTGAACCGCTCCTCGTCCCCGCGCACGATCATCAGCATTTCGGACCGCATGTAGGGATCGGAGAAATCCACCGCCTCCTTGCGTTCGTCCTTGATGGTGATGCCGGTCATGCCAAGGTCGAACTGCCCTTCCGACACGGCGGGGATCATCGCATCCCACGAGATGTTCTCGTATTTCACCGTCGCGTTCAGCCGCTTGGCGATTTCGGCCATCGCGTCATATTCCCAGCCGATCGCCTTGCCGTCTTTGTCCAAGAATTGCAGCGGCGGATAGGCGTTTTCCGTCACCACCACGATTTCCTTGCCGCCAAGATCCGGCAGGTCCTGTGCGGTGGCGGCGGCGGTCAGCCCGAGGGCAAGCGACAGGCCGGTGGCCCATGCGGTCAGCTTCATCTGAAAACTCCCCATCTGTTCGATATGGCGCAAGACTATGGTGCGCGCCCCCCCGCCTGTCCAGAGAGCGGCCTTCTCTTTTGAACCCCGTCCCGGGCCTGACCCGGGACCTCCCCCGAAGCCACATCCCGCGCGACCCGGAGGCCCCGGGGTCAGGCCCGGGGCGCGTATCGCCCCCCGATTCGGGTTAAGGTGAATTCCACCGGACCGTCCGCTGCGTGCTGACAGTTTGCGGTCCAGAAGGCGGCACAGGGTCCGGTACAGCCGTTTTCGCCGGACCCGCCCTGTAAACGCAGCGTTCTCAGGGACTTGCGCCGCAGACCGGACAATCCGCCCGCCGCTTCACCCCGATCACCCGCACCTCCGCAAACAGCGCGTCATGGATCATCAGACGGCCCTTCAACGTCTCGCCCGCGCCGGTGATGTGCTTCACCGCCTCCATCGCCATGATCGACCCGATCACGCCGGGCAGGGGGGCGGCGACGCCCGCCTCGGCACAGGTCGGCACCATGCCGGGGGCAGGGCGGGTGGGGAAGACGCATTCGTAACAGGGGGCGCCGGAGGCGGGATGGAACAGCGATACCTGCCCTTCCCACTGGGTAATCGCAGCCGAAATCAGGGGCTTGCCGGTTTCCACCGCAAGGCGGTTGACCATGTAGCGCGTGTCGAAATTGTCCGTCCCGTCAAGGATCAGGTCGTATTCGGAGAACAGCGCCCGCGCCGTCGCCTCGTCCAGCCGCCGCTTGTAGGGGCGCAGTTCGATGAAGGGATTCAGCCCGCGCAGGGCGATTTCGGCCGAAAAGACCTTGGGCATCCCGATCCGCGCATCGGCATGGATGATCTGCCGCTGCAGGTTGGACCCGTCCACCTCGTCGTCATCGACAAAGCCCAGCGTCCCGACCCCGCCCCCGCCAGATACATCAGCGCGGGCGACCCCAGCCCCCCGGCGCCGATCACCAAGACCTTGGAATCCTTCAGCTTTCTTTGCCCCGGCCCGCCGATTTCCCGCAGGATGATATGCCGTGCATAGCGGTCCAGCTCTGCCGGGCGGAACGCGCCGGACGCGACCGGCACCTCCTGCGGTGCCGCCCGTTCCCGCAACCGGCCCACCAGCCGGCGATAGCCCGCGACCAGCCCCGCCACCACGCCGAAGGCCAGCCAGACCCGCGCCTCGCCCCCCGTCGCCAGCCGCAGCGGATGCCCGTCCGGCAGCGCCAGATGCAGCCCCACAACGCCCAGCCAAAGCGCCCCGATCATGCCCAGCCGCAGCCGGACCGGGGTCTTCATCACGACGCCGATCCCCCACAGCGCCGCCGCCAAGGACAGGACCAGGATCATCTCTTGCCCGTGGACCCGAAGCCGCCGGTGCCCCTTGTCGTGTCGGACAGCGCGTCAACCTCTTGGAATTGCACCTGAATCACCGGTGCCACGATCATCTGCGCGATGCGGTCGCCGTGCCGGATCGTATAGGGCTCCGCCCCCAGATTGACCAATGCGACGCCCAGCGGTCCGCGATAATCGCTGTCGATGGTGCCGGGCGTGTTGGGCAGGGTGATGCCATGTTTCAGCGCCAGACCGGAGCGGGGCCTGATCTGCATCTCGAACCCCGCCGGGATTTCCACCCGCAGTCCCGTCGGCACGACGGACCGGTGCATCGGGTCCAGCGTGAAGCCGGTCTCGCGATCCTCGGGCAGCAGGTTGGCGCGGATATCCGCCCCCGCCGATCCCGGGGTTTCATAGGCGGGCAGGCCCAGCGAGCGGTCGGCCCAATCTTCCCAGAGCAGTTTCAGGACCGTCATCCCAACCCCTTCCCGCGCCAAAAATTTTTCGAAAATTTTTGGCAAAATTCTTCGAAGAATTTTGTGGTCACGCCAGCGCCTCCGCGATCCTCTGCGCCAGCCTGCGCGCCACCTCGTCCTTTGGCAGGCGGGGCCAGTCCTCTGCCCCCGCTGCCGTGATCAGCGTCACCGCATTCTCGGCCCCGCCCATGATGCCGGTGGCGGGCGACACGTCATTGGCCACGATCCAGTCGCAGCCCTTGCGCAGCAGTTTCGCCTGCGCATGGGTCAGGACATCATCCGTCTCGGCGGCGAAACCGACGACCAGCCGGGGCCTGCGGTCCGGCGACCGGGCCACGGTTTTCAGGATGTCGGGGTTTTCCGCGAAGGTGAGCGATGGCAGCGCCGCCCCCGCCACCTTCTTGATCTTGCTGGAGGATTCGTTGGCCACCCGCCAGTCCGCCACCGCCGCCGCCATGACGGCGGCATCGGCGGGCAGCGCGGCATCCACCGCTTCCATCATCTCCCGCGCCGTTTCCACCCGCACCACCTGCACCCCCTGCGGCGGGGGCACCGCCGCCGGACCGGTGACGAATGTCACCCGCGCCCCCAGATCGCGCAGCGCGGCGGCAATCGCCGTGCCCTGTGCGCCCGAGGACCGGTTGGCGATGTAGCGCACGGGATCGATGGGTTCATGCGTGGGGCCGGAGGTCACGAGGATATGCTTGCCCGCCAGTGGCCCGCCCGCCAGCGCCGCCCTTATGGCGGCGAGGATCGCGTCGGGTTCTGCCAGACGGCCGGGCCCGTATTCGCCGCAGGCCATCTCGCCCGCGTCGGGTCCGACGAAGCGGACGCCATCCCCTTGCAGGACCGCGATATTCCGCCGTGTCGCGGGATGGTCCCACATCCGCACATTCATCGCGGGCGCCACCATGACGGGCGTATCCGTCGCCAGCAGCAGGGTGGAGGCCAGATCATCCGCCCGCCCCTGCGCCATCTTGGCCATCAGGTCCGCCGTGGCGGGCGCGACCACCAGCAGGTCCGCCACGCGGGAGAGCTGGATATGCCCCATCTCGGCTTCCCCGGTCAGGTCGAAGAGGTCGGTATGCACCTTCGCACCCGCCAGTGCCGCGACGGAGAGCGGCGTGACGAATTCCGCCCCCGCCTTGGTCAGCACCGGTGTCACCGCCGCGCCGTCCCTGCGCAGCAGCCGGATCAGCTCCAGCGCCTTGTAGGCGGCGATCCCGCCCCCGATGATCAGAAGGATGCGCTTGCCGGTCAGCATGGGCCTGCTCCACTCGCCTTTCCTGCAAGGTGTAGGGGGAGGGGAAGGGGAACTCAACCTTTGGTCTTGGCGGAGGCGTCGCAAAGG
>AYNO01000233.1 GCA_000500915.1 Rhodobacter sp. CACIA14H1
GGCCTGCCTTGCCTCGATGCCCCTGCCGCAGATGGTGCAGCCCGCGCTGGACGCGCTGTCCGACCGCATCGGTGAAAGCGCGTCGGTGTCGATCCTCGACGGCGACGAGATCGTCTATATCGCCCGTTCGGCGCAGCGGAAGGTGATGTCGATCAGCCTGATGCCCGGGTCGCGCCTGCCCGCCTATTGCACGGCGATGGGGCGCATCCTGCTGGGCACCCTGCCCATGGCAGAGGCGCGGGCGCGGATCGGGGCGGGGCCGCTGCGGGCCTATACGCCGCATACGATGACCGATCCCGACAGGATCATGGAGGAGGTGGCGCAGATCCGCGAACGCGGCCATGCGCTGGCGGATCAGGAGGTGGAGCTTGGGCTGCGTTCGGTTGCGGTGCCGCTGGCCAATGCCCGCGGGCATGTGATCGCGGCGCTGAATCTGGGTCTTGCCTCGGGCGGAGAGTCGCCGGAGGCGGCGGTGGCGCGGCTGGTGCCGGAACTGCGGGCCGTGGCGGCGCAGTTGCGCGGGTCCCTGCGCTGACCCCCCCTCGGGGCGGCCCGTCAGAGGTTGCGCAGCCGGACGGCGCGGCCGCCCACTTCGGCCAGAATCCGCGCTTCGGCCCAGAAGCGGAAGAACACCTGCGGCGAAGGGCAGAGCCGCGCGGCGGCCGGATCGTCGCCCAGAAGGCGGCTGGAGGCCAGCGCGAACCAGCCCGCGCCCTGTTCCGTCCGGACCGGCAGCGGGCGCAGCCCCATCTCGGCCAGTTGCGCCCCGTCCAGCGTGGCGCAGGCGATGCCGTCCAGATCGACCAGCCGCCCTGTGGCAAGATCCCAGATGCTGTCGCCGATGGTCAGTTCCTCGATCAGGCACAGGTCGTCGGGATGTTCGCCGATGCGCACGGCCAGCCCTTGCGACAGCATCGTCACCTCGGGTGCGGCGGCCATCGCCGCCTCGGGCAGGGGGGAGGGGGAAGAGAAGGTCCCGCTTGCGGTCAGAAGGCCCATGACAGGCCTCCGGCAAGGACGGGGGGGCGCAACGGGGCAGGGCACGCCGCGACGGACGGGAAAGGCGGGGATGTGCCGCAACCGGCACCGGAAACACTTGCACTCATCACTCACCCCGGCAGCTGGGTCTTGCACAGCGTCCTGCCCCTGCCGATGAGTCCCCACTCACATGGCCAAGGCATGCATCCCGCAGGATGCGGCGGGCCGGACATACCCGTTACCGTGACGTTAGCACAGCTTTGTCGGGGATGACACCTGAAGATGCGGGTCCGGACCGGCGGAAAGGCGGGGGCAGATGGCGGAAAGTCCGTGTTTTCCGGATGATCCTGCGACCGGCGGTTTCAATGGTGACGGGCGGGAAACGCTTAACGGGAATGGCGCGTCCCGCGTCACGGCAAGCCGGTCGCCCGCCGCGAATCGGCTGCGTCACTCGCGCCCGCGTCGGGTGGCGCGGCTTCCGGCATTGGGGCCGGGGGTCTGGCCCGGCTTGATCGCGCCGGGGGGCGCCGGCGGGGGGCATCTTGCCCAGTGCCTTGCCCAGTGCCTTGCGGGTCGCCGCCGGTTCCAGTGGCTCCGGTTCCCCTGATGGTGCCTTCGCGGCGGGCCTGTTCCCAGTGGCTTTCGTGGCGGCCCTCGGGGCGGCCTTCGCGTTCCCAGATGGAATAGGCCCGTCTGCGGATCTCGTCCTCGTCCTGCTGCATCATGCTTTCTCCTGTCGGGCCGCGCCGGTTCAGGCATGAAACCCTGCGCAGGGAGGCGGGTTCCGCCGTGCGGGGGCTTTCCTGTCGCGGTGCGGGATGCCATCAGGGGCGGGCAGGGAAGGGGGGGCCGATGCGCGCGGTGATGATACAGGGCACGGGGTCGAATGTCGGCAAGTCGCTGATCGTGGCGGGCCTGTGCCGCGCCGCCCGCCGCCGTGGC
The DNA here is from genome assembly GCA_000500915.1 of Rhodobacter sp. CACIA14H1. Classification (GTDB taxonomy): domain Bacteria; phylum Pseudomonadota; class Alphaproteobacteria; order Rhodobacterales; family Rhodobacteraceae; genus Paragemmobacter. The sequence goes on from AYNO01000233.1 coordinate 1,921, forward strand.
CTGCGCGTCGCGCCGTTCAAGCCGCAGAACATGTCCAACAACGCCGCCGTCACCGCCGACGGGGGCGAGATCGGGCGGGCACAGGCGCTGCAGGCCCGTGCCGCCGGTATGGCGCCGCTGACGGACATGAACCCCGTCCTGCTGAAGCCCGAAAGCCTGACGGGCAGCCAGGTGGTCGTGCAGGGCCGCCGCCTGATGCAGGCCGAGGCGCGGGATTACGCCGCGCTGAAGCCGCGCCTGATGGCGGCGGTGATGGACAGTTTCGGCAGGCTGAAACGGTCCCATGACCTTGTCATCGTGGAAGGGGCGGGCAGCCCCGCCGAGGTGAACCTGCGGCAGGGCGACATCGCCAACATGGGCTTTGCCTGCGCGGCGGATGTGCCCGTTCTGCTGGCGGGCGATATCGACAGGGGCGGGGTGATCGCCCAGATCGTCGGCACGCAGGCGGTGCTGGATGCCGCCGACCGCGCCATGGTCGCGGGGTTCATCGTCAACCGCTTTCGCGGGGATGTCACGCTGTTCGATGACGGATACCGGTTCATCGCGGACAGGACCGGCTGGCGCGGCTTCGGCGTGGTGCCGCATTTCGCCGATGCATGGCGGCTGCCGGCCGAGGATTCCGTTGACCTTGCGGGGGGCCCGCACCGGGGCGGGGCGAAGGTCGTCGTCCTCTGCCTGCCGCGCATCGCCAATTTCGACGATCTCGACCCGCTCAAGACCGAAGCGGGGCTGGACCTCGTCCTGCTGCGGCCCGGCCAGCCCGTCCCCGGCGATGCCGCCGTGGTGATCCTGCCGGGGTCCAAGGGCACGGTGGCCGATCTGGCCTTCCTGCGGGCGCAGGGCTGGGATCTGGACCTTGCCGCGCATCGGCGCAGGGGCGGGCGCATCCTCGGGCTGTGCGGCGGATACCAGATGCTGGGCCGCAGCATCCGCGACCCGGGCGGGGTGGAAGGCCCTGCGGGAACGGCAGAGGGGCTGGGTTTCCTTGACGTGGAGACGGTGCTGGGCGCGGAAAAGCGTCTGGCGCTGGCGGGCGGCATCCATGCGGCCAGCGGCGAGGCGCTGTCGGGCTACGAGATCCATCTGGGCGCGACCGGCGGGCCGGACCGCGCCCGCCCCTTCGCCACGCTGGACGGCCGTCCCGAAGGCGCGGTTTCGCCGGACGGGCGGGTGGAAGGCACCTATCTGCACGGGCTGTTCGCCGCCGACGGGTTCCGCCGTGCCTGGCTGGCCGGGCTGGGCGTCACGGCCGCATCCGGCGGTTACGAGGACGGTCTGGAACAGGTGCTGGACGCGCTGGCCGACCATCTGGAGCGGCATCTGGACATCGACGCGATCCTGTCGCTGGCTCGCTGATCCCGCCGCGCCAACAGGCTGCCGAAGGGGCGGGCAGACCGCCCTGCGGGGCGCCCGCCAAATCGGCAAAAGAATCTTTTTACCGTGGGTAAATTCGGATAGTCCTGTGGAAGGGCGACAGGCGGCGGCCGTCGGATAGCGTCGGACCGTCGAGGATGACGGGCGAGGGTGACGGGGAGTGGAATGCTGGACCTTCTGGTAAGGGCGGGGCGTCTTGCCGACGGGAAGACCGCCGTGGACATCGCGGTGCAGGGCGGCAGGATCGTCGGGATCGCGCCCCGGATCGATGCCCCCGCCCTGCGGACCATCGACGCCACCGGACGCCTTGTCGCGCCGCCGTTTGCGGACCCGCATTTCCACATGGATGCCACGCTCAGCCTCGGGCTGCCGCGGCTGAACCGGTCGGGCACGCTGCTGGAGGGCATCGCGCTCTGGGGCGAGCTGAAGCCCCTTCTGACCGTCGAAGCCGTCACCGAACGCGCCCTGCGCTATTGCGACCTTGCGGTGTCGCAGGGTCTGCTGTCGATCCGCACCCATGTCGATGTCTGCGACGACCGCCTGACCGCCGTCGAGGCGCTGGTCGAGGTGCGCCGGCAGGTCGCGCCCTATATCGACCTGCAACTCGTCGCCTTTCCGCAGGACGGGCTTTACCGCGACCCGACGGCACGGGCGAACCTGCTGCGGGCGCTGGACATGGGCGTGGATGTGGTGGGCGGCATCCCGCATTTCGAACGCACCATGCAGGCCGGCGCCGACTCCGTGCGCGAATTGTGCGAGATCGCGGCGGATCGCGGGTTGCCGGTGGACCTGCATTGCGACGAAAGCGACGACCCGCTGAGCCGGCATATCGAAACGCTGGCCGCCGAGACGGTGCGGCTGGGCCTGCAGGGCAGGGTGGTGGGGTCGCATTGCACGTCCATGCATTCGATGGACAATTACTATGCCTCCAAGCTCATCCCCCTGATCGCCGAGGCGGGTGTCCATATCGTCCCCAACCCGCTGATCAACATCACCCTGCAGGGCCGGTCCGACACCTATCCGAAACGGCGCGGCATGACCCGCGTGCCGGAATTGCGGGCGGCGGGGGTCAACGTGGCCTTCGGGCAGGATTGCACGATGGACCCGTGGTATCCGCTGGGGTCCGCCGACATGCTGGAAGTGGCGCATATGGGCATCCACGCCGCCCCCATGACCTCGCGCGAGGCGATGGGATGGGCCTTCACCTCCGTCACCGTGAACGGCCATCTGGCGATGGGCCTGCCGGACCCCACCCTGCGCGTCGGCGGTCCCGCCACGATGGTCATCCTCCAGGCCCGCGACCCGATCGAGGCGGTGCGGATGCGGGCCACCCGCCTTGCCGTCATCCGCGACGGGCGGGTGCTTGCCGAAACCGCGCCGCGACTGGCCGCGCTGGACCTGCCGGGCAGGCCCGCCACGCTGGACCCTGCCGCCTATGCGCCGCTTGCCGAAGACTGAAGACCAACCACAAACGGGGAGTACAAAGATGCCTTTCTCGACCACCCGCCGCACGCTGCTGATGGGCGCTGCCGCCACGCTGGCGCTGCCCGCCTATATCCGCCGCGTCAATGCCCAGACCGCGATCAAGGTCGCGGGCATCCACGCCTCGCCGGTGGAAAACGCGTGGAACT
>AYNO01000234.1 GCA_000500915.1 Rhodobacter sp. CACIA14H1
GGGCCGACGGCAGGCGGGACGGTGGCGCTGGGGGTGGTGCTGGGCTTGGTGTCGATCCTGTGCGGGCTGGCGGCGGGTGCGTTGCTGGTGGCGGCGGCGGTGGTCGGACTGGCGCCGGTGATCGGGACGGGCTGGGCGCTGGTTGCGGTGGCGGCGGGGCTTCTGGCGGGCATCGGGGTCGCGGCGGCGGTCATGGCGGCGGCCGTGCGGCGGGCGCGGGCGCGGCGGCGGGTGGCCTTGCCGGTGGCTGCGGTGCTGGAGATGGTGCTGGCGCTGGTGCCACGGCGGCGCGTGGCGCAGCTGGAGGCGGCGCTGGTCGCGGGGGTTGCCCTGGGGACGCTGGTTCTGGGGGCGCTGGAGACGCGGCGCGGGGCGTGAGGGCGAAATGCGAACGGCCGCCCGTGGGGCGGCCGTCTGGCAGGTCCGACTGGAGCGGGCGATGAGATTCGAACTCACGACCCTAACCTTGGCAAGGTTATGCTCTACCCCTGAGCTACGCCCGCGCCGGTTGGACGAGGGGGGATGTATAAAAGCCGCGCGGGGGGTTCAAGGGGGAAAGTGAGGGGGCGGGGGAAAATCTGGGGGGAGGCGCAGGTCGTCGGGGCCAGAGGACCGACGCGAAACTGTCCAGTGGACAGTTTCGCCGGTCCGATTGCGGCTGAGGCAACGAAGCCGCAAGGGGCTGTCACCATTCCTGACGTTCGGGGCACGGGACGCGCCCGCCCCGGCGGGGGCGCTTGTCGCCCCCGCCGCCCGGGGGCGGGGGCGGCCCGTGCGCGGGCGCACGGGCGGGATGGGTGGAGATGAGGTGCTGCGGCGCACGGCGATGGCCGTGCGCCGGATCAGCGCGGGATCACTCCAGCTCGACCAGCAGGTCCTTCGCCTCGATCTGGCTGCCGGCGCTGACATGCAGCGCCTTGACCACCGCCTCGCGGTCGGCGTGGAGGCCGGTTTCCATCTTCATCGCCTCGATCGTCAGCAGCAGGTCGCCGGCGCGGACCTTCTGGCCGACCGACACGGCGACTGAGGCGATGGAGCCGGGCATCGGGGCGCCGACATGGCCGGGGTTGCCCTCGGCGGCCTTGGGCCGTGCCGCCGTCTTGGCCTTGACCGCGCGGTTCGGCACGCGAATCACGCGGGGCTGGCCGTTCAGTTCGAAGAACACGCGGACATCGCCATCCTCGGTCGTTTCGCCCACGGCCTGCAGGCGGATTTCAAGGTTCTTGCCGGGGTCGATTTCCGCCGTGATCTCTTCGCCCGGTTCCATGCCGTAGAAGAAGGTCTTGGTCGGCAGGGCGCGGACGGGGCCGTAGATGCGGTGGCGGCCCATGTAGTCGAGGAAGACCTTGGGATACATCAGGTAGCCGTTCAGGTCCTCGTCATCCACGGCCTTGCCGCCGAGTTCGGCTTCCAGCTTGCGGCGCGTCTCTTCCAGATCGACGGGGGGCAGGGTCATGCCCGGGCGTTCGGTCAGCGGTGCCTCGCCCTTGAGGACCTTTTTCAGGATGCCTTCGGGCCAGCCGCCATGGGGTTGCCCCAGATTGCCGCGCAGCATGTCCACGACCGAGTCGGGGAAGGCCACGTCCACGGCGGGGTCTTCGACCTGTGCGCGGGTCAGGCCCTGCGCGACCATCATCAGCGCCATGTCGCCCACCACCTTGGACGAGGGCGTGACCTTCACGATGTCGCCGAACATCTGGTTCGCGTCGGCATAGGCCTGCGCCACTTCGGGCCAGCGTTCCTCGAGCCCCAGGGAACGGGCCTGCGCCTTGAGGTTGGTGAACTGGCCGCCCGGCATTTCGTGGAGATAGACTTCCGAGGCCGGGGCGGGGAGGCCGGATTCGAAGGCGGCATACTGGACGCGGACATGTTCCCAGTAGTTCGAGATGTCGCGGATCGCCTTGATGTCGAGGCCGGTGTCACGGTCGGTGTGGCGCAGCGCCTCGACGATGGAGCCGAGGCAGGGCTGCGAGGTGCCGCCCGAGAAGGCATCCATCGCGGCATCCACCGCATCCACGCCCGCGTCGCAGGCGGCAAGGATCGTGGCCGCCGCCGCGCCGCTGGTGTCATGGGTGTGGAAATGGACGGGCAGGCCGATTTCCTGTTTCAGCGTCTTGACGAGGATGCGGGCCGAGGCCGGTTTCAGAAGCCCCGCCATGTCCTTGAGGCCGAGGACATGGGCGCCTGCTGCCTTCAGCTCCTTCGCGCGGTCCACGTAGTATTTCAGGTCGTATTTGGACCGTGCCGGGTCCAGCAGGTCGCCGGTATAGCAGATCGTGCCTTCGCAGACCTTGTTCGCCTCGATCACCGCATCCATGGCGACGCGCATGTTTTCGACCCAGTTGAGGCTGTCGAAGACGCGGAACACATCCACGCCGGTTTCGGCGGCCTGCAGGACGAAGGACCGGACGACGTTGTCGGGGTAGTTGGTGTAGCCCACGCCGTTGGAGGCGCGGAGCAGCATCTGGGTCATCAGGTTGGGCATGGCCGCACGGAGGTCGCGCAGGCGCTGCCACGGGCATTCCTGGAGGAAGCGGTAGGCCACGTCGAAGGTGGCGCCGCCCCAGCATTCGACGCTGAACAGTTGCGGGAGGTTCGCGGCATAGGCGGGGGCCACGCGGACCATGTCGATGGAGCGCATCCGTGTCGCCAGCAGCGACTGGTGGCCGTCGCGCATGGTGGTGTCGGTCACGAGGACCTTCTTCTGCGCCTTCATCCAGTCGGCGACGGCCTGCGGGCCCTTCTGTTCCAGCAGGTTCCGAGTCCCCGTGGCGGGGGTTTCGGTCAGGAGCTTCGGGGGCTTGGGCATCTTTGCCTCGGCCGGGGGTTTGGGCCGGCCTGCGGTTTCGGGATGCCCGTTCACCGTGATGTCGGCGATATAGGTCAGGATCTTCGTCGCCCGGTCGCGGCGTTTCTTGAAGGCGAAGAGGTCGGGCGTCGTGTCGATGAACTTCGTCGTGTAGGAATAGTCGAGGAAGGTCGGGTGCTTCAGCAGGTTGATGACGAATTCGATATTCGTCGCAACGCCCCGGATGCGGAATTCGCGCAGGGCGCGGTCCATGCGGGCGATGGCCTTTTCCGGCGTCTGGGCATGGGCCGTGACCTTGACCAGAAGCGAGTCGTAGTAGCGCGTGATGACGCCGCCCGCATAGGCCGTGCCGCCGTCGAGGCGGATGCCGTTGCCGGTGGCCGAACGGTAGGCAGTCAGTCGCCCGTAGTCCGGGATGAAGTTGTTGAGCGGGTCTTCGGTCGTGACGCGGCATTGCAGCGCGTGGCCGTTCAGTTTGACATCGGCCTGCGAGGCGACGCCCGTGGCTTCGGACAGGGATTTGCCTTCCTCGATCAGGATCTGGGCCTGAACGATATCGATGCCCGTGACTTCCTCGGTCACGGTGTGTTCGACCTGCACGCGGGGGTTCACTTCGATGAAGTAGAACTTGCCCTCGTCCATATCCATCAGGAATTCGACGGTGCCCGCGCATTCGTAATCCACATGCGCGGTGATCTTCCGCGCCATTTCGCAGACTTCCTCGCGCTGTTCCTGCGTGAGGTAGGGGGCGGGGGCGCGTTCGACGACCTTCTGGTTGCGGCGCTGCACGGTGCAGTCGCGTTCCCAGAGGTGCCAGACATTGCCCTGCTTGTCTCCGAGGATCTGCACTTCGACATGGCGGGCACGCTGGATCATCTTTTCCAGATAGCCCTCGCCATTGCCGAAGGCGGCTTCGGCCTCGCGCCGGCCTTCGCGGACCTTGGCTTCGAGTTCCTCTTCGGCGAGGATCGGGCGCATCCCGCGGCCGCCGCCGCCCCAGCTTGCCTTGAGCATCAGGGGATAGCCGATTTCCTTGGCCTGTTTCTTGATGAGCGCCATGTCATCGCCCAGCACGTCGGTGGCGGGGATGACGGGCACGCCCGCCTCGATCGCCACGCGGCGGGCGGAGGCCTTGTCGCCGAGCGCCCGCATGGTTTCGGCGCGGGGGCCGATGAAGGTGATGCCCGCCTGATCGCAGGCTTCGACGAAATCGGGGTTTTCCGACAGCAGGCCATAGCCCGGATGGATGGCGTCCGCCCCCGACATCTTGGCCACGCGGATGATTTCGGGGATGGAGAGGTAGGCGCCGACGGGCGAGAGGCCCTCGCCGATGCGGTAGGCCTCATCCGCCTTGAAGCGGTGGAGGGAGAGCTTGTCTTCCTCGGCAAAGACGGCGACGGTCTTCTTGCCCATTTCGTTGGCGGCGCGCATGACGCGGATTGCGATCTCGCCCCGGTTGGCAACGAGGATCTTGCGGAATTCAGGCATCGGTCTCTCCGGTGTCGGCGGTCAGGCCGGGGTCAGGCGGGCTTTTCGCTTCGGCGGGCACGAAGCGGGGTCACTGTAGGCACGCTGCGATGCGGCGCAAGGGCGGTATCCGGCGGATTCTGCGAATTTTGCGAAATATTCATGCCGGATTTTGCAGGTGCAAAATGCGGTGGTCCGGCTTTGGTATGGGTTTGGCGGGGTTGGCCGTGAACATTTCGGGAACCCTTTATCTCGGTCAGGGATGGCGCTAGGGTGGGGGCATGACGATCTGGGATGACAATGACACCCCCGCCGCGCCCCCGCCCGTGCCGCTTTCGCAGCGGGCGATGATGGCTGCGCGGCCTGCGGGGGCTGATTACTTTGCTGATCTGAACTCTAGGCAACGCGAAGCAGTCGAAGCAACGGAAGGCCCTGTGCTGATGCTTGCCGGCGCAGGGACTGGCAAAACAAAGGCCTTGATGGCCCGCATCGCGCATTTGCAGCGTTCGAAGGGCGTCAAGGTTTGGAACATACTTGCAGTTACGTTCACGAACAAAGCAGCGAAGGAGATGAAGGATCGACTTGCCCAGACGCCCTTCGCCATTCCGGAACCGCTGCCGTGGA
>AYNO01000235.1 GCA_000500915.1 Rhodobacter sp. CACIA14H1
GCTTCTCGGCGACCAGCCGGTCGATCAGGGCAGGGTCCTCGAGCCAGCCACCGTCATCGCCCTGGAAGAGATCACGCAGGACGACACCGCCCGCCGCCTCATAGGCATCGACGCCCACGAAGACTGCGCGACGATCCGAAGCGCGGACCGAGGTCTCCGTCAGCATGCGCCGGATGGCATAGGACTCCTTATTCCAGGAGTTCTTCACCGCATCCCAGACCTGCGCCTGACGCGCATGATCCGGGTTCACGGTGAATGCCATCAGCTGTTCGAGCGTCATGCCGTCCTCGGCATAAACCTCGAGCAGGGCAGGGGCCACGGAGGCGAGTTTCAGGCGCTGCTTGACGATCTGCGGCGTGACGAAGAAAGCTGCCGCGATCGCTTCCTCGCCCTGACCCTTCTCGCGCAGAGCAACGAAGGCGCGGAACTGATCCAGGGGATGCAGGGCAACGCGCTGCATGTTTTCCGCCAGCGAGTCGTCCTCAGGGAGGATCTCTGACGCCGCATCCCGCACGATGCAGGGGATCGGCGCAGTCTTGGCTAGCCGCTTCTGCTTCACCAGCAGCGACAGCGCCTGGAAGCGGCGGCCACCGGCCGGGATCTCGAACGTGCCGGTCTCGACACCATCGGCATCGCGCACGGGCCGGACGTTCAGGCTCTGCAAAAGCCCGCGCCGGGCGATGTCCTCGGCCAGTTCCTCGACGGAGACGCCAGCCTTGATGCGCCGCACGTTGGACTGGCTCAGCACGAGCTTGTCGAAGGGGATGTCCCGCGAGGGGGACAGGGTGATTTTCTGGGCAAGGTTCGCCATTAGATCTTCTCCACGACGGGCGCCGGAAGCCACTCTCCCGATCTCACTCACCGTCATCCCTCAAACCGCCAGCCTTTCCCTCTCTTCGTCGATCTTGACCGCGGTCAAGAAGTGCAAGGGGCATGCGTTACGTGCGCAGGATCGTTTCGAAGTATGCCTCGGGCTGCCTGATCGCTTCACCTTTACCCAACAGATAGTCAAAGATCAGAAGAAGCCGTCCGGCTCCGGCTTTCTGGAGACCACGCATCAGTTTTTCTTGGCGTATTCTCAGCAATAGACCGATATCGAAGAGAACGCGGTTGAGGGCTTCGCTTGTTCGTGGCGGGTCTGGGAAGAAGTCCGCGACATGTGAAAAGTCCGTCCACGCCATTTTTGCAGGGTCTCGGTTCATGGTTGCAGCTCTAACGCTTTGGGAAGCGTTGGTCTGCTTCACGTGCGTGTCTTTCTTTATTTGTTCTTTTTTTACAGACTCTATCTGCCGGTCATTTTGTCCGTTCCCGGCGGACATTTCGCTCGCGCATTTACCGTTAAAGGCTTGGTCGTGCGATTGCTCTTGGTCGGCAGGAGCGCTTTGACCATGGCACTCTCCGTAGCCTTGCGCGGCGTCGGCGCCGAGCTCGCGGAGACCGGCGATGATTTGCAGTACTGTGTCGGCAGTCAGGGTTGCTCGACGAAGCAGGTTTCTGATCGTTCCCAGTGCAGACAGCTGCTCTTCATCGACGTGCTCATCTTGAAGGAGGGATGCGCGCAGCGCTAGCGCTTCTGCCTTGAGAGAGCGAAGGCGTTCACGCTCTTCCGTGATCTTAGATGCTTTGGCTGCAAGAGCGTCGTGGCTCTGTATCATTGGGGCTAGGTCGATCCCAAACGCATCCTTGATGATACCCCCGTACCGAAGAGGGAAACGTTTGCCGTTCGCTGAACTCTTCCGTTTGATGAGTCCCGCAGCCTCAAGGCGTCCTAGGGAGCGGCGAAGCGTTCTCTCATCGATGCCGTTTGCGCGCTCTGATAAGGAGGCGTTGGAAGGGAACACAACGGTCAGCTTGCACTGTGTTTCACCAGAGTTGGGGCTCTGATCGCGCGGAAGAAAGCTGATGAGCGCTGTCAGTACGGTGACGTCGTTGCTCGTGAGGTTCAGGTCTTTCCGAAGAACCCGCACCGGCCCCAGAAGCTCGTAGGGGTTAGGGCAGGTAATAGCTAGCTGTTCCGCCAAGGCGGTTCGTGCTTGAGTGACATGTCTCATGGTGTTTCGGAAGAAAAAGCTTCCCCGTTCACCGCGAGCGGTGTTGAACTCGATTCGTTTTGGGGGTATCAATCAGGTGTCGAGACTGATTGAGGCCCTTCGGAAGCACCGCTTTCGGGGGGTCTTTCCTTTTCTGGCCGGTCCTCCTTTCGTTTTCTGCTCGTTGCTCTTGATGTCTTCACCGCGGTCAAGACACGGGGTCGTCTTGACCGCGGTCAAGAAGCTCGTCGATCAGCTTTCGGACGGCCTCTTCAACGCGCGGGACAAGATCAGCGTCCATATCGATGGTGATGCGGTTGCCTTTACGGCCGATCTTCACGCGCTCACCTGACTCAGCCTTGGGTGGAGTTGTCTTGGTGGCCGTGAGCAGCGTAACCGCTGCGTCAAGCCGCTCCGGGCCAGGCAAGCTACGGGGGATTTCGCGGGCGACTTCCTTGGCTCTTGAGACGTCCTTCTCGCAAAGCCTGAAAAGCTTTTCCCAGACCCGCCGACCAACGCCATGTGCTGGTCCGATGGCCTGGATCAGCTCCATCGGAATGCCCGTCGCGATACGGTTCATCCGAGAGACGAGAGACTCATCGATCTGGAGTGCCCGATAGGCGATGGTCTGGGCGTTCTTGCGCGTTTCGTCTGTTTTCCCAAGTTCTCGAATGATGCCGGCGACGAACAAAGCCCTCTCGATAAATGAGGGGTCTTGGCGGGCATTGTTCTCCACGCCTTGGGCGATCAGTGCTTCCTCTTCGGTCATTTCCATGACCGTGGCGCGCACCTTCTGACCAAGCTCACGACATGCGAGAAGCCTGCGGCGCCCATAGACGATCTCAAGTGCGCCATCCTGAGTTCGGCGGACGAGAATGGGCACCTTTTGCCCATGCTCCCGGATCGAGGACACAAGTTCCTCGAGGCCATCGCTCGGATCGATACGGTCCATGACCGCGGACATCCGCACGGCGCTCGGGTCGATCAGGCGCGTGGCGTGTTTGTCTTCTTCGAGCACGGATGCTTGCGCACGAGCGACGGTCGGGCTCGTACGTTTCAGATCAAGATCCACGTCCTCTTCTGCGGTCGCGGCATTGCCCATCGCGTTCTTGAGGGAAGCTCCGAAGACCTTACGCGCCATGGCTACGCCCCCATGCCTTAAGGATTTCGCGTTCGACTTCGTCGGTCACGCGCGAAACGGACTCGATTGCACGCTCGTAGGTTCTGCGGTTCACGTCGCGAGGTTCGACCTCAAAGATGCTCTGCTGCGTATTGGCGGCATCACCTACCGCTGTCGACTTCAGGAACTCGGCCGGGAGGACCGCATCGCCAAGGACCGTCCGAAGCAGAGACGAGATCTGGACCTGTGGACCATCGGTATTCTCGTAGCGGGTGATCAGCACCCGCACGAAGTTCAGACCGTGTTCGGGAGCATGCGCCTCGACGACGCCCATCAGGTTGCTTGCCATACCGAGGAAGCTTGCCAGGGACATGACATCAAGCATGGACGCGTTGAGCGGGATCAGGACCCCGGTGGAAGCAAAGAGGGCGGAGATCACCGAGAAGTTCAGCTGCGGCGGGGTGTCGAAGATCACCACATCATACCTGCTCAAGACAGGCTCAAGCGCTTCACGGATCCGACTGTGGAAGGTGGTGGCGCCGTGTCTGAAGCTCAAGGCGACCTCGAACTCGTACTCCATGATGTCCATGGAGGCCGGGATCAGATCCACAGTCGGGAAGTTCGTCTTTCGAATGATATCGGAGGCGGGCAGGGGACCTTCCGACCGGATCAGATCGTAGGATGTCGGCATGTCCGGATCGAGTTCAGGGGTCACCCCGAACAGGTTCGTCAGACTTGCCTGGCTGTCGAGGTCGATCAGCAGGACCCGATAGCCGCGAAGGCCCAGGAGCTGACCAACATGAGCCACGGTCGACGTTTTTGCGGACCCGCCCTTCAGGTTGAAGATTGTCACGACCTGGCACGGTTCGCCGGCTCTTCTGTGAGGGTGCTCATCGGGCTTGATCCTGCCCGTCTCAAGAAGGACGCGTTGGGCCTCGACCATTTCTTCTGCAGAGAAGCTGCGGCGGTTGCCACCCTCAAGGATGCCTTCGGGAAAGCCCTCGAGGTTTGACACATGGTGGCGGAAGGTGTTCTGGTTAATCCGAAGGAGATCAGCCGCTTCACGCATCGCGAAACGACGGAGACCCTTCTGGGCATCCGGTGGGAAGGTTTCCTGCGCATGTTCACGCAACCGGCTACCGAGCCGCTTGGACATGATGTCGAATCTTTGAGAGGCTCGTATCCCGCTCATCACTGCCCTCAAGTCTTTATTGTTTTGTAGACCTTAACAGTTTTGGTGAGTAAATCCAGCCCGAACTGTTGAGCGGCCTGGGGGCGTTGAGGTGGCCTATTTCTGACGAGATAAAGTTGTTAAGTGTCAATGCCTTGGGTGACACTGTTCGGAGGTCGCTTCAACAGTTCGTGGCCCGTGATTTCGTGGCCACAACATGTATTGTGGACGCCTACGTAACGACGATCTTCAGAATCGCGCGGTCGATTCCCGCAACTTCACTCAAGCAACCCCAGCCTCTCGGCTCGTTCCAGCAGCATCTTCACGGATGATGGCTGCCAGCTTGTCCGCCCGCGGGGCGTGCGCTCGCGCATCGCTTCAAGTCGGGTGCAGATCGCCTGAAGCGTGATGTCGGGGTCCGCGCCCTTGATGGCGGCGACGATGGCGGGCAGGCGGTCGTCGGTTTCGCGGCGGCTGGCGCGGTCCAGTACCGTCGGCGGTAGGAAGCCGTCCCGGACATAAGCGTTGACCGCGCGCAAAAGGCGGCTCTGCGTCCATTGACGCTCGCGGGGCAGGGGG
>AYNO01000236.1 GCA_000500915.1 Rhodobacter sp. CACIA14H1
TGCTACACGGTAAGCGAAAACGCAAACGGAGTAGCAATAATGGGTATCGACCGCGCCGCCATCCTTCGCCGTGCTTGGGCTTGGGCCAAAGCTGATGCCGCTTTCACTTGGGTCTATGACTGGACTCCCGGCGCGACCTACGGACAGCGCCGCGCCACCACCGCCGCCGAACGCCGCGCGGTTTTCGCCAAGCACCTTCGCGCTGCATGGGCCAACCACAAGGCCGCCGTCACCCGCGCCGCCGTTCCTTCGCCCCTTGCACTCGTCGCAACCGCCGATCTGCGGGCCGAAGTCGTGACGCTGGAAAACTCCGACGCCCGCCTTGGATGGGCGCGGCAGGAACGCATTTCCACCCTGCGGCGGGAACTCGCCCAGCGTGCCGCTTAACCGCCCGGAAAGGGCATATCAGGAGGACCAGAATGAACCGCCGCGAAACCTTCACCGCCCCTCTGGCACTGGCCGCGCTTGCCGCGCCCAGCTTCGCCGGGGCTTCGACCGAAAGCGAAATCCTGCGGCTCTATGCCGAGTGGAAGGAAACCGAAGCCTTCGCCAACGCGCACGGCACCACCGATGCGGAGTTTGCCGAAGCCGAGGGGCGCATGGCCGATCTGCAAGCCCGCATCCTCGCCTTGCCCGCCACGACCGCGCCGGAACTCGCCGCCAAGGTTATGATGGTGGGCGAGGGGCAGGACATGAACGACCATTCCGCGCCGTGCCTTGCCTTGTGGGCCGAACTGCGGGCGCTGGTGGGGGGGCGTGATGGCCAGCGAAACCAAAACGGAACGAACGAGCGCCTTGGAACAATTCCTTCAACCGCTCGACTCCGCTCAACTGTTGATGATGGTCCACGCCCTTCACTTGGTTCGGTCAGCCAAGAGCAAGGCATGGAAAACCCGCCGAATGCGCGAGTTGGTGGCCCTCATGGAGCAGTTTGCCGCCTGACACCTTCCGACATGGACAATACCCGGAGGCCCCGCCCAGCGCGGGGCTTTTGCTTTGAAGCAAGTTCCGTCCACGGCAAACTCCAAGGAACTGCCCTGATTCGATTTGGAGAACCTATGCGGACCCCAGCTTTGCTTTTGTCCTTTGTCGTCCTGTCGTCCTGTGTTGCCAGTGAACCGTTTGTTGCAGCATGGCGGGAAGGTGCCACCGCAGCACAGGCAAGCGAGGCACAGACAGATTGCATGATTGAGGCAGCCAATAGGGTGCCGCAGCAGATTCAGTCCTACACGACGCCCGTTTACACGACGCCATCTAACGTCCAGTGCAACAGAATCGGAAACTACGTTAGCTGCCAACAATACGGCGGGCAGGTTTACGGCGGGCAGACCGAAATCTATGACGCGAATACTCGCCTGCGCGACATGGCAACCGCACAGTGTCTTTCCAGAAAGGGCTTCGGGATAGCAACGATTCCAGCTTGCACTTCGGAGCAGAAAAAGAAGGGCCTGATTAGCTTCGGTTCCGGGCGGCTTCCCGCGTCGTCGTCTGTTCTTTGCGTCGCAGATGGTGGCTACGTTCTCAAATGAAAAGCGGCCTTACGTTTTCCGAAATGCAGGAAACGGCCCCGATCTGACCCCGCCTTTCGGATATCACGGAAAGCTGACTGAGTTACCAATACGCGCAGGCGCACGATATAACTATAGGCCCGCGCGGGCGGTTTATCCTTCCAGCCGCCCAGCGCCTTGCCCGTCGCGCTCTTGGGCGTCTAGCCATTCCTTGACCACCCCCCAAACTTCGGCGGGGCCGCAGTTACGAAAGGAAAGCACCTCCTCCAATCGGCGGCGAAGCACGGGCGGCACTTCGTTAGGCCATTTCTGCATGTGAACGGCTCAGGCGTTTTTGGTTTGGTGGGCTTTATGATGGGTGTCGGACAAGACAGCCCAAATTTCTCAATAATATCAATGGAGAATGGCGGAGAGGGTGGGATTCGAACCCACGGTAGGCTTGCACCTACTCCGGTTTTCGAGACCGGCGCGATCGACCACTCCGCCACCTCTCCGTGATTGGGGGTCGTCAGTGCGGCGGTGTCTAGCGGGGCGGCCGGAGGCTTGCAAGGGCGATTTTCGATCCGGCGGCAGGGTTTTTTCGGGATGGCCGGGCGGCCCTTCGCGGCGGGTGCGGGCGCGGGGGCGGAACGGTGCCGGTCGGGGCGGGTTGACCTGCTCGTGACTTGGCAAGCGGTCGGGCAGGGCTTAGCTCTGTGCGCGACGGGCAGAAGGGAAGCACCGATGACCGAAGGACCGACGGGACCGCGCATCGCGTGGCGGCTGGGGATTGTGGCGGCGGCGGGGATGCTGGGCGTCCTGGCCGGGCCGGTGCTGCCTGTGGCGGTGGCACCCGCAGCCGCGCAGGAGGCCGAGGCGCCTTCCGGTCCCGCCGCCGCATCGCCCGAGGTGGTGGCCGAGGTCGATGCCCTGCTGGCGGCGCTGCGGATGGGCGACACGATCGAGGTCCTGCGCGAGGAGGGCATCGAATACGGGCGCACGCTGGAGGCGGACATGTTCCCCGGGGCCGGCGGGTCGCGGTGGGATGCGACGGTGGCGCTGATCTATGACGGGGCGCGGATGTCCGAAGCCTTCCGCACGGCGCTGATCGGCGAGGTCGGCGGCGATGCGGCGGTGATCGCCGAGATACGGTCCTTCTTCGAGGGCGATCTGGGGCGGAAGGTCATCGGGTTGGAGATCGAGGGGCGGCGGGCCTTTCTGGATGACGCGGTCGAGGAGCGGGCCAAGGTCGCCTGGGAAGAGACGCGGGAGGCGGACGCGCAGCGGGCGGACCTGCTGGAGCGCTTCGTGACCGAGAACGATCTGGTCGAGTCGAACGTGTCGGGGGCTTTGAACGCGAATCTGGCTTTCTACCGGGGCATGGCGGAGTCGGGGGCCTTCGGGGACGAGATGACCGAGGAGCGGATGCTGTCGGATGTCTGGTCGCAGGAACCGACGGTCCGCCAGTCCACGACCGAGTGGGTCTATTCCTATCTGAACCTTGCCTATGCGCCGCTGTCGGACGCGGAGCTGGAGGCCTATGCCGACTTTTCGGCCACGCCGGCCGGGCAGAAGCTGAACACCGCCCTGTTCGGGGCCTATGCGCAGGTCTTCACGCCGATTTCCCGTGCGCTGGGGCTGGCGGTGGGGCGGCAGATGCAGGGGCAGGACATCTGATCCGGCACCTGCCTGTTGGCGCTTGACTTCGGGGGACGATTTCCCGATAAGCGCGCATCCCGGCAAGGTGCGAGTCTTGCCGGGTCCATTTTTTCATGACGCCCGCGAGGGCGCGCTGTCCGAGGCGGGGAAACCCCGGAACGCCCAGAGATGGGGGCCACAGGGCGCGGAGCAAGAAGAGGAAGACCCATGTTCGCGGTCCTGAAGACCGGTGGCAAGCAGTACAAGGTGCAGGCGGGTGACGTCCTGCGCGTTGAGAAGCTGGCCGCCAATGCTGGCGACAAGATCCAGTTCAACGAGATCCTGATGGTCGGCGGCGACACCGTCACCGTCGGCGTGCCCACCGTGAAGGGTGCGGGCGTGGTCGCGGAAGTGATCGACCAGATCAAGGGCGAGAAGACGATCCACTACGTCAAGCGCCGCCGCAAGCACAGCTCGCAGCGCACCAAGGGCCACCGCCAGCAGCTGACGCTGGTCCGCGTGACCGAGGTTCTGGCCTCGGGCGCCGAGAAGTCGGGCGTGGCTGCCGCCACCGGCACCGCCGATGCGCGCCGCGCCGCCCACAACGCTGCTGCCGCCGCCCCGGCTGCGGAAGCCGCGAAACCGAAGCGTGCCAAGAAGGCCGCTGAAGCCGCTGCGGAATAAGGAGTAACACCCCATGGCACATAAAAAGGCAGGCGGTTCTTCCCGCAACGGGCGCGACAGCGCCGGTCGTCGTCTTGGCGTGAAGCTCTATGGCGGTCAGGCCGCCATCCCGGGCAACATCATCGTGCGCCAGCGCGGCACGACCTATTTCCCGGGCGAAGGCGTGGGCATGGGCACGGATCACACGATCTTTGCCGTGACCGAAGGCCGCGTCGCGTTCAAGAAGGGCCTCAAAGGCCGCACCTTCATTTCGGTCCTCCCTGCCGCGGAGGCAGCCGAGTAAGCCGAACCTTTACATTCGCAATGTAGAAGGGGATCGGCCGAAAGGCCGGTCCCCTTCGTCATTTTCCGGTCCCGTGCCGGGGGAGGGCGGGACGAGAGATGTGGCCGGGCCTTCGGGGCCGGTCACGGAAAGGCCGGATTGGCGGCTCAATTCCCTGCCATCCGCGTCGTAATCCCTTGAACGGGGTCCCTGCGGCCCCGACATGCGCTTCATC
Source organism: Rhodobacter sp. CACIA14H1 (assembly GCA_000500915.1). Taxonomy (GTDB): domain Bacteria; phylum Pseudomonadota; class Alphaproteobacteria; order Rhodobacterales; family Rhodobacteraceae; genus Paragemmobacter. Next base: position 4,307 of record AYNO01000236.1, read on the forward strand.
AGGAGGGAAGCCATGATGCTGGACAAGATCGCCGCACTGCCCGAAGGGGCAATCGCCGCCGGACGTTTCGTGCTGCGCCCCGTGCGCAAGTCGGACGCGGGTCTTTTCGCGATGTATGCGGGCGACAAACGCGTGGCCGAGGCGACGCGGTCCATCCCGCATCCGCTGCCCCCCGGCGCGGCCGAGGCTTTCGTCACCCGCGCCATGCAGCGCGGCGGGGACGAGGATGTCTGGGTGATGGATGGCGCGGCGTCGGGTCTGGCCGAAGTGCTGGGCGTGATCAGCCTGAAGCGCATGGACGAGGCGAAGTGGAATCGCGGCCAGTCCGAGATCGGCTACTGGGTCGCGCCGGCCTTCTGGAACACGGGCTTTGCCTCCGAGGCGGTGCGGGCGCTGATCGCGGCCAATCCGCAGGGCAGCCGGACGGTCTTTGCCGAGGTGTTCCAGGACAATCCCGGTTCCGCGCGGGTGCTGACGAATGCGGGCTTCCAGTATCTGGGCGATGCCGAGACGTTTTCGGTGGCGCGCAATGCGCGGGTGCCGACCTGGACCTATATCCGCAAGCTGGATTGAGCGTTGC